>JBJTUO010000088.1:0-7491 GCA_046080785.1 Leptolyngbyaceae cyanobacterium | reverse complement strand
CTGGCGTCTTTATAACTATTGTAGGCTTACCATGCTAACCACCCTGGCGATTGCAAATTACCGATCCTTGCTGCAACTGGTGCTTTCGCTGGATCGCTTGAATGTAATTACAGGCCCCAATGGTAGTGGGAAATCCAATCTTTATCGAGCCCTGCGGTTGCTGGCACAAACAGCCCAGGGTGGGGTCGTGAATGCCCTGGCCCATGAAGGTGGGTTGGAATCCACGTTTTGGGCAGGGCCAGAGAAGATTTCATCCCGCATGCGCAAAGGGGAAGTGCCCGTGCAAGGCAGTCTGCGAAAAAAATCAGTCAAGCTCCGATTAGGGTTTGCAATTGAAAATTTTGGCTACTCCATTGATTTAGGCCTGCCTGCCCCCTCCCAGTCAGCCTTTACTCTAGATCCTGAAATCAAACGAGAATGTATCTGGGCAGGTTCGCTTTTGCGCCCAGCCAGTTTATTGGTGGATCGTTCGGGGCCTTCCATTCGAGTCAGATCAGACCGCAAGTGGGAGGTTAGAGCCCAGCCCATCAATCATTTTGACAGCATCTTCAATCAGTTAACTGACCCAAGTAGTACGCCGGAAGTCTTTTATCTGCGGGAAACGATTCAGGGCTGGCGTTTTTACGACCATTTTCGGACAGATCGCGATGCACCCGCGCGCCTACCCCAACTGGGTACCCGCACACCAGTACTGCATCACGATGGCCATGATTTAGCGGCAGCGCTGCAAACCATTCGTGAAATTGGCGATTCAAAAGGATTGGATGATGCGATCAGTGACGCCTTTCCTGGGGCAAGCCTACAGATTGCCATCCAACATGATGGTCGTTTTGGGGTTGAGCTGAAGCAAGAGGGGTTATTACGCCCATTATCTGGAGCTGAATTGTCTGATGGGACTTTGCGTTATCTGTTGTGGGTGGCGGCTTTGCTTACGCCTCGGCCACCATCGTTAATGGTACTTAATGAACCAGAAACCAGCTTGCATCCCGATTTGCTACCGGCATTGGCGAAACTGATTATCCAGGCATCTAAAAATACTCAGATTTGGATCGTATCCCATGCCAACCAGTTGATTACAGCGCTAAGTGAATTCACGGATTGCCGCTCAATCGTGCTGGAAAAAGAGTGGGGACAAACACAAGTCAGGGGACAAGGTGTATTAGATCAACCAACGTGGCATTGGCCAGACAATTAACGTTTGCTTAAAATCGGCTTACGCCATGAACGTTATCATGCAGATCAAGCCCTTCTCTGTTCACTCATCATCCGCCCTACTCAATGCAAGTGCTTCAGATTCCAAAAAGTCTGCGATGGATATTCGTGGGCCTGCTCAGTTTCCTCTTGGTAATGGGGTTCGCGTCTGTTGCCGCAGCCCAATTTGTCGATCTGTCTAAGGCCGGCAAGGGGGGAGTCGTTCCCAAGGGGGTCGATCGCTATGGCGAATATGAAGTGACCTGGGTAAAATCGCCGATTGACGCCCAAAAATTGTTGGAAATTGCCTCTCCGACGATTTTTGACCGGGCCAACCCCCCGGAGGGAAAAATTCCGGTGGAAATCCGAGCACAAGCGATTGAAGAACGGCTGAACCGAGAACTATTGCGACTAGCTGGAATAAAGGGCAAAACCTCTACAACTCAGCCATCTATGGTTGAAATTGCCACACTCAACAATCGACCAGTCCTGCTCGTCACAAATCCCCAAGCAACCCGCTCCCTAAAACTGATCACAGTAACCGAGCCCGATGCAGAATATCATTCCGAAACTCTGGAAACACTAGCGGAACAATGGAGAGCGATTTTACAAAAAGAAGTGAATCGCCAGGCTGAATTGATCAATCCTGACGTACTCCTGCACCGAATCAGTCAAGCACTCCTGATCTTCCTGACGATGCTGGTGACCACAGCCCTGCTTTGGGGGTTGCGACGGTTGATTCGTCGCCGTAAACAGACCTTAAAAGCACAGCAACAGCCTTCTACCCTGACTAAGGTTGAGTCTCCAGGGGCAACGGTGGTAGGGGTTGAAGAAGAACCGCCAACCGATGAAGTCGCTGCTGAGCGATCGCGCTTTTTAGCCCATTTGGGATCGCCCGTCAGCCTCCGACGGCAATTGGCCCTATGTGACTTTTTTCAATGGCTGGTCTTCTGGTTGTTAATCTCAATTTGGTACTTTGGCATCTACCTGATCCTGACCCGTATTCCAGTCTTGATGAGATATAGCGGTTGGGCTTTGGCCGTCCCCCTGCGGCTGTTGTTTATCTGGTTTTCACTCAGCCTGACCATTCGCGTCTGCCGATGGTTGATTGACCGGGTCATGCATGCCTTACAAAATAGTGCCTTACTCAGTTTGGGCGAAGCCGAGCGCCAATCCCTACGGACATCCACCGTCACCCTGGCCCTGAAGGGTCTGATTACTTTCATTTTTGTTGCAGTCGGGATTGTCTGGACCTTGGATTTGTTAAACATCCCAACGGGTTCCATCCTGGCTGGGGGGGCTATTTTGGGGTTGGCAGTCTCCTTTGGCTCTCAAAATTTAATTAAAGATCTAGTCAATGGTTGTCTGATCCTGGTGGAAGATCAGTTTGCTGTGGGGGATGTGATTGATCTGGGGGATGCCCGAGGGATGGTGGAAAACATGAACTTACGCATTACCCAACTTCGTAACTCCGAGGGGGAATTGATCACAATTCCTAATAGTGCCATCACCAAAGTTAGAAACTTGACTCGGCTATGGTCTCGCCTCGACTTCACCATTGAGGTTGCCTATGAAAACGACCCCCAAAAGGTGTTGGCCCTGTTAGAAGAAGTCGCAATAGGCCTGTATAACGAACCAGAGTGGCACCAACGTATTTCTGCCCCTCCCCAGGTGCTTGGGCTAGATAATCTGTCTCCTAAGGGCATGTCAGTTAGGGTGTGGATTAAAACTGCGCCATTGCAACAATGGAGCGTTGGACGAGAATATCGACTGCGAGTGCGGCAGGCATTTGAAGCCAATGAGATCAAAGTTTAGAGCAAGTTTGGCCCTAAATGAAATCTGAATAGTTAAATTGGATGAGCAATGCAACTTAACCTGGATTATTCACGCCCCCCTCAATGGTGGTTAATTCTCCTCTTCTGGCTGGCTAGCAAATACTTCAGACTCTAAATGGATTAGTGTCAGCGCTGATCCTACAGTGGGAATTGGAATATCGAGCTTTTACATCAAAACTACTGTTCTGGGCTCTGATTTTGCCGGTGGAATTTTGAGCGGACGGCTTTCAGCCGATGATCAGATTGGGTTAATGTATGTGAATGGCGTTAATGTTGGTTCTACACCTTTAACACCTAATCCGTCCTTCGGGAGCTGGTACGCCATGCCCTCAGTTGCTCTTAACCTTGGGCTTAATGAATTGGAGTTCTTTGTCAATAATACAATTGGTGGTAACTATCAAGGTTTTCGAGCCGAGTTTAATACTACAGTAGTCCCCACCCCGGCCGTGCTGCCCGGTCTAATTGGCATGGGTATTGCCGCTTGTCGTAAGCGCAGGTCAGAGGCCCAGGCGGAGGCATCTGAAGAATCCTGATTTCAGCCGATTTTGCGGATTTTAACTGTCACAATCGGAATCTAAGCTAGGGGCTGTCAAGACGGTTTTGAGGGGCGAAACCTCCTCAAAACTATCTTGAGGGACTACTAGATCAATAACCAAAGGTCAAGAAGAAAATTAGGAAGGGAGCTTGAAACAAAGTGGGATCAAGCTCTCTAGCATTTTTAGTATGCCCATCGTGCCATGCCACACTAGGATAGTGCAGGTACACCAGGAATTAACTGATTGCATCGAAGACAAATGCGAGCCGGGCAAGATCACCCGGAGCATCTTTTAAAAGATGCGGATTGAAAAGCTAAAGTCACCTGTAGGGATAAGCTTGACCTTTCTTCCATTGCTTCCTAGCGGTTTCTCTGTGGTCAAGGTATCTGAAGCGACTCTAATAAGACGTTTCAAGCACCCCCCCTCAAAAATAGCCGAGTAATTTTTTTAGTCTTCGTGATCCTCAAAGGGGTCAGCCAGCTCTTTAGAAGGAGGCCCAAAGGCTGTGTAGATGGCATACCCCGTCAAACCGACCAGGGCAACCAGAATGGAAATATTAAGAGCTATTGCGGGTTCCATATGCGAAAAAATTAGGAGTACCTTACGCCTTATAATGTAACGAAGAATAACAACTTCTGTCGAGATTATCATAGGTGGTACATGGCACAGCGCACTCGGTTGGGAGATATATTAAGACCCTTAAACTCTGAATACGGTAAGGTTGTTCCTGGTTGGGGCACCACCCCGGTGATGGCGACCTTTATGGGGCTATTCCTTGTCTTTTTGTTGATCATTCTTCAGATCTACAACTCCTCTATCGTTCTGAATGACTTCACAGTCGACTGGAGAAGCCTGGGCAGCTAGGTCACGCCCTATCTGTCTCAATCACCCAATCACGACCCCTGGCATTACCAGGGGTTTTTGCTAGGTCGTATACTGGGAAGCAGACCCAGATAGGAGACACTGAGATGAATATTTTTGGAATTGGCCTGCCAGAAATGGCCCTGATTTTTATCTTGGCCCTACTAGTGTTTGGCCCCAAGAAATTGCCAGAAATTGGTCGGAGTCTGGGTAAGGCGATTCGGGGGTTCCAGGATGCTTCTAAGGAGTTTGAAGCTGAATTTAAACGGGAAGCAGATCAATTGGGAAAAGCGATCGAAGAGCCGATGCAGGCTACCCTTGAGCCTCCAGCCCAGCCCGCTTTAACGGCAGCTGAGGAGTCAGACAAAGAGGAATCTGTCGATGCTTACACAGTCTGACCCCTAGGGGTTGCCTGACCCTTTGCCCTGAAGACTGCCGTTCCCCATTTTTGCTACGCTCCTGCCTCTGACCCTATGGCTGACGCTGTTCCATCACCGCTTGTGATTCCTCAATTGATTGTGGGTCTGGGAAATCCCGGTGCAAAGTACGATCGCACCCGTCACAATATTGGCTTTGAGGCAATCAATGCCCTGGCACAGACCTGGCAGATCCCATTAACCGATCACACCAAATTTCACGGTCAGTTTGGCGAAGGGTTGGCAACTGGCAGTCACAAAGTCCGGTTACTCAAACCCTTAACTTACATGAATCGATCCGGACAATCGATTCGAGCCGTGTTGGATTGGTATAAATTATCCCCCGAATCGGTGCTGGTGATCTACGACGAAATGGATTTGCCTGTGGGGCGCATTCGTCTGCGGCTGTCGGGTTCTGCCGGGGGTCACAATGGCATGAAATCTACGATCGCCCATCTGGGGACACAAAACTTTCCCCGCCTGCGGATTGGCATTGGCAGTGCCAGAGAGATTCACCCCGACCAAGACACGGTTTCCCATGTGTTGGGCCGATTTTCCCCCGATGAAGGGCGGGTCATGGCCGAAGTCATTCACCAGGTCGTTAACGCGGTTGAACTCAGCATTCGCCAAGGGGTGGAGAAGGCCATGAGTCTCTACAACAATCGTCAGTTTTCTAACCTATAGCAATCTTGAGAGGGTGTTTGAAACGTATCCTGAATTATGAGTTTAGTCTCCATAAAAGTGGGTATAAGAAGGAACACAACTCCTGTTTGTCTGGCCTTGCGGTGATCGCCGACTTTAGATTATGGTTTTTCTAACTATAGTGTTTCTTGTCAGGGTGCGTTTGTGGCCCATCGCCTACCTGTAACTACAGCCTACGTCCGCATTACACGCCACTCCTGGCAGCATGGCAAAATTGAAGGAGAGGTGAGGGCCAACCAGCTTGAATGGCAGTTTCAATGGTGCTTTCGCAAGGGGGTTTTATCTGTGGAGCCTTCCCTGGGGAGAGCCTTAATTAAGGAACCCCTAGGCCGCTTTCTAGAACAGCGGGACTATGAGTTAGAGCCGGGGGGAGATTATTCCTTTACGATTCGTGGCCTTATTTAATCTTTGAAAATCAGGTTGGTATGTCTATCATCGTTGTGACCTTCTATAAATTCATCTTGCTGGCGGATGTTGCTGATTTACAACACAAACTGATCCAGATAGGTCAAGCTCAGGCCATTCGTGGCACGATTTTGCTGGCCCCGGAGGGGATCAATGGCACGATCGCAGGTTCCCCTCAGGCGATCGATGCGGCCCTCAACTGGCTGCGATCCGATGATCGGTTTACCGACCTGGAATACAAGCAATCCCAGGCCCAGACCTGGCCCTTCGATCGCCTGAAAGTTCGGATTAAGCCTGAAATTGTCACTTTGGGCTTACCAGAGGTGAATCCTGCCGAGCAGGTGGGCACCTACGTCAGCCCCAAGGAGTGGAACCAGTTAAATACCGACCCAGAAGTGCTAGTGATTGATACTCGCAATCAATATGAGGTAGAGATTGGCAGCTTTCAGGGCGCTATTAATCCCAAAACCCGATCGTTTCGCCAGTTTCCCGACTATGTGCGAGACCAGCTTGACCCCAGTCGCCATCAAAAAGTCGCCCTGTTTTGCACAGGAGGCATTCGCTGTGAAAAGGCCTCATCTTTTCTGTTGTCACAGGGGTTTCAGCAGGTGTATCACCTCAAGGGCGGCATTCTCAAGTACCTGGAAGATACCGCTCCAGAAGCAAGTCTCTGGCAGGGGGAGTGCTTTGTATTTGACCAGCGGGTTGCCCTGCAACAGGGGCTGGAGGAGGGCAGCTCCGCACTGTGTCGGGGGTGTGGTCACCCCATCTCGCCCAGCGATCAAGCCGACCCCGCTTACCAGGAGGGGATTTGCTGCCCCTACTGTGTAGACCAACTAACCGAGGAAAAGCGGGCCCGGCAGCAAGAACGTCAGCGGCAATACCTGCAAAAGACCGGCAGCATCAGTCCTGTTGTTTCATCGCTAGAGTCAAGCCGTCCCCGATCGGGAGCAGGCTGATCAGAACCCGATTGTCCTGGTGAATTTTTTGATTTAACTGCCGGATCGCGTTTGTACGGGCATCCTGCACGGTTGGATCAGCGACATCCCCTGACCAGAGAACGTTGTCGATCGCAATCACCCCACCGGCACGAAGCAGGTGCAAGGCCCGCTCATAGTAAGCATCGTAGTTGCTTTTATCAGCATCAATAAAGGCAAAGTCAAAGGTTCCGGCCTCCCCTTGCTGCAATAACCGATCCAGGGTCTCCACAGCGGGGCCAATCTGTAAATCAATTTTGTCAGCAACCCCCGCTTCTTGCCAAAAACGACGGGCGATCGTGGTGTATTCTTCACTGACATCGCAGGCAACCAACTTGCCATCCGGTGGTAAAGCCAGCGCCACCACCAGGGAACTGTAGCCTGTAAACACACCCACCTCCAGAGTCTTTCTTGCTCCCAGCAAGCGCACCAGTAAAGCCATAAACTGACCCTGTTCTGGGGAAATCTGCATCATATTCATTGGATGTTTTGCAGTTTCCGATCGCAGTCGAGCAAGAATTTCTGGCTCCCGTAGGGAGTTCTCTAACAGATAGTGGTACAGTGCATC
>JBJTUO010000087.1:0-8463 GCA_046080785.1 Leptolyngbyaceae cyanobacterium | reverse complement strand
GAGCGGTCTGAGCAAGGCGAACCTGTTTACAATAGATAAACATTCGTTGCGTTTTTTTGGGTCGGTTGCCTTATGTCCATTTTGGCTGCGATCGCTGTTTTAGCGGTTTTGATTGTCGTTCATGAACTGGGACACTTCATTGCGGCCCGTGCTCAGGGCATTTATGCTAATCGCTTCTCGATTGGGTTTGGCCCGATTCTCTGGAAGTATCAGGGCCCAGAAACTGAATATGCTCTGCGGGCATTTCCGTTAGGCGGCTACGTTGGGTTTCCCGATGATGACCCAGAGAGTCCCATTCCCCCGCATGATCCCAATTTATTGAAAAATCGCCCCCTCCTGGATCGGGCCATCGTCATTAGTGCTGGCGTCATTGCCAATCTAATATTTGCCTATTTTGTGCTCGTGGTGCAGGCTGGTACAGTTGGCATCCAAGAATTTAATGCCCAGCCGGGGGTTCTGATTCCTGAAGTTAAAACAGAATTGAGCTCCGTTGCGGCTCAAGCTGGGATTAAGCCGGGAGATGTAGTAATTGCCGTCAATGGCCAAGACTTAGGCAGTGAACGGCCAGCCATTAACTCCCTGATGGAAGCCATTCAAACCCATCCCAATCAGCCAATTGAGCTAACTGTGCAGCGGGGTGGTCAAACTTTAGCTCAGCCAATTATCGTCACCCCTAAACCTGGGGAAGATGGCAAAGGTCGAATCGGAGTGCAGCTTTCCTTGAATGGTAAAGTGCAACGGCGTCGCATTTCAAATCCGATCGCCGCCTTGCAGGTCGGTGCAGTTGAGTTTCAGCGCATTACTGTCCTGACCATCCAGGGCTTTGGACAACTATTTACCAATTTTGGCCAGGTTGCCAATCAAATTTCAGGGCCAGTGCGAATTGTGGATGAAGGGGCTCGCCTAGTGCGATCGGATGTTGCCAGTTTGTTTAGCTTTGCAGCTCTGATCAGCATCAACCTGGCAATTATTAACATTTTGCCCCTGCCCGCCCTCGATGGTGGCCATCTGGTGTTTCTCTTGCTAGAAGGCTTACGGGGTAAGCCCCTCCCCAATCAAGTTCAAGAAGGAGTGATGCAAACCGGGTTGATGCTGTTGCTGGGTTTAGGTATCTTTCTAATTGTTCGAGATACGACTCAGCTTGAATCCATTCAAAAGCTGTTTCGCTAGTTTCGCTAGATCAGGAGTTGTGAGTGAATGCAGCCGAACAAGCCTGTAGCCTGGAGCTAGCCAGCAAAATCGCAGCGATTGTGAATCGATTTAAGCTGGCCTTTCCTCAAGCGCGGGCAGACTTAAAACCCTGGATCAATGATCCAGAGACCAGAGAGCTGGTTGATCCAGACTCGATTGATATTGGCTTCCATTTTCCAGGGGTGTCTCGCTCCTTAAACAGCCGCAGTATATTGCTGCAAATTCGTTTTCATCAAGATCCGATTGCTGGAGAGCGGCGGGCGATCGGTGCAGAGATGGCTGGGTTTGACCACCGGGGCAAGCAATGGTGGCTATCGACCATTAAGAATTGGGCCTTTGAAGGCTCTAATTTACCAAATGCAGAAATGAGTAATCAATTAAAGGCCTTCTTGCGGGATGCACTGGCCTTATTCCATGGATCCAGTGCTGACTAGTGTCTCCAAAAGAGTTGGGGGGCTAGTTTGACTCAGTATCAAACCAGTATAATTACATTTTTTCTTTGATCCAAGCTGTAATCAAAGCATTGACCTGATCGGGCACTTCATCATGGGGACAGTGGCCCGCCTCCAGGTAATGTTCGGTTAGGGCCGGGTAGTAGTGCCGAAAGCGAGCACCCCGCTCCTGGGCATCCATCCAGGGATCGGCTTGCCCCCAGACGGTCAATAGGGGACACTCCACTTGTTCTAATAACACGTCAACCCTCTCACCCTGAGGTGTGCGGAATACAGAGGCAAACACCTTTGCTGCCCCAGGATCACAGGAAGGCCGGTAAATATCTTCAACTAATGCATCGGTGACTGCCCGCTTGTCTAGATAAACCCGCTCTAAAGTTTTGCGAATCACGGATTTTTGACGCACATATTGAAAAAGCAAGTAACTGGCCCAATCCTGGCGAAAGAGTGCCTGAGTTACACTGCCCATTACCTGACGAACAGGATCAGGTCTGACAGGTGTCGTCTCTCGATTAGTAAAAGGGCCGGCACTGTTGACCAAAATTAAACCCGCTACCGCTTCCGATCGTTGAGCAGCCACACAGAGGGCCGCATACCCCCCCAGGGAATTACCAGCCAAAAGAGCAGGCCGCCTTATCACCTGAGTGACAAATTGATGCAACTGGTCGCGCCACAGATCACCACTGTAATTCCAGGCTGGTTTCCCTGAGCGGCCAAACCCTAACAGGTCGATGGCCCAGACCTCAAAATGCTGGCTTAACCCCTGAATATTTTTACGCCAATGATCAGTAGATGCTCCAAACCCATGAACCAACAGTAGAGGCGGGTGTTCCGAACTCGCTTCCCCCGCTTTAACGTAGTAAATTGGCTGCTGTCGCCATTGCCAATACTGACCAGAAATAGATTGATTTGGTACTACCTGCATCGTTTGTACTATTAAAGAAAAGACAGCTATGAAGTGATTGATACGGATTGTATGGGGCTTAGTAAGCCAGTTCAGCGATCCAGGAAATCGCAACTCCTAGCATTGACCCAATAATGACTTGAAAGGGCGTATGCCCTAACAGTTCTTTCAACCGGTCTTCGCGGAACTGATGCTCTCCGTGAAAAAATTCATCAATGATCTGATTTAAGACCCTTGCCTGTTTACCAGCCGCCTGCCGAACCCCCGCCGCATCATACATCACAATAATGGCAAACACGAGGGCGATGGCAAATTCTGTACTGGCCCAGCCATTTGTCTGTCCTACCCCTGTTGCCAGTGCGGTTACCAAGGCAGAGTGGGCGCTGGGCATCCCCCCTGTTTCTACCAGTGCCCTGACATTAAACTTGTGATGCCGACCAAACTCGACAATGAGTTTTAATACCTGGGCAATAACACAGGCCAACAGAGCAACCAGCAAAACCTGGTTGTGAAGAATGTTGCCAAAATCCTGCATATTGGTTGAGAGCTTGAGATAAGCAACTAGTGGGTACGGGTCGTGATGTAGTCGGCGATCGCCATTAGTGGTCTGGCAGGTTCTCCAAAAGGAGCCAATTCGGCTTTAGCTTGTTGAATTAATTGTTGGGCTTGTTTACGTGAGTCATCTAAACCCCAAAAGCTAGGATAGGTTACCTTTTGGGCTTTCAGGTCTTTGCCGACTGATTTGCCTAAGGTTTCTTGAGTGGCAGTAATATCTAAAATGTCGTCCACAATTTGAAAGGCCAGACCAATATGTTGAGCATACCGAGAAAGCCGACTTAAATCTGAATCTGAAATTCCTGCAAGAATGCTCCCTGTTGTGACAGATGCCTCTAGCAAAGCCGCTGTTTTATGGTTGTGAATAAAATTGAGGGTTTCTAAGGTTGTATCCGATCGCCCCTCGCAATCCAGATCTACAACCTGCCCCCCTACTAACCCTGCTGCACCAACTGCTCGACCGAGGATTGCCACAACCCGCAGTAATCGCTCAGCTGGAACATTCTTAGTTTCCATTGCAACATGCTCAAAGGCATAGGCTAAGAGACCATCTCCGGCCAAAATAGCCGTATCTTCTCCATATACCTTATGGTTAGTTAACTGACCCCGACGATAATCGTCATTGTCCATCGCTGGCAGATCATCGTGAATCAATGACATGGTATGAATCATTTCCAGGGCGCAGGCCGTAGGCATTGCCATCTCAATCGTGCCGCCAGCTAATTCACAGGTCGCTAGACAGAGAATCGGGCGCAATCGTTTCCCTCCGGCCAGGAGAGAATATCGCATGGCCTCATAAATTTTTTCGGGATAGGTCACTGGGAGTGAGGCATCTAAGGCCGCCTCTACCTGTGACTGCCGCTCCAAAAGATAGGCAGGTAAGTTAAATTCACTGCCCTGCTCAGAGACCTTTGCCTCATCAATGAATACCATGCCGTCAATCCCTCACAGTTGGTCTCCCGCTCAAACCTCTGCATCATGCTAAGCAGATCGTCTCTTTCATTATCCTACGAAGCTTGCTGTACACATATAGCAAACCGGAGAATAAGCTTGCAATATTAATTGAATATTTAAGAATTAGGATAACTACTCGGCCCAACTTTACCCTTTTCTAGTAAAGTCACAAGCGTTAAACCCTCTCCCTCCTTCGACAGGCTCAGGAAGCGAGGAGAAAGACTTCAATCATTCTCCCGTTATTCCCAAGGAGTAGACCATTGCTTGCTCTCCGAATGACATAGAGCGAGCGTAGGTCTGAGGCCGTGCGCAGCAGCAGGGGAAATGGAATGAAGGCAGATTTGGCCTTGAGTCAAATCTGAGTAGTTAATCCGGTTGGTGGAGCCTACGATTTTTACACTCTTCTTAATAGGCACCATTATTTTTTGGAAAAACCACAACCCTGATTGTTTTAAGCATGATCCACAAATCCATTAAAAAACTGCGGGCATTGACATAGTAAACGTCGATCTGAACTCTCCGGGGATAGGGAATGTCGTTACGGCCAGAAACCTGCCAAAGACCAGTAATACCGGGCTGGATGGTTAGAATGGTGTCCATATGTTTCCCGTACTTATGAAGTTCTTCTGCAACAAGGGGGCGTGGCCCAACCACACTCATATCTCCCATCAAGACATTCCAGAACTGGGGAAACTCATCAAGACTGGTGATTCTCAAGAACTGGCCGATCCAGGTAATGCGGGGATCACGGCGTAACTTAAAGTTATCGCGAAACTCTTGCCGCATTCTAGGACAGGTTTCCATCATTTCAAGCAAAACTTCGTCCGCATTCCGCACCATCGTTCTAAATTTAATGCAGCCAAACCGCTTGTAATCTTTCCCAACTCGCTCTTGCACATAGAAGATAGGCCCCGGTGAACTCAGCAAAATCAAGGCGATCAGCAAGAGATATACCGGTGAGAATACAATTAAAATGGTAAGCGAGAATACAATATCGAACAACCGTTTAGCAGCCTCTCCATCAAGGGTATTCGCTAGAAATGGGATTAACCCTCGCCGAAGGAATGCCCGGATTGATTT
Organism: Leptolyngbyaceae cyanobacterium; assembly: GCA_046080785.1. Taxonomy (GTDB): domain Bacteria; phylum Cyanobacteriota; class Cyanobacteriia; order Leptolyngbyales; family Leptolyngbyaceae; genus JBJTUO01. Next base: position 3,327 of record JBJTUO010000087.1, on the reverse strand, counting down.
GCCGGAGACGAGTTGGCTCTGAGCAGTCATTTTACTCCTTCACATCCACACCACACAGTCCTCATCATAAAGCCAGTGACACCTTCTAGTCCTCATTTTGTCCCAACTCACCCAAAAATAATTGGGTAGAGTATCCAAAACCCTTACTGCATCAATGATTTGACCATTAAAAAAAATGGAGAATGATTGACAAAGAAAGCGTGCAGTGCCTACAGGCTATTAGTGACTAGGGTCATTGTTCCACTTTTGAAGGTTTGATAACAGGTTTCCAACAAAGATAGATATTTTTGCTGGAAGACAGCAGGGCTAAAAGACAGGGCATGGGATCGCACGATTTCTGGATTTAAACGATGCTGCCATTGTTCAAATTGTTCCACCGCGTCTACGATCGCAGTTACTGTCTGGTGCTGAAATAAAATGCCAGTGCCCTGTTCTCCCCATTGCCCGACGCCTCGAACCGACTCTGCCGTTCCTCCATCCCCATAGGCAATAACGGGAGTACCGCAGGACTGGGCTTCAACAGGAGCGATCCCAAAGTCTTCACAAGCTGCGTAAACAAAGGCCTTTGCATTGGCCATGTAAGTTTCGACGACCGAGTCGGGTTGCCAGCCCATAATCTGGATATTGGGGTTGGCAATACGGCGGATTGATTCCAACTCAGGGCCAGTCCCAATGATCACAAGGGGACGTCCTAACTGGTTAAATGCCTGGACAATCAGCGAGGTTTTTTTATAACTAACCAGGCGAGATACAGTCAGGTAAAAGTCTTGTTTATCGGCGTTAAACTCAAACCGGTGAGTATCAACAGGAGGGTAGACAACCTCAGCAGGTCGTCGATAGCAGCGCCAGATGCGTCGGGCTGTATGGATTGAGTTGGCAATGAAGCAATCGACCCGATTCGCAGAAACGACATCCCATTGGCGTAACTGATGTAAAAGAGCGCGAGTTAATAGACCTGCCAGGCCATGACCAACCATACTACTCCTTAAATAATCAAAGGTCATGTCCCAGGCAAACCGCATAGGGGCATGGCAGTAGCAAACATGGAATTGATCAGCACGGGTTAAAACGCCCTTAGCTACTGTATGGGAAGAAGACAGGATAATGTCGTAGGATTCCAGGTTTAGCTGTTCGATCGCCAGGGGCAACAACGGCAGATATTTTTGCACACCCCGGCGAGCGAAAGGCAAATGTTGTAAAAAGGTCGTTCCAATGGCCCGCTTAAACAGGTAGCTCTCTGGATTAGTGGATTCAAAGTCAATCAAGGCATAGAGGTCAGCCTCAATAAAATTTAAAATTTCCTGGACAACCAGTTCAGAGCCACCCGTTGCTTGAGGCGTTAGCCACTCATGCACCAATGCCACCCGAGCTTTATTCAGTACTGACTCCGACAAAGAGTCTACTCCCTGATTGACACTCCAATTCACCGTTCGTTGCACCTGTTGATGGTTAGGGGGGATGTTCTTTAGGTAGCAGTATAGGCCCAAATCTTTGCCGATCCACAACTCCCTGTTTCAGATCTCCCAAATTCATCTCATGAGGCGGGCATTGCTGATTCCGATAATAAAGGGAGAGGGGAAGAACCTCAATTGGTATGGCACGAGACAGACAGATCCAGATAATTTCGAGACGATCCAGAAGAAAGGGGTAAAAAATAAAGGGCCAGCGATGATACTAGCCCTGGTATATATTGACGTTGTTCTCTCATTTGGAGGAATTCCAACTGCGCGTTCCCAATCAGCAGCAGGTTAATCAATTGATATATTCCTTCATTGATTTATTGTAACAAGATACACAAACTTTTTGTCACGAAACTTCACAAGATCCTGACATTAACCTACTTAAGTTATTGATTTGATAGAGCGGGCTCTAACGCTGCCCCGTCCTGGGGGTGTCCCCAAATCACCTGTTCCTCTCGATAAACAATCATTCCCGGCTTCGCCCCCCTGGGTTTAAACACGTATTTAGGCTCGGTATAGACTACTGCCACTTGAGCGCTCTGCCTACCCCGGCTAAAGTAAGCCGCCAGGTTTGCTGCCCATTGTAGGTCGGTTGGCTCTGGTGAGTGGCCGGGTTGCAGGCGGAGTAAGACATGACTACCTGCAATCTCCTGGGTGTGAAACCAGAGATCGTAGGCAGTGGCCAAGCGAAAGGTGAGGAGGTCGTTTTGGCGGTTATTGCGGCCAACCAAGATCTCCAGCCCATTGGGTGTAACAAATCGGTAAGGTTGACTGGTGATGTCATCTAACTGACTGCCTCTGGGATGATCCCGTTCAGATGCTTCCAGATAACCTTGCTGCACAAGTTCTTGCCGCAATTCCTCTAAAGCAAGAAAATCGTCACCTGTGGGGGTAATCGCCAAGTCAGCCAGCGCTGCCCCAATTTGCTCAAGATACAGTTGCTCTGTTTTGACTTCGGAGAGCAATGGTTCGATCGCCGATCGCGCCCGCTTCAGTTTTTGATGGCGCTTATAGAGAAGTTGAGCATTTTGTACGGCATTTTTTTCTGGCTCTAGGGCAATTTTAATCGGCGCTCCCGTGGTGAAATCGGGTAGGGTCAAAGTCTGTAAACCCGGCTGCCATTGATGAAGATGGGCCATCAGCAGATCGGCCTGTTGTCGATACTCATCAGCATGATCAGATTGTTGCAAGCGACCTTGAAACCGCTCAGCTTTTTGATGCAGTTTGGCCAGCAACTGATTGACGATTTGTTGAAGTTGATGGTGCAGTTGGGCAAACTGCTGCTGTTCTAACTGACTGCGGTAGTAGATATCAACCAGGGTATGGACCGACTCTACCGATTGAGTCATACCCCAACCTAAAACCGTGTAGCCTGTCGCTGTCCACCCCGGTTGAAACTGCTTAGTTTCAATGGCCTCTAGCCATACCCGCCAGTAATGGAACAATCGGTGCCAGTCTGCATCGCATAGGGTTTCGCTAGATTGCTCTGGAGACAACTTGGCCGCTTGCACCATTGCCAACACCAGTGCGGAACTGAGCCCCCGGTAACTCTTCAGTAAAACCCGTTTGAGTGGTGCAGGAATCAGACTGACCCGTTCTCGCCAGCGCTCAAAGGTTTCAGCCAGGGATGGAATCGGATCCATCAATGCCGGTGGGTACTCATAGGGTTGACCCGTCAAAATCGAGCGCACACTTGACTTTTGTGGGCTGATCTGGCGCGCTGCTGCGATTACAGTCTTGCTGGCATTCACAAGCACCACATTACTGTAGTTACCCATAATTTCTACATAAAGGTGCCAGGTGGCGATTTCCCCTGGTCGCTGAGCAAATTGCAGGTCAAGTGCTCTTTCCCAGGGGGCGATCGGGG
>JBJTUO010000086.1:0-3847 GCA_046080785.1 Leptolyngbyaceae cyanobacterium | reverse complement strand
CACCACCCTGTCGATTGAGTAACCAGCCCCAAATACCAAAGAAGATCAGGGGTGGAATCACCCAACTTAACAGTGTGCCAATCCAACCATTATTACTGGGGCGAGGGGCACCAAATTCGACGCCATTGTCCCTTAGAATTTTGGGCAGTTCCAGATCTGTTGGAATGGGCGTGGTGGAGTATACGAGGGGCCCTTTGGGCCTGGTTGATTGCTCCCCATTGGGGTCGGGCTTTAGCGTAAACTCAATCTCAGATGGGCCAATCATGGCCCGATCGACCTTACCCGCCTGCACCTGGGCAACAAAGTCACTGTAGGCCATTTGAGCCGGGCGTGGCCCAAAGCTGGGAACCACAAAATTCAACAGGAGCAGCAAGGTCAGCAAAATTAAAAGACCGCCACCAAACTGTCGGGGCTTGGGGGTTTTGATAGGGAGTTTGGTGTCATTGGTTTCAACCGGCATGGACAAAAGCTCCTTCGAGTTGCTAGTGCTACTGGCCATTGTAAAGAAATTGTTGCGGTTTCTCAGTTTCGGTTTCCCGCCCCTTTTGACCGGGTTAGCCTGGATTATTCACGAACCCCTCAATTATTGGCTGTCATTCCCATGCAGCTTCCACCTGCGAGTGGGGAACGGGAATCCAGGTTGGGCAACTTCTACCAGAGTGGATTGTCGCCTAAGCGGGAATGACGAATAATTCAGTTACCTGATGAATTATGCAGGTTAGGCAATGGCCACATTTCTGCAAGAAACTTACGGAAAAGCTTAAGGGTTCAGAGATCGGCATGGGCAGACAATAGGAACAGGTGTTTATACTTCCACTTGGGAGCGTTCTATGAGTGACTTTTACGATTTTTTAAAACGCACCCTTGCATCTGTTGCGATTGGTGAATTCAAGTCAGGTAAGTTTTGTGAGGCTCAGGAGCTTTATGAACAGGCTATCGCAACCTATGGCAAAGGGTTTCGGGGAGCCTACCTGTTGCAAGAACCGGGAACCGATCGGGGAATCTCCGTCATCTTTTGGGACAGTGTTGAAGAAATGGACGAAAATGAGCGCAAATTGCTGCATCAAGACATCCTCAAAAAAATGAACCCCTTGTTTGTTAAAGCCCCTACCGTTTCTATCTACGAAGTCGTGTCTGATCTGAAGCCTCAAGATTTAGCGGCTGCGCAGACCCATTCTCTGTGAGTCGCTAATCTAGCTGATTGACAAAACTATTCAAACCCATAGCGGGACGATGCGGCTTTTTTACAGCCTAGACCAGTCTGGCGGGGGTCTAAAACAAGCCGCTTAAACAATTCCTAGCAGGCTTGCCAGCAAAGCTTTTTGTGCATGCATCCGGTTTTCAGCCTGATCCCAAACCCGAGATTTGGGGCCTTCAATCACGCCATCGGTAATTTCTTCACCCCGGTGGGCGGGCAAGCAGTGCAACACGATCGCATCTTTATCCGCTGTTGCCACCAAGTCTTCATTGACCTGGTAGGGCTGAAAAACCGGGATACGGCTGTCTGCCAGGTCTTCCTGACCCATGCTGGCCCACACGTCTGTATACAGCACATGGGTGCCCTTGGCAGCCGCAACCGCATCGGTGGTGATGGTGACTTCGGTTTTACCATCGGCGATCGCATTGGCCTGCTGCACAATTGAATCGAGAGGTTGATAGTCAGGCGGGGAAGCCACCCGCACGTTCATGCCAGTCATGGCACAGCCTAAGAGGAGGGAGTGAGCCATGTTATTGCCGTCTCCCACATAGGTTAAAGTCAAGCCTGTCAGGGTGTTAAACGACTCTTTAACAGTTTGTAAATCGGCCAACACCTGACAGGGATGTTCCCGGTCACTCAGGGCGTTGATGATTGGAATACGGGCATAATCGGCAAAGGTTTCTAGGTCAGTCTGATCAAAGGTACGAATAGCCAGAATATCGATGTAGCGATCGAGCACCCGGGCGGTATCTGCGATCGGTTCTCCCCGACTGACCTGGGTTACGCTTGGGTTTAAGTCGAGCACCTGACCACCCAATTGGTACATGGCCGCCGAAAAACTGACCCGTGTCCGGGTGGATGCTTTGTAGAATACCAGCCCCAGAATCTTATTGCAGGTGGGAGCGATCATTCCGGCCTTCATCTGAGCTGCCAGATCAATCACCTGATGCAGTTCTGCCGGTGCTAAGTCAGCCAGACTGAGTAAATCCCGTCCTTTTAATGCCCCCATTGCTTGCCACCCTTAACAACCTGCGAGCAGACACAGAATGCCCCATTGCGTATTTGTACCAGATCTCGGCAACACCGTTCTGTACAATCAGTGCAATTATATCATTTTGCCAGTCTGCAGTCGTCGCAGGGGTGCCTAAATTGCGTACTGTTCCAGATCCGAAGCCCGGGGTTTGATTTTTTAACAACCTCATTAATCATTCATCTTGTAGATAAACCGCTGAGGTTGCAAACGCTTCTATTCGATACGCTCTTCCCGAGTTTGCCTAAAAAGTTTTTCATCAAAGTCTTCAGGAACAAAGGGCTCTTTATAGGCGTCAATGTAGCAAAACTGTGCCTTGAAACGCACATCTATACGGGTATATTTCCCAGCATAATGCTTCTCTGCATAGTCTAAGATCCGTTGCCGGGTTCTTTCCTTAACTCGTTCCGGAATTTTGCTGCCGCCTGAATGAGGATCATAAATCCAGGGTGCCATGCTGAACTCATTATTAAAACCAGGCGTTACATTATGCCTATTCCAACAACTGATTGGGTCTGAAGAAAAGGGTTTGCCCATGCCCTGTTTTCAACTCTCCCGTTGCCGAACGTATCAGGCGTTGAAGGTTGATTCGTCCTTCTGAACCACTCTCCAACTGTTCCAGAACAAATTCTGCATAATAGGTTTCCAGTGCTTCTTTGGCTTGTTTGGGACTCTTCCAAACTTGGGCATCTTCCAATAGGTTGGTAATGCCAATAGACGGGCCTTTCTCTCCTTTAAAGTCGAGAGAAAATTTTGCTGCATAGGCATGTGCTTCTGGTATCAGCTCCAATACATACCCGAGTTGCTGGTCTGGTTTGACTCCAAAGCCCTTGGCCATCATTGATATGCAATTCTACACTATAAATCATAGTGTAGAACTGCATCTCTGAGGTAAATATGACCATTCCGCGCCTCAACGAAGCCCTAATTCGCAGCCACGCCACGGCACAATCTTTTGAACGAGGTGAGTCCTATTATCGCAATGGATCTGTCGCGTCCCTGACGCAACGGGGGAGTTGCCTCACGGGTGCAGTCGAGGGCAGCGAGTACGAGCCCTATCGTGTCAGCATTCAGTTTGATGCTGGAGGGCTGACGAGCGCAAACTGCACCTGCCCTTATAACTTTGAAGGCTGGTGCAAACATATTGTCGCCACACTATTAACCAGTCTTCATCACCCCGATCAAATTGAGCAGCGATCGCCCCTGGAAGCATTGCTGCAACCCTTGAATCGCGACCAGTTGCAAACCCTGCTGCAAGCCCTCACGACTGAGCAGCCAGAGCTAATCGACCAGATTGAGGAGCGGATTCAACATCTGTTTGCCCAATCTGTCGCTCAACCGGACTCTAAAAAGACGGTACGCCGCACAATGGTTGATCCTCAGCCGTTTCGACGGCAGGTGCAGCAAATCCTTAATAGTGCAGGAGGGGATTGGGATGACGCTCCGGCCCTGGAAGAAATTAGCGCCCTGGTGGACAAAGCGGATGACTTTACGGTTCAGGGGGATGGGAACAACGCCCTGGTGATTCTCAGGGCAATTACCGATGCTTATGTAGAAAGCTGGATGAACCTGGATGGCTCCAGCGGGGAAAGCGGTATGTTCTTTGAAGAGTTGGATGC
>JBJTUO010000085.1:0-14002 GCA_046080785.1 Leptolyngbyaceae cyanobacterium | reverse complement strand
AGACATCGGCCCTGGGGCTGGAGTCCACGGGGGCAAAATTGTGGCCCAGGGCAGTCTGGAGCATATTCTGCAAGCCCCCGATTCTCTCACAGGGGCTTACCTTTCTGGTCGTCAGGCGATCGCCACACCCGCCCAACGCCGAGCGGGCAACGGGCTATCGATCAAAATCCGCCGGGCCCAGCGCAATAATCTCAAAAAAGTGGATGTGGATATCCCCCTGGGCAAACTGGTTTGTATTACCGGAGTCTCTGGGTCGGGCAAATCTACCCTGATCAATGAGTTGCTGTATCCGGCGCTGCAACACCACTTTGGCCATAAAGTCCCCCAGCCCAAAGAAATGCAGCCTCTGGGTGGCCTCAACGCCCTAGATAAGGCGATCGTGATTGATCAGTCTCCCATTGGCCGCACCCCCCGCTCTAACCCCGCCACCTATACAGGGGTTTTTGATGTAATTCGGGATGTGTTTGCTGAGACGATCGAGGCTAAAGCCAGAGGGTATAAGCCCGGTCAATTCTCCTTTAATGTCAAGGGCGGACGCTGTGAAGCCTGTAGCGGCCAGGGCGTCAATGTGATTGAGATGAATTTCTTGCCGGATGTCTACGTCCAGTGTGAGGTGTGTAAGGGGGCACGTTACAACCGGGAGACCCTCCAGGTCAAGTTCAAAAGCAAGTCGATCGCCGATGTGCTGGATATGACAATTGAGGAAGCCCTCGACTTCTTTCAAAATATTCCCCAGGCGGCAACCAAACTTCAAACCCTGGTGGATGTGGGCTTGGGCTACATGCGGCTAGGGCAGACAGCCCCCACCCTTTCCGGTGGGGAGGCCCAACGGGTAAAGCTAGCAACCGAGTTATCCCGCAGGGCCACCGGCAAAACCCTTTATTTGATTGATGAACCCACCACTGGCCTATCCTTCTACGATGTCCACAAGCTGCTAGACGTGATGCAAAGGCTGGTGGATAAGGGCAATTCCATCATTGTGATTGAGCATAATCTAGATGTGATTCGCTGTTCCGATTGGATTATTGATCTTGGGCCCGAAGGGGGCAACCTGGGCGGTGAGATTGTCGCCACTGGCACCCCAGAACAGGTGGCAGAATCCCCCAATTCCTATACCGGTCAGTACCTAAAGCAGGTGCTCCAGGTCAGTAGCACGATTGCCGCGATCGCCTAAACCTGCGGGGGGTCGCTGAGCAGTCGCCCTCCATAGAGCAGCAGGGGCAGGGGTAGGGGTAGCCTGTCCCTCGTTAAGTAAGATTTCAAGTCAGGGTGGGGGCGTAAACTTTAGTTGCATTCGTTCCGCTATAAAAAAACCTTTGATACCCTATTCAAATAGGACGTGGCAGTTTCTGATCACGCATTTTTCTGTCTAGCTTGAGAGTTTGAAATGAATCGCTTTGCCACTCAATGGATCGATGAATGGTGTAACACCAACGGTTGGACAGACTGCTTCAAAGAACGGTCAGGTTATTGGGCATTTCCCCCCAATGCGGTGATGCCAGTGCCCATTCCCCCTAATGTTTTGCAAACCATTAAGGCAGAAAAGGGGTTATGCCTGGAAGAGCGCATTTGGTGTGTTGCTGCAATCACTAGCGCGATCGTCGGTGGGGGCTTGAGTTATGTTCTGGCTTCGCCGATGCCCGCTGTCGCCGCTTTTGCCTTTTGTGCAGTGGCCGTTGCTCGGATGGAAGATGACGAGTTTTAAAGTACCGGGCCGGGGGCAACGCCCTCGCTCCCTCCTGTAGCCCAAAATTTCAAAATTGATGGGCCGATAAGGTGTCTCCGTAGCACAGGTTAAAAACCGAATTGGCTAGGATAAAGGTGATGAGCTTGCGGTTCTCCCCATGACTATCTTGCACCTCTCAATTCCCAGCATGGCCTGTCCAGCCTGCGTAGAAACAATTACGAAAGCGGTGCAAGAAATTGACGCCGGGGCGACAGTCGAGGCAAATCTTAAAACCAAACAAGTTCAAATCACAACCTGCCAATCGGATGTGGTTATAAAATCTGCAATCAGTAATGCAGGATACCCTGTAATGTGAAGTGATTTGGCTCTGGTTATACTAACAATTAATTGTTTGCCTGATTGCTGAGCGAGGCCTTTTAGTTTGGTACCTGATGATCTTACGCTAAAATCTGCCATTGTTTGCCCTGTTCCGCCAGAGCAGCAGCCGTTAAATGAATATCAGGAGTTACAAGCGTCTAGCTTTTTCTGCTGGCCTACCCTGCCGTTGCCCGACTACATCCGTAAATTAGTCTGGATTTGGGTTTGGGCCTGGGTTGTGGCGGGGCCAGTGGCGGCGGCCAGTTTTTCTCCCCCTCGCCATCCGGTGCAATTCTTTTTATTGGCAACTGCCGGAGCAGGGGTTTTTCTGCTCCTGACCCTACTCCGTCTCTATCTGGGTTGGTCATATATCCACTCTCGCTTAACAAGCCCTACCGTCTTTTATGAAGAGTCTGGCTGGTATGATGGTCAAGCTTGGCAAAAACCATCGGAGGTTTTGACCCGCGATCGCTTGGTGGTGACCTATCAAGTTAATCCAATTTTGAGACGGCTCTATCAAACCTTTGGCAGTCTGGCGATTGCCTTAGTGGTAGGGGGGTTGGTATGGCATATAGGGTAGTTAGACATTGATTTGCTGCTAAACGCTAAAAAGTTGATCGACCGTACCCTTCAAATGTTAAAGTCCTAAGAATGACTAGGGGAAGACGCACACAGACAGCGGACCTGGAGGTTCGTTTGCTGCGAGAAGGTATTTTAGAATCTACCCATCGCGTTCATGCGGTTGTCTGTGACAATCGCGGGCGTGTCTTGCTGGTAGCAGGTAATTCAGAGATGGCAACCTTTGTCCGATCTGCTCTCAAACCGTTTCAGGCTCTGGCAGTTACCACCACCGGAACCCTAGAGCGGTTTGGCCTCAACGATCGGGATCTAGCCATTATTTGTAGCTCTCACAAAGCCAGAATTGATCAGGTGCGCCAGGTGTTTAATATTCTCTGGCGAGCTGATATTGACCCCACCCTACTGCAGTGCCCGATTCCAGAGGGTAAGCGCAGTCCTCTAGAATACAATTGCTCTGGTAAACATGCGGGCATGTTAGCAGTGTGCCAGCAACGCAACTGGCCCTTAAATAACTATCTTCAACGTAGTCATCCTGTGCAACAGTTGATTTTGCAAAAGATTGCTGAGTTACTGCGCATGCCTGCCGAAGAATTTATTGGTGCTCGAGATGACTGCGGCACCCCCACTTACATGATGCAACTGGGGCAGATTGCCGCGCTCTATGCCAAACTCTCTTCTGGCAGCACTTTGGATATGGAGCGGATTGCCCGCTCCATGGTGCATCATCCCACCATGATTGCTGGAGCTGGTGAATTTGACACTGAGCTCATCAACCTCTGCCAGGGCGAGTTAGTTAGTAAATCTGGTGCGGAGGGGATTCAGTGCATTGGCCGCATCGGAGAAGGGATGGGGCTGGCGATTAAGGTCATCGATGGAGCAAAACGGGCTAAACATGCCGCTGCAATTCAGTTACTCAAACAAATGGGCTGGATTACCCCTGCTCAAGCAGAAATTCTGGCAGAAAAATTCACAACCGTTGGTCAGGTAACTCGTCTGGAAGTAGCGGGTGAGTTATCTATGTTGTGAAAGGTGAAACCCCTACCCTGGTGAAGAAAAATTGGTTGTGCTACTTGATTTTTCTGCTTCCCAGTGACTCAAAATAATTGCGTTAGTGCTATTGCCAATTACATTCAAGACAGTCTTCAATCCATCCGTTAAGCGATCGATCCCTGCCACCACGGCGATCCCTTCTAACGGCAGGCCAGCAGCAGAGAGCACGGTCGCCATTGTAATCAACGCAGAGCCAGGGACACCGGGCGTACTGAAGGAGACCAACAGGCTGCTGAGGGCGATCGCAAGGAGCAGGGAAGGGGTCAAAGGAATGCCGTAGATCTGGGCGATAAATAGGGCATTAAAACCCTGCAAAATTGCGGAACCATCGCGCTTTAAGGCTGTCCCTAAAGGAATGGCAAAGCTGGCGATATCTTCCCGCAGCCCATAGTTTTCTTGAATGTTTTGCAGCACAACCGGGAGCGCCGCATTGGAACTGGCGGTGCCGAAAGCCAGGGAAAGTGCCGGGGCCAGACTTTGAAAAAACCTGGCTGGCTTGGCCTGCAATACCCACAAAACCAAGCTATAAAAGCCAATCATGATCAGCGTAGCCAGAAACAAACCCACAACATAAAGCAGCAGGCGAGCGATGATGCCCAACCCCTGGGTGGCGATAACGGAGCTCATTAAAGCAAAGACCCCAAAGGGAGCGACGTAGAGAATGACCGATAGCACCTTTTCACTGATGGCATAAAGACTATCAATCAGATCGACAAAGGGTTGAGCTTTTTCTCGCGCCAGTTGAATACCCACACCAAATAGGGCGGCTGAAGCAATAATTTGTAAGAGATTGCCCGTACTCAGAGCCTCCAGGGGATTGGTGGGAATCAGGCTGACCAGCCAGGAGATGAGCGTAGGGGTTTCTACCGAATTGAGCGAGGCTGGCACTTCAAAGCCCTCCAGGCCAACTCCTGGCTTGAGTAGCCAGGCGGTTGTAATCCCTAAGCAAAGGGCAATTGTACTAGTGACCAGGTAACTCAACATCAGTTTGGCCACATAGCGACCTGCCTGTCCCGCACTTTGAATTCGGGTCAGCCCCAAAATTAAGGAAGAAAAGACAATCGGCACCACGACAAACTGAATCAGACGCAAAAAAGCTTCTCCCACTGGCGTTAACAGATAGTGGTCGAGGGGTGCCACACTGGCAGAAAAGTTGGTATTCAAGACAGCGCCAAATCCAATGCCCAGAGCCAGGGCGGCCAAAATCAGGGTAGAAAGCGACATGGGCAGAAGGATTTGAAGCGGATCTTCAAATTTTAGAGCAGTTCAAGCAGGTTTCTCTACTCTATATCTATAGATTGTGAAAAATATGAAGGGGCACTTTTCACAGGAAATACTATATCATAAATAATGATAATCATTATCATTTTGCGTATGAGCCTAACTAAAGCCCCAACTCCTGCTCCCCAAACCGCAATTGACCCATCTGATGCTGGTCATCGAGTCAACGCCATTGTGCCACCGATCGGGTATCGTCCCCTACGGTTACAGAGAACTGAAACCCTGCAACTGCAACTATCCACTACTTTCGTTCGGAAGCTGTCTGTAGTGGTAGTATCTGCGATCGTAGTCAGTTTAGGCAGCTGTGTATCCAAGGCACCAACCGCCAGTTCAGAATCACCCCAGGTTCAAACTTCTCCAACCTCAACTCAAAAGTTAGTGGTGGTGACAACGTTTATTCCGATGACAAATTTCACAAAGGCCGTTGCCGGCGATCGGGCAGAGGTGACCCAACTGTTACCGCCCAATGTGGGGCCGCATGACTATCAGGCAAAACCAGAAGACGCCCAGAAACTGGCAAAAGCAAATGTATTGGTCAAAAACGGATTAGGAATGGAGGCGTTTTTAGAGGGCTTGGTGAAAAATGCCGGGAATCCAAACCTCAAGCTCATTGATGCCAGTAAAGGGATTGCAACCATCTCGAACGAAGTCATCGAAGGGCATGATCATGAGCAGGTCACAGGCGAAAAAGCTGAAGATAGCCACGATCATGGAGAGTTCAATCCCCATGTCTATCTAGACCCCAAGCGAGCCGTTCAGCAGGTTGGAAATATTCGAGATGGTCTGATCGCAGCCGATCCATCCGGTAAAGAAACCTACACAGCTAATGCCGCCGCCTATGTTGAGAAACTGAAGCAGTTAGATGCCGGGTTCACTCAGAAACTCAATCCCTTTGTTGACAAAACATTTGTGACCTATCACGACTTTGCTCCCTACTTTGCCCAAAGCTACAACTTAAAAGCTGATTTTCTGGTTGGCATTCCTGAACAAAACCCATCACCTGAAGATGTGAAACGGGTGATCACTGCGGCGAAGAACTCAAACCTCAAAACTCTGCTCACTGAACCGCAAGCAGCGGGAAGCCAATTCTCTGCCTTGGCCAAAGACTTAAACATCCAAGTCAGCACCTTTGACTCATTAGAGACAAGCGGTTCTGAGGGTCTACAGCCTGATTATTACTTAAACACGATGCGCCAGAATGTCAAGAACCTGGAAACTGCTTTTTCTGGGCAGTCAGCCCAGTTATTCCTCCCGACAACACCTGGGAACTAGGAGACTGTCGGACTAATCGGGAAATTGCCCTTTGAATAGTGTTTAGAGGGCTCATCAGTCGCCCTGAATTAAAATTTGGGCTCATCGCCCAAGTCTGTTCAAGTAGAACCGGGCCTTCCAGAGTTTTGTTAGTCAACCAGCTTGAAACCAGTTTTTCCGATAGGCTGCTAGCTACGAAATAAACGAGAATATTGAATTTCATGGTTCATACTGGCGATCGCTAAGCCCCAACTACAACTGGCCAGGTCTTCATCTTCTACCCTTAGAATTTTTTGTGTAGCCTGTTCTAACGTCGGTTGGAGTACCAATAATAATCGCTGACCAGCCGTTTGGCCGAGGGGAATGAGTTTGATCCCAGCACTGATTAGATTAGTGGCCCAGCTATGGAGATAGCCCAACAGGGCTGTTTGTTGATCAATTTTCCACAGACTGGCTGCCAGCCCAAACACGATGGCAAAGTTGCACTCTGCCCCAGCTAACAAATCAAGCAGAATGGTAGGGTGCCCATCAATCTCAAGGTCTTGTAACAGCCGCAACAGCGATCGCCCCATCTGCCAGCTTTGCAAACGTAACTCCTCCGTTTCCCGGGCGGCAGACAACCAGGTATTCCAGGCAACGAGTTGGGATGGCTCGTTTTGGTCAACAGCCCGCCAGGCCCGAATCATCACTGCTGCATCTAAACCGGCAGCCCCCCATTGCACCTCTTGCTCGATCCAGTGCTGCAGGGTCGCTTTATCTATGATTTGCTGTTGTTCTACCAGTGTTTCCAAGCCTTCTGAATAGCTGTAGGCTCCCACCGGTAAGGCTGGGCTGGCCAGTTGGAGTAATTTCAGCAGTGAGTTTTGAGCCGCGATCATGGCTGGTGCTACCATCATTAAGAGCTAGCTTTCAAGTCTAACTCGACAAATTAGGTCTGTGGTATTGTGTGGATTGACATTCCACCCGACCTAAAGTCCGGGGTCTCTCCGAGGTTCTATGAATTCACCTCATCATACAGCTCACCTTCTTTGTGCTGATGCCCTGGTGGGGCAAACGGTGTACCCCTGGGAAACAGGTGAAATGGTAGAAGAAGTGCAGGAATTACTCCGGGCCCACGGTTTACCAGTGAGAGTCGACGGTAACTTTGGTTACCGTACAGAAAATGAAGTGCGACGGTTTCAACGTCAACATCAACTGCGGGTAGATGGTATTGTTGGCCCTCAAACCTGGGTTACCCTAAAGGCAACTGTTCCAGCAGGGAAACGGGCTTTAAGAAAGGGGCGGACGGGTATGGATGTTTACGAATTACAGGGATTATTACGGGTACAGGGCTACTCGATTCAACGAACAGGCATCTTTGATGAAGAGACGGAATCCTCTCTGTTAGACTTTCAAAAACGTCATAAATTGCGATTAACTGGCATCGTTGACGTAACAACTTGGACATTACTCCGGGGAGGTTTTCTCAAGCCAAGCTAAGTCAATGGGTGGGGTAATCATGGCTAAGCCACGGGTTTCAGGTGCAGTGGGTCTAGACCCGACAGCTAGAGCAAACTCCGATTCAAGTCAATGGATACCTGCAACAGAGTCCAATCCTGGAAATTAATCAACCGAACAGGCAGATTTTGGTCTAAGGTGATTAGATTAAATTACGTTGTGAGATTGAATGTTGCATGGCTGAGTTTCCAGATTCCTTAGAAGCGGCGATCGATCAGGCCTGCCATGCAACCCAGGCAGCCATGGCAGCGGGCTACACTCGTCTGTCAGTTGAAATGCTGATTCCTGAATTAAACCCAATGGTGCCAGCCAATCAGTATCTCTCTGTATTTGAGGAACTGGGCCCCCATTTAAAAGTGTTCTTTACTGACGCCGGAACAGCTGCTTTAGCCCGACGGGAGTGGGCGGGTCTGCCCTATAGGATTTGCAGTATCGATGTGGCAGGCTCTCGTCAAACCAGCGGGGTCGATGAATTGGTGGCATCAGAGGATCAAGCTTTTGTATTTGTTGCTCCCACTTCTGTAGAAGTCTACCTAACCGAAAAAATTTGTCAAGTTGCTGGAGACCGGCCCGTTGTGCTGTTTTATCCCCAACTGGAAGACGTGGGGACAGTGGGAATTGGTTATGCTGCACGGGAACTGCGCCGACGTTTTCTCAGTCAGTTTGAGCCATGCTATTACCTGCGGCCACTAGATCCGGCCCATCTATTGCGCTGCTATCCCGCGCCCTGGCAAGTCTGGTTAGAACAAGATGGCACCCAGACTGCGATTTGGGAAACCCCTTTGAAACCAGATGCTGAAACGTTGGATCGCATTTTGCGGGAAGCAATGGGTCAACCAGAAGCCAGAAATTTGGGGCTTTTTTCCACCCTGCAAGCCTTCTTAAAAGCACTGGGTCAATAAAAAAACGGTAAACTCTTTGCTGTAGAATGTAACATTGGAGACTAGTTTTAGTTTTAGAGCAGACTCCTGGGGCATAATAGAGATCCGGGCAGGTACCTTGTTACGGCAAATGTGGATTACCCGGAGCGACCAATCACACCCTGGTCAAATTGCTACCTGCACTTTCCCTGTACTAAGAGACTGATCGCATGGGCAGCATCACCCCCCGTCGCATTATCATTGGAGATGTGCATGGCCACTATGATGGCTTAATGCATCTTTTGGATACAATTGCCCCCGCCCAGACAGATCAGGTTTACTTTTTGGGGGATCTCATTGATCGGGGCCCCGCCAGTGCTCAGGTCGTTTCATTTGTGCAACAGCATGGTTACACCAGCTTATTGGGCAATCATGAGCAACTGATGCTGGAAGCATTCCCCGCAGGACGCACTTTTGCTCCAGGGGTGCAGGCATGGCTATTTAGTGGGGGGCGCACGACCGTTGCCAGTTACACAGATGTTTCCCTGCTGATGGATCACTTAGAGTGGATGAAAACCTTGCCGCTCTATTTAGATTTAGGAGATGTCTGGTTGGTTCACGCTGGGTTGGATCCTAAACGTCCCATTGAAAGTCAAAATGCTCAAGAATTTTGCTGGATTCGGGAAGCCTTTCACCGCAGCACAGAACCCTATTTCTCAAATAAGTTAATTATTACCGGTCATACCATCACCTTTACCTTACCCCAGGTAATGCCTGGTGCCCTGGCCAGGGGCCCGGGTTGGTTAGATATTGATACCGGAGCCTATCATCCTAAAAGCGGTTGGTTGACAGGCTTAGACGTTTCAAACAGTCAGGTGTATCAAGTAAATGTATTTAGTCAGGCTACCCGATCGCTGCCGCTAGAGGAAGCGATCTGTCAGGTTGAGTTCTCAAAAAGCAAGCGCCAGCATACTTTTTACCCGTAAGCGGTTGTCGCCGCTATCGGGGTAGAACTGGAAGCCGATGAAGTATATCAATCTAATGGACGGCCAGAAGCCCCATCTGATCACCTGGGTGGTGAATAATCTGGGTTATAGTAGCTGCTTTGCGAATCTGAAGTCTGACCGTTACCTGTGTTTTGCGAGGGTATGGGCATATTCCTGCAGGGAACTTGTTGCTCGCTGTTAACCTGTGATGTCAAAGTAGGGCGAACGATGGGACTCGAACCCACGAATGGCGGAACCACAATCCGCTGCCTTAACCTCTTGGCTACGCTCGCCATTTGTTCTTGATCATAACATCTGGACGGAACATCGATCTATCCAGGCAGTAAACCATCTGAGTCAGGCGTTGCTGAAAAGCAGGATGAATCGCAACGAAGTTTCGAGCATATAGCACTTTTTTCAAACCCAGAATCAACAACGCCTCTGAGCCAAGACGGGTTAGGATAACAAACACCAGGCCATTGGCCAGATTTGGAGCGTTGCTGAAAAACAGGATCAATTGAAACGCAGTTTCAAGCATGCAGGATCCTTTGCATCCCTGGAATCAGTAACGCCTACTTAGCGGTGTGTGAGTAGGGGAGTGAACCATGCAAGGTCGGATGGCGATCGCCCTGACAGGAGGGCTATTAAGCATGGGCTTGTTGGCGGTCGCGAACCCCAATCAAGCCGATTACGAAGCGTTTGCGACACAAGAACTGATGCTCTACGCTCAAGAAAACCTGTGTAATCATGCCCCTCTGGGGCTCAGCACTCAATGCCAGGGATTTTTGCACAGTAATCAAGCACAGATTCGTCACTTGATTACACAAGGAACCCGACGGCATAACTATGGCCTCTTCAGTCTGTATCAAACCGATTTATCGATTAGCTCGCTGCTGCCATCCTATCGGATTGAAGCGATCGGGATTTTGCATCACTTTTTGATCTACAAGCTAAAATAGCGGTAATAATTGCCGATGACGGTTGATACCGAAACCGATACAATTCAATCACTGCTTGCTTCTCCTCTCCCATCTTGACCCATTCTTCTGCCTATTTGCTGGTCTTCCACGGCAGTTCTGACCCCCGCCCAGAGCAATCGGCTCACCAGTTGGCTCGATTTTTTGCTGAACGCATTCAATATAGAGGTCAAGGATCTGAGATCGTTGGGGTTGCGGCGCTGGAATCTCATCCATTGGCGCTGCACCAACAGATTCAATACTTTTGTCAGCAGCATGATCTGTATCACTCTAAGTTTTCGACGGCCTTAGCCAGTACCGTCACATTGCTGCCTCTCTTTCTGTTCCAGGGGGTTCACGTCATGGAAGACATACCCGCAGAGGTCGTGCTGGCCCAGCAAACTCTGGAGCCAGCGGTTAAGCTTGGTGTCTCTCCCCCCCTTGGTTACCATCCCGGCCTGCAACGACTGATTCAAGAGCGCATGGCCGGGCAGCCGATGGAAGCTTGGATTTTGCTGGCCCATGGCAGCCGACGACCAGGGGCAAATCAGGACATCGAAATGCTGGCCGATCGGTTGGGGGCCATTCCAGCCTTTTGGGCTGTCTCCTCTGATCTGGAAACGCGACTGCAGGAATTAGCCGGATTAGGATTGCGGCGGGTTGGGATCTTTCCCTACTTTTTATTTATGGGGAGGACAACGGATGCGATCGCCCAGCGGGTAAGGGCACTGACCCAGCAATTTCCTGACTTAAGCCTGACCTTGGAAATACCATTAACAGCTAGCCCAGATCTGGCAGATTTTTTAGTGGAGTTAGCGCAGGTTCCAGCGGGAGTGGAGGGTGAGTAGTGGGTTTATGCAAAAACTTCCAGGTAAGGTTTATCTGGTTGGGGCAGGGCCTGGGGATGCAGGGCTGTTTACCCTGAAAGGCAAAGCGTTGCTGGAATGCGCCGATGTCGTAGTTTATGACGCTCTGGTGAGTCCAGCGATTCTGGCTATGATTAACCCCCAGGCCGAACAGATCAATGCAGGCAAGCGGCGGGGCCTGCACTCGATGCTACAGGCTGAGATTACGGAGCTGTTGGTGAAAAAAGCTAAAACCGCCGCGATCGTTGTGCGGCTTAAAGGGGGCGATCCCTTTGTTTTTGGTCGAGGCGGCGAAGAGATGGCAAGCCTAATCCAGGCGGGAGTTGGGGTTGAGGTGGTACCCGGGATCACTGCTGGCATTGCGGCTCCTGCCTATGCCGGGATCCCACTCACCCATCGGGACTATAGCTCTTCTGTTACTTTTGTTACAGGCCATGAGGGCACCGGGAAGTATCGTCCCGTTATCAACTGGACTGCCATTGCCCAGGGGGCTGAAACAATCGTGGTGTATATGGGGGTTCACAATTTACCCTTTATTATCGGGGAATTAGTCGCTGCTGGCTTATCACCCCATACCCCGATCGCCCTGGTGCGTTGGGGCACTCGCCCTGAACAGGCTGAATTAGTAGGCACCCTGGCTACCATTGTGCAGCAGGTGGAGGTGACTCAGTTTGAAGCCCCTGCGATCGTGGTGATCGGCGAGGTGGTGCAATTGCGCGAGGTTTTGTGTGGCATTGCAGATTGACCTCCAGGTTGAAGAGTCAGGAGAACGGCTAGACCTGTGGCTGGCAGAAGAATTACCCGCCTATTCGCGCTCTCGCCTGCAAAAGCTAATCAGTCAGGGCATGGTGCAGGTCAATCACAGGGTCTGCACCTGCAAAAAAGAGAGTGTGCATCCAGGTGACCACATTCAGATTCAGATTCCTGAGGCTGAACCGCTGGATTTACAAGCTGAGGCCATTCCCCTGGATGTACTCTACGAAGATGATAGCCTGCTGATTATCAATAAACCGGCTGGGCTTGTGGTGCATCCCGCCCCTGGTCATAGCAGCGGTACTTTGGTAAATGCCCTATTGGCCCATTGCCAGACATCGGAGGGGCGCAGTTGCCTCTCGGGCATTGGGGGGATTCAGCGCCCAGGGATTGTGCATCGGCTGGATAAGGATACGAGTGGGGCGATGGCGGTTGCCAAAACAGACCAGGCCCACTTCAGCCTACAGACCCAATTTCAAAATAAAACCGCCCGTCGAGACTACCTGGCTGTGGTGTACGGTGCACCAACTCAAGCCAGCGGCACCATCGATCAACCGATTGGCCGTCATCCCATCGATCGCAAAAAAATGGCCGTTGTTCCAGAAACCCAGGGGGGGCGACGTGCCGTTACCCACTGGCGGGTAGAAGAACGCCTGGGCAACTATACCCTGATTAATTTTGAACTGGAAACTGGCAGAACCCATCAAATCCGGGTACATGCAGCCCAAATGGGGCACCCTGTTGTGGGTGATCCCGTTTACAGCGGTGGTCGTTCTCCTGGGGTGAATCTGCCCGGTCAAGCTCTGCATGCCTGGCGACTGCGCCTAACCCACCCCCTCACCGGGGCTGCTATTACCGCGATCGCCCCCTTGCCCTCCCATTTGATCACCCTCCTGGAAGTGCTACGCCGCCGAGTTGTTGATTAAACTGGAAGGGTAGCCCCATCCATTCGTGCAGATGTCGAAGACCTACACCACCCAGGACTTAATTCGCATCCTGACAGACGAACGCAAAGCTTGCATGAATGGCCAGCGGCTTAACTTGAAAGCCAGCCCTACGGGCTTTAGTCCTGCCTTGGATTTTTTTCTTAAAACCGATGGCATTCAAAAATTTACGGCCTACAACGACTTTAAGGCCACAATTCATGCCTATCAGCGAGAGCGGCAAGTCTCTGGTCTAATCTGGCAAACCCTGACGATTCAGGGTAAAACCTTGGAATTTCTGCAACTGCATGATCAACTGATTGCCCTCCCTGCTGATCTGGATCTACTCCGCTCTACCAGAGACTGCATTTATGTCTTCTGGGGCGAAGTGACTGCGGGGATGGATCTTTACCTGGCTTTGTATGGGGGCAAAATGCATGAACCCATTGCGATCGCTGAAGTTGATCGGATTTACCAGCGTACAGAGTGGGCGAGCCTTAGCGTCCAGGGGGGCGGCCCAACCCTAGAAGTGATTTTGCAACTGGGCTGGGGCCAACCGGATGAAGCGGTCTACCGCCGGGGTTTTCCAGAATCGGGTAGCGAATTTATCCATGCCCTATATCCTGGTAAGATGCCCCTGGGATAGGTTGTCAATCGCCTCTGCTCCAAAGACAGTATCTTTTGTCTGGCCCATCCCCTATTTCCTGGCGGTTGTGGGTAATTTTGAGAACGACAACTCCATTTATAAAAAAATATTGATGGACAGAAGTGTATGCCCTGATACATCCACTGTGTTTTGTGCAATTCCTAAAATCGGCCCGGCGTCACCCAGACGAATCACAGTACTATCAAGCTTACCGTTTCGATCCAGGTCAGTTACTTCAAATCGAATATCGCTGATGGATAGCCCAGATCTTAACTGGAAGCGATCGCCTTCGGCCCAATTAAAATCAACG
>JBJTUO010000084.1:0-7395 GCA_046080785.1 Leptolyngbyaceae cyanobacterium | reverse complement strand
GAGCAAGAAACAATCGACGGCGATCGGTTTCGCGAGATTGTAACAGAGTACAACAGACAGGCTAGCCCTGTTGCAGCTCAGTCAATTTAAAGGGAAATAGGAGTCGGAAGCCAGAAGCCAGAATTTAACAATTTGCCTAACTTCTGACTCCTTGATCTCCTGATTCCTCCCCCCCTCCACACTAGATTGTTAAAATGTGTATAGTAGACGAAGCAGGCCGATACAGTTTGTAATGGCAAAAGGGTTCGTTTTTATGGCTACGCCGTTGGCTCAAGTTAGGAGTCGCACTTGTAAGTCTGCACAGGATGCACGATCGCTGAAGCAAATCTTCCAAGCTATCGATGCAGAAAGTTGTCCTACTTCCTATAATTTTCACATGCACACCGCCTGTTCCGATGGGCAGTTGCAGCCAGATCATCTGATGCATCAAGCGATTACGATTGGCTTAAAGGCTTTTGCAATTACTGATCATCACACGATTGATGGCTTTTATCAAGCTCAACGCTGGCTCGATCAATGGCAGCAATCTCTAGCGAAAGAGTATAACGATACAAGATCGGTTCTAGAAAATCGCTCCCATTCCCTGCCTCAACTTTGGACGGGGGTAGAAGTGACCTCTATCCTTCTAGAGACAGAGGTTCATATTTTGGGCTATGACTTTGATCCAACCCACAGCAGGATGGTACCTTACCTGCAACATCGTTCGCCTACTGCAAGTTTGGGCCAGGCTGCCTGTGTGATTAATGCAATTCAAACAGCAGGAGGGCTAGCCGTTCTAGCTCATCCATCCCGTTACCGCAGATCGCCAGAAGAATTAATTCCTGCAGCGGCAGCACTAGGTATTAACGGTGTTGAAGCTTACTACGCCTACAATAATCCCAACCCCTGGCGTACTAGCCTGGATCAAACTGAGCGGATACAGAAAATCAGTCAGCCCTTTAATTTGTTGCACACCTGCGGCACAGATACCCACGGCCACAGCTTGCTGAAACGGGTTTAACTGCTCCCCTGGGTGACCAGGTACTTTACCGCAGTGGTGCCGGGGCATAGCCTGCCATATTCGCTCTTACAGTATGGGGCTTATCCTCCCCTGCTCCCCTACAAGCTAAAATCAATCCGAAATCTATGGCAGCTTGTCTCAGGTAGGGTATCCTAACTATAGCTTTAGTCAGAATGCTTAGGACAAGGTTGATCGCTCAAATGCCAAGCCTAGGTAGGCGTTCTGGCTTGCCTCTGCCACGTTGTACATGGCTATGGCTATCGATTAAACAGCAGTCACCTCTATTTAAAGCAGTATGAAACTGGCAGACCGGGTTGGGCAGATTACTCCATCATTGACCCTCGCGATCGATGCAAAGGCGAAGGCAATGAGAGCTGAAGGTGTGGATATTTGCAGCTTTAGTGCAGGGGAGCCAGATTTTGATACCCCCCCCCACATCCGAGATGCGGCCAAGAAAGCACTGGATCAGGGGAAAACTCGCTACGGCCCAGCCTCAGGTGAGCCCAAGCTGAAGCAGGCGATTGCCAGCAAACTTCAAACAGATAATGGTCTTTGCTACAGTGCCGAAAATATTATTGTGACCAATGGGGGCAAACACTCCCTGTTTAACCTGATGCTGGCAATGATCAATCCCGGTGACGAGGTGATCATTCCTGCCCCCTACTGGGTCA
Source organism: Leptolyngbyaceae cyanobacterium (assembly GCA_046080785.1). GTDB lineage: Bacteria > Cyanobacteriota > Cyanobacteriia > Leptolyngbyales > Leptolyngbyaceae > JBJTUO01. The sequence goes on along the minus strand of JBJTUO010000084.1, from coordinate 5,724 downwards.
GTTATCCAGAGATGGTCAAAATGGCAGAAGGCATTCCTGTGATTGTAGAGACCAGCCTTCAGGATGGCTACAAGATTGCACCCGCCCAACTGCGTCAGGCGATCACGCCTAAAACCCGCCTGTTTGTCTTGAACTCGCCCTCCAATCCCACGGGCATGGTCTATACCCCTGACGAGATTCGGGCGCTGGCTCAGGTGATTCTGGAGTATGAAGGTCTCTACGTCGTATCTGACGAGATTTACGAAAAGTTGCTTTATGACGGTGCCACCCACTGTAGCATTGGTGCTGTCGGGTCAGAGATTTTTGAACGGACGATCGTCAGCAGCGGTTTTGCCAAAGCTTACTCCATGACTGGTTGGCGGGTGGGTTACCTGGCTGGTCCCAATGACTTAATTAAAGCAACGATCGCGATCCAGGGCCACAGCACTTCCAATGTCTGTACCTTTGCCCAATACGGCGCGATCGCCGCGCTAGAAGGCTCACAAGATTGTGTGGAAGAGATGCGACAGGCCTTTGCTGAGCGGCGGCAGTACATGCTGGATGCTCTTAATGCTATCCCTGGCCTCAGTTGTCCCAAACCTGATGGGGCGTTCTACGTCTTTCCCAGCATTGAGAAAACTGGCATGAAATCCCTCGACTTCTCCAGTGCCTTGCTAGAACAACATCAGGTTGCTGTGATTCCAGGAATTGCCTTTGGTACAGATACCTGTATCCGCCTCTCCTATGCCACCAGTATGGAGATCATCAAAAAGGGGATCGACCGGTTAGATCAATTCGTTAGATTACGGATTTAATGAATTCCTGAAGTTTATGGCCTTTTAGTGAGAGAAAATTTTGACTGCCCCTGGAAGACGATTGGGACAATGGATCAAAGGAGCGACTGATCAAAAGAGACAATCGCGTTCCAAATCGTTGAACCGTTCATCCCTCACCAGTCTTTTGCTGTTGTTAGTGGTGATCATGCTACTGCTGGTCAAGCAAACGACGGGCTGGGGGGTTGTTATTCTAATCAGTTGGGGAGCGATCGCCGCTCTTGGATGTCGAATCTCCCCTGTGATCCGGCGACTTTTTAATCTAACCCTCTGCCTCCTGTGTTTTACGCTTCTGATTGAGCAACCTAAGCTAGAAGTTGCCAAAGGCTTTGATCTATCTGCGCCTCCCTCCTTAACAAAATTACCTAATCTTTCCATCTGGGCTACCTATTACTATCTGCATCAGGGTCAGGCTGTAGATCAGGGCATTCCTTTACTGGATATGACAGAACACCCATTGGAAGTCAGCCTGTCTCCAAAAGACTGGTGTGTAGCAGCAGTACAGGGCAGTCTCCAGGTTTTAGAGGATACAAATGTGGTTGGCACTTTTACCTTTGCTGGGGTAGGGGCAAAGGCTCATGTCGATTGCGCACACTACTACCCTCAACTGAGTGGAATTAGCGTCATTAGTCGGACTCGCTTTTTGCGCACAAAGTCACCCTACGGAGAGGGGATAAAGGGCTATCAGCTCGTCCCCTACCGCACAGTTGCGGTCGATGAAACTGTGATTCCGATTGGTTCTATTCTTTACGTTCCAGCAGCACGAGGAGTTACAATCACGCTGCCATCTGGTGAGCAGGTCACCCACGATGGATACTTTTATGCAGCGGATGTGGGAGGCGCAGTTCATGGCAATCACATCGATATCTTTTCCGGTCTGACTGACCGTCCTCCTTTTCCCTTTGTCAAAAGTAAATCTTCTACCACTGTTAACGCTTATTTAATCAATGATCCTGTGATTGACCAAAAACTCACACCACTCCATCAATCGGTTTCCAGCACGAGCCAAACTGGATGATTAGAAGGGAGCGGTTACAAAGCCGATCGCCTGCAGCACCAGACTCCAAATTAGGCTACCAATACTGAAAAAGAAGATGGTGGTAAGGGCCGTCATGGCAAACCCCATTAAAAATAGCAGTCCATCTAGTTCGAGTAACCCAATAGCAAAAAACAAAATGGTATAGGCCGGAATCAGATTTGTGAAGGGAATGGGCAGGGGTAAGGCCATCAGCACGGCACACCAGGCCATACATAGGCCAGCAAAGCGACGTAGGGAGCTATTATAGCTGACATTTAACAGACGAGTACGGGCCAGACGCTCCACGGGGTGCAGCAACCGCCCCAGATTTTTGAGAACGGTTTGAGAAAATGCAGGGGATAGCTCAAACCGGGCAATAAAGGGGGGGAGATAGGGTTGATGCTTGCCATTGGCCAACTGCAGCCCGCTGACAATCACCCCCAACCCTAAAATAGTAGACAACCCCGCCAGGGGAATGGGAACTGGAATGATCAAGGGCAACGTCAGTAGCCCACTGATCAGGCCAAAGCCTTGCTCACCTGTACGGGTTACCAGCAACCCAATGGGAAACGGGCGATCGTGATATTCCGCCAGTAGGGATTCGATGGTTTCTGACAGTTTCATTCATGCCGGTGGTGCAGGAAGAAAGGATAAATCTGAACCCACCTGAGCTTATGCTAATGGATGGCATCTCCCATCTACTAGTGGCTTTATTGAATTCATACGGTTCTTTGTTAAATCATTCATCAATGGGTATCCGCTTAAAGCGGGACAAGTTAAGGGATACAAAAAAGACCTGCGTTCCTTTTTGTCCCGCCTTGCGGTGGTAGCCTCATCAATCAATAGATGGGCATGCTGATTTTGGGTATGAAAAAAGTGCGGTATGCTCGAAACTTTGTTTCGATTCAGACTGCTTTTCAGCAACGCCAGGAGCGATCCCATGATAGAAAACCAAACGATTCCAGTACTTGATTTGCAGGATTTTCGATCGGACAGTGCATCCCGCATCACCTTTGTGCAGCAGCTAGGGCAGGCATTAGAGCAGATTGGATTTTTTGCGGTCATCAACCATGGGGTAGATACGGACTTAATTCGATCTGCCTATGCTGCAGCCGAGGCATTTTTTATGTTGCCCGCCGCAGTTAAAAGGCAGTATGAATATCCAGAATTCCATGGTCAACGGGGCTTTACCCCCTTTGGGCAAGAACATGCCAAAAATCACCCTTTTCCCGACTTAAAAGAGTTCTGGCATCTGGGGCGAGAGCTCGCACCAGGTCAGCCCTTAGCCCAGGGCTACCTGGCCAATCCAGCTCCGTCAGAGGTACCCGACTTTCACCCCCTAATGGTTCGTCTCTACAGAGAACTGGAAACCTGCGCGATCGACTTGTTAAAAGCCTGTGCCCTTTACTTAGATCAACCAGAAACATTTCTTGTTGATAGGGTACGGGATAGTGATACGATTCTTCGCATCATTCACTACCCGCCTCTTCCTGCAGAAGCCCATCCCCACAGTTTGCGATCGGCCCCCCACGAAGACATTAATTTAATCACCCTCCTCTGTGAAGCTACAGCAGACGGCTTAGAACTGCTGCAACGAGACGGTAGTTGGTTACCGATTCAGGCCAAACCGGGGCAGATCATCGTGGATAGTGGCGACATGCTCCAGCAATTGACCAATGGGTTGTTGCGCAGCACTACCCATCGGGTGGTAAATCCTGACAACGATCGATCACGACGCTTCTCCATGCCGTTTTTTGTCCATCTCCGCCCAGAAGTCGATTTAACGCCCTTGCCTACTTGTGTGGCTCAAACAGGGGACGTAAAGTTTCCCACCATTACAGCGAGAGAATACCTCTGGCAGCGACTGGCAGAAATTGGATTAACCCGTTCAACCACTGGTGACTCACCGAAAACAGGTTCAACCTGATAAACAGTTCAGTCGCAGACGGGGCAGACACAGCTTCTATCAGACACGCTCTTGGCAGTGGCGTCGTTGCATTTCCAGGTAAATCAACAAGGCATTAATATCTGTTGGGTTTACTCCACCAATGCGGGCGGCCTGCCCAATCGTTAAGGGGTTAACCGTTGCCAGCTTTTCGCGGGCTTCCTTAGACAAGGTATCAATCTGGTGATAATTCAAATCTGCTGGTAGCTTGCGGTGCTCTTGGCGAGCGATCTGGTCAATTTGATGTTGCTGGCGTTGAATGTAGCCAGCATACTTGATTTCAATTTCCGCCCCTTCCTTCTCTGCCCGATCAAGGGTCAAGTTACCCAGATCAAACCGTTCCAGGTCAGCATAGTGAAACCCTGGCTTACGGAGGAGCTCTGCCAGAGTGATGGATCCTTTGATCGCCTGCCCTGTGTGGGTAACGATCGCTCGCCCTTGCGCCTCGCTTTCTCTAATGCGGGTTTCGTGCAAGCGTTCTTTTTCTGCCGTGATGTGGGCTTGCTTTCGCTGAAACAGGTGCCAGCGGCGATCGTCGATCAGCCCTACCTCCCGTCCGAGGGGAGTTAAACGTTGATCTGCATTGTCCGATCGCAAAATCAGACGGTACTCAGAACGGGAGGTGAGCATACGATAGGGCTCCCGCAAATCCTTAGTACACAGGTCATCAATCAGGGTGCCAATGTAGCTGTGCTCACGGGGAAAGGTAATCATCTCTTGCCCGCGCACAAACCGGGCTGCATTAATCCCCGCTACTACACCCTGGGCTGCAGCCTCTTCATACCCCGTTGTGCCATTGATCTGCCCTGCACAAAACAGTCCCTCAATTTTCTTTGTCATCAGGGTGGGATAGCACTGAGTTGTGGGCAGATAGTCATACTCGACGGCATAGGCGGGCCGTAACATGACACACTGTTCTAGTCCTGGCAGGCTACGCAGTAGTTGCAGCTGCATAGACTCCGGCAACCCGGTGGAGAAGCCCTGCACATAGATATCGGGAACGTCTCGCCCTTCTGGCTCTAGAAAAATTTGGTGACTCTCCTTATCGGCAAAACGCACGATTTTATCTTCAATGCTGGGGCAGTAGCGGGGCCCCTTGGCTTCTACCCAGCCGCCATAGACGGGAGAAAGATGCAGATTTTCCCGAATGATGTGATGGGTCTCGGCAGTCGTGCGAGTCAGGTAGCAATTCATTGGTTCTCGCTCAACCCATGCCTCTGGATCGAAACTGAACCAACGCAGCTCAGGGTCACTGGGTTGAGGTTCTAGGCCATTAAAGTTAATCGAGCGGCGATCGACCCGGGCGGGAGTGCCGGTTTTGAGGCGGCCTGTCTCAAAACCCAGGCGGTTTAGGGTCTCAGTCAGCCCAACCGCTGCAAACTCCCCGGCGCGACCAGCCGCCATCGATCTATTGCCGACCCAGATGCGCCCGCCCAAAAAGGTGCCAGTCGTCAGAATCACAGCCTGACATTGAAAAGCCACACCAAAATAAGTCTCAACCCCAATTACCTGCTGATTGGCATCCAGAACCAAATCGGTGACCATGCCTTCTCGCACCGTAAGATTGTCCTGCTGCTCAACGACGCGTTGCATCACAGTCGCGTATTCTCGTTTATCTGTTTGTGCCCGCAAGGCCCATACTGCCGGGCCACGGGAAGAATTTAAAATGCGCTTTTGTAGATAGGTGCGATCGGCCATTTTGCCAATCTCGCCCCCCAGGGCATCTACCTCATGCACCAGTTGAGATTTGGCCGGCCCCCCCACAGCAGGGTTACAGGGTTGCCAGGCAATTTTATCGAGGTTAAGCGTGAGTAAGAGCGTGCGACACCCCAAGCGAGCCGCTGCCAGCGCCGCTTCACAGCCAGAGTGCCCACCACCCACAACGACTACATCAAACGCATCTAGAAAATCAACGGGCATACTTATCTTGATCAAGAATTGCAGACTGA
>JBJTUO010000083.1:0-9208 GCA_046080785.1 Leptolyngbyaceae cyanobacterium | reverse complement strand
CGAGGGCTGAGAAACTGGCCATTACGCCAGGTTCCTTCAATCTGAGCACCATTGGAAAAAATGTAAGTCCCGCGTCCATGCTGTCTACCACTGCGAAACTCGCCAGTGTATCGGTTGCCACTCGAGAACGTACAGTCACCTAAGCCATGTAACAGGTCATTTTGGAAGTCCCCCTTGCAGCGAATCCCATTCGCGAAAATCAAAGTTCCTTGACCTTGACGACGGTTGTTTTGAAACAGCCCTTCGTACCGGTTACCACTGGGAAAAGAACAACGGGCAAAACCATTTAACGAGTCATTGCTGAATTCACCCTCACAACGAATCCCATCCTGAAAGGTAAAAATGCCCTGGCCTTCTCGCTGGTTATTGCGAAACTGCCCATCGTAGCGATTGCCACTACGATATACACAGACCGCTTGACCGTGGAGTAAATCATTCTGGAACTGACCTTCGCAGCGAGTCCCGTCGGCAAAAGTAAATACCCCTTTACCGTTGCGTTGTCCATTCCGTAACTCACCCTGATAGCGATTGCCACTTGGGAATCGACACAGCCCTTGCCCGTTGACGGTGCCGTCTTTTAGAGGGCCGCTACAGTAACTCCGCCCGGGAAAAGGAGCTGGAGTGCTGCCACTGGCAGGGGTAGAAAACGAAAGCATAATTGATGCTCCACCCGCTAGCATCGCACCTCCTCCTAGAAGGTTAACCCGTTGCTTGCAAGCGCCCGGTTTTAGGCAATCTAGGGGAAACATAAAGATCTGTCTTACCAGATGGAACTGATCGTTCATCGAAACTTATACAAGATAGGGTCATCAATCCTTTACAATAGTTTACCTGGGATCAGCCATTAATCGCAGTTAATTGTTGGATGTCTCTATTAATAGTGATTTTTTTAGGGTGCTGGGGCATGATCCGCCTGTAGAAATAACAAATGCTTCGCTGTAAAGCCTGCTCAAGAGTTGTATGCTATCGTCTTTTCTTTCGTTTACCTTGGCCCAGACAGTTACCTCTGCTCCTGTGCCTCCCGCCCCTGCACCGGCCCTATCTATCCCTAAAACACCCCCTACAGAAGTTATTCCGTTTCTGGAACGCTTAAAGCCTCAGGACAGCCTGCAAGCTCAGGAAATTTTTCAGCCGCAGGAAGTGCGGCCGCTGCCTGGTCAGTTAGATACGGTACCGGTCTTCAATAGCAACAGCCCAGAATTAGTTCTGAATGAAGGAATTTTGCTGTCTACCTTTCCGCCTCAGGGCAAGGTCTTTCCCAACGCACACCTCAATTTTCCCTTTCAAGGCCGATTTGATGTCTTTACTCATCACATCGCCAGGGCCCAAACTGTTAATACAACTCGCACCATGTTTCAAGGGCTGTTGGTCTACAATCCAACTCTAAACCCGATTAAGATTGAGATTTTGCAGGGGGCAACCTATCTGACTCGACCTGATGCCCTGTTCAAGGAATTGCCTTTTTATGTAGATGACCCCAAAGGCACCGTGTTTGCTGGCCCTGGTAGTCGGGTGATGAATGATCTGCTGCGGGGTCGCCGTCAAGGTACGTTACCGCCCGTTGTAATCATTCGGCCTGGGCAAGCCTTTATGCTAATGAACCTGCCCATTCCCGTTGGGAGCGTTGTTCCTGCTTCCAATGGCCGCTCAACGCTGCTGCGACTGTGGAGTAGTGGGCCGGTATATGTTGCCAATCTGGCGATGCTGGCTCCGCGCACCCCAGACGGAAGTGAACGGATGCCAACTCAAGCAGAATGGGAGAACTTTTTAATCAGGTCTAACTTAGCTGGTCCACGAGACGTTCCCCCTACCCCGATTGGTCAAAATGTGAGAGATGAAGATGTGACCTACGGTCGCGTTGCAGGGGTGGCGGTGGGGTCACAGTGGAAGGCAAATTTAACGGATACAACCCAGACTGATTACTTGAGTATTCCCAAGCCAGGGTATGCCTTCTCCTACGGCTTAAGTACGCTTTATCGTGGGACTTTAGGGACAGATCAAGTCCAAAGTGCTCGTTTGCTTGCCCGTTATCCTGATACAGCCTACCAGGCCAATGGCAATTATGGCATTGAATACAATCTGACGCTGCCCCTATTAAACAACACCAAACAGGCTCAGACTGTAACAATTTCTTTGCAGACGCCAATTAAAGAAGACAAGACAAAAGGTGGCCTCCTATTTATAAAGCCACCTGAAGACCGGGTCTTTTTTAGGGGGCCGGTGCGGCTTAAATTTACCGATGATAAAGGGATTCCCCAGATTCGCTATGTTCATGTCATTCAGCAACGGGGGCAGGAGGGAGATCCGCTATTAACGTTACAAATGCCGCCAGGCAGCCGCCGGTTGATTCAAGTTGATCTCTTATATCCACCAGACTCAACCCCTCCTCAGGTATTGACGGTGCGCACCTCTAAACCGTCCTAATAGGCAATTGGTCAGTTCTGTCAACCTCCTGACCAGAGCTATAAACGCTTGACCATCCAAAGTGATCGGGGTTGAAACCCCAGCCCCGTATAGAGGCTGAGGGCTGCTTCATTCGTCTGAAATACCTGGAGCCCGATTTGACAATCTCCCCGATCGCGGGCCCAGGCTTCAGCCTGATGCATCAGTGTTTTACCAATGCCCTGACGGCGGTGGGCAGGCGCAACATAGAGTAGAAACACATGGGCATGGCGGTTACCCGTTAACTGATCAATGGCTGTACCCAGCCACAAACACCCGATCGGCCGTGGCACTGGTTGTAGAAAGGCAGGCCCAGATACTTGGCATGGGGCGAGTAGATCAACCCACCAGAGTGGCGTTTCCTGAGACAGATATTGCTCAACCGTCGTTACCAGATGAGTAAAATCCCCACCAGGCTCTATTTCTTGATAGGTTTGCTGCATAAATTTCAGCAGCAAGGCCCGGTCTAAGCTGGATCCCAATCTCACCTGGTAGCCTGGAGGCAAAGGCACTTTCTTTAGCGCTGTCCTAAAACTGCCCGTTGCTATCGTCTGGTAACCCTTTTACCAAGGTTGAGAGAGAGGGTGGCAGGTCAGCCACAGTATCTTTAACTAGTGTGACTTGAGAATTTTCAATCTTATCGCCACCAGCCTGTTGATTGGGGGTAGTTTGAAGCTGTTCAGCAGCAGGGGCCTCTACAGGAGCGGGTGCCGCCATATCCGCAGGTAAAAAGATGCGAGAACTGACCAATGCTAAAGTAAGCAGAAAAATCAAAAAAATAAAAAAAGGAGCAATGTATTGGCGAAAAAAAGTCATGGGAGTGACTCAGGGAACGGTCTTTCTCTATCCTACAACCCTGATGGTGGATTCTTGCGATCGACTACATCAGAAGCATCTGGTCGTGATTGAGACCAGGGAGCGACCAGTGGCAGTAAAAGTAAGGCAGGTAACCCTGCTGCCATAGAGAGCAAAAAGAAACCTGGCCACCCAGTTGCCTTAGCTAGATCGCCAGCCGGTGCCGCTAAAACAATGCTGGCAGTTGCCATGAGGCTGGACAATAGGGCGTACTGGGTGGCTGTGAAAGCATGATTGCATAAGCTCATCAGATAAGCGACGAAGGCAGCTGTCACTAATCCAGTACAAAAGTTTTCGATATTCACAGCTAGAAGCAGCAGGCCGATATGATCACCAACCAGGCTCAAGCTGAGATACCCTAAATTGCTGAGAATTTGTAAGACCCCAAATATCCAGAGCGAGCGGTGAATGCCGACCTGGGCTGTAATTGCCCCCCCGACCCCCACCCCAATTGTTGTGGCAAAAAAGCCAAAAGTACTCTGGATTGCACCAATCTCGGTTTTACTAAATCCAATATCCAGTAAGAATGGGGTGGCCATATTGCCTACGAGGGCATCGGCTAGTCGATAGAGCAAAATAAAAAGCAAAATCATCAGAGCTGAGTGGGTACCCAGGCGAGAAAAAAACTCTTGAAAGGGTAAGTAAACAGCCTGTGCAACCGTTTCAGGTGGGTGGTTTTGCGGCCGCGGCTCTGGTGCCCATAGAGTTGTCATTAAGCCCCCTGCCATCAATACCGCCATCAGACCATAGACGACGCCCCAGGGCAGATAATCGGCCAGAATCAAAGCCAGCGCACTGGTAACCAACAGGGAAATGCGATAGCCCAAAACCCAAATCGAAGCCCCCGCCCCAAATTCTTCAGGCTGCAAAACATCGGTGCGGTAGGCATCACCCGCAATATCTTGAGTGGCACTCAAGACAGCAATCAGCAGGGCATTAAGGGCAAGCAGTTGCAAAGACTGGGCTGGTTGTTGAAAGGCCATAGCCCCGATCGCCAGAGTTAACCCCACTTGAGTCACCCATAACCACCCCCGTCGTCGCCCCAAAATAGGGGGTACATAGCGGTCTAACAGGGGCGACCATAAAAATTTCAGCGTATAGGGCAGGCCAATCAAACTAAACCAGCCGATCATCCCTAAATCTACCTGAGCATCTTTCATCCAGGCCTGTAGGGTGCGACTGGTGAGGTAAAGGGGGATGCCAGAAGCAAAACCTAGCAGGAGTAAAGCCGCCATTTTGCGGCTTCGCAACTGTTTTAGCAAGGAACGGGGTGGTTGCACGGGTAGGTTCAGGGAAGGAGCGGTAGGAAAACTTTGCGACGGTTGGCGCTATCGTCGGTTCCAGCGTCATGCCGTAAAACCGCTTAAGACCTCCGCCAGACACCAACCAAAACCCCTTGAACATCAATCTGGCTGGCTGGCACTTCAATTTCAGGGTAGGTCTTCCGATCTGGGTTGCCGGGCTTCAAAATCACTTTTGTCCCTTTGCGATGAAAATATTTCAGAGTCGTTTGCCCTTCTACCCTGGCAGCCACGATCGTGCCATCTTTAATGAGTTTTGGATCAGAAACCGGCTGCATGATGACGACATCGCCATCATCAATCAGCGCTTCAATCATACTGAGGCCACGAACCCGTAATGCAAAATACTGAGGGTTGTTGAGGACATCGGAAAAATCGAGATGTTCAACTTCTAGATCGGGAAAGACCTCCAGAAGGCCTGTTGCCGCGATGGAACCACGGATGGGCACCCCTGCTGGAATGCCCTGTAGGAGACGAATTGTGCGAGCTTTACCCTCTGTCCAATTAATGTAGCCCTTGGATCGTAGATGTTCTAATCGACTTTGAACTGGCGCAGGAGACTTTAACCCCATCGCCTTCATCATTTGACGAATTGAAGGTGAATGCTGATTTTCGCGAATATAGCCCACCAGCCAATCGTAAAGCTCTTGTTGGGCGGAAGTAAGGGTTTCCATAAACTATAGTAAAAACATTCTTAAGAACAGCTGTACCATAAAATTGTTTTTTTTGTCTAGACCTTTCAGGGACTAAAAAGTTTAAGTTTCATGTCAATTTTTAGGGGGATTGATTTAAGCAATATACGTATTTAGGCAGAAGATCGGTAATTTTTGCGTTCATACCACTATCTATGGTGTAAACTCGGCTTCAAACGTCGCCAAGGTGAGGAAAGTTTCGTTAAAATGAAACTGCAACAAGCATTAAAACCTACGGTACGCATGGGGATTGGTATTCGCACCGCCCAAACCCGATCCGAGCGGCTAGCAGGCCAAATTCATGTTTATGATGGGGCGGGTAAGGGCAAATCTCAGGCAGCACTGGGTGTGGTTCTGCGTTCTATTGGGCTAGGAATTTATAGCGACTGGCAAACGCGAGTATTGTTGTTGCGGTTTCTTAAAGGCCCGGGTCGGCCCTATGCCGAGGATGCTGCGATCGAGGCATTGCAGCGAGGCTTTCCCCACTTAATCGACCAGGTACGGACGGGGCGCTCTGAGCATTTTGGAGCAGAAGATATTACCCGATTTGACCGGTTAGAGGCGCAACGGGGTTGGGATGTGGCTAAGGGCGCGATCGCTTCTGGTCTCTATTCTGTCGTCGTACTAGATGAGCTCAACCCCGTCTTGGATCTGGGGTTATTACCGATTGATGAAGTGGTGAGTAGCCTTAAACGGAAGCCGGAGCACATGGAGGTGATTGCCACAGGTCGGGGGACGCCCCAGCCGTTGTTAGATATCGCTGATCTCCACTCAGAAATGCGCCCTCATTTTCATTTAGCAGCCCGTGAAAATGGCATTGACGGGATTGAAATTTATACGGGCGAAGGGAAAGGCAAATCAACCAGTGCCCTTGGTAAGGCGTTACAGGCGATCGGAAAGGGAATCAGCCAGGATCAATCGCACCGGGTTTTGATTATGCAGTGGCTGAAAGGGGGGAGCGGCTATACAGAAGATGCGGCGATTGCCGCCCTGCGCCAAAGTTACCCTAATTTAGTGGATCATCAGCGCTGTGGCCGAGATGCCATTGTCTGGCGCGGTCAACAGCAAGCATTAGACTATGTTGAAGCTGAGCGGGGTTGGGAGATTGCCCGGGCGGCCATGGCCTCTGGCCTCTACAAAACCATTATTCTGGATGAACTCAACCCCACCGTCGATCTAGAACTGCTCCCGGAAGAACCGATCGTCCAGGCTTTTCTCCGCAAACCCCGTGACACAGAGGTGATCATCACGGGACGCTGCAAAAACCCACCTGCCTACTTTGACCTGGCCAGCATTCACTCTGAAATGATTTGCCATAAGCACTATGCAGAAAAAGGGGTTGAGCTCAAACGAGGCGTTGATTTTTAAGTCTAAAATTACACTCATGCAGAATTCGGTTCCCTTTTACTGTCCCAATCCTCAATGTCAGGCCTCAAACCAGGAAGCCAATCGGTTTTGTCAACAGTGCCATACGCCGATCGTAAAACGATACCTGTGGTTGCTTGGTCAAGATACTGAGGGTTTTCCTGTAGGCAGCCTTTTAGGAAACCGCTATCTGGTTAAGCGGCCTCGCATTGTTTTAGATACCCAGCCTGGACGTTTGCCAGATGCGCCAGAAGAAATACCACCGGAGATTGAGCCGTATTTGCGGTTGATTGCCCATCAACTCTATCTGCCTCAAGTGTATGGCAGGGTGAAAGGAGAGGCCGATGCTGCTGTTCAACCCGACATCGCAGGGGAATGGTGGTTGTTAGAACGAGCACCAATTTATCCCGAAGCAGTGACGAGTCAGTTTGGGGTCAATCTGGAAGCAACCCTGATACCGGCTTTAGTCACCAGCTGGGCCCAGGCCTCAGCCCTGCGGCAACTCAACTGGTTGTGGCAAATTTCGAGGCTCTGGCATCCTTTAAGCCAGGAAAAGGTGGCTACGTCACTGCTGACGCCAGAGTTGCTTCGCACCGATGAGTCAATCCTTCGCTTACTGGAGCTACGGGCAGATGGCGAGTCTACCCCTACTCTAAGGGATTTGGGCACGCTCTGGCAAAACTGGCAACCCATGGCTAACCCTGCGATCGCCAGTTTTTTGCAATCGGTCTGCGATCGTCTGATGGCGGGTCAGTTTCAATCCGGCGAGCAATTAACGGCTGTCTTTGATCGAGCCTTGCAAATCTTTGGTCAGAGCCACTCCCGGCAAATCACCCTGGCAACCCTGACCGATCAGGGCCCTACTCGTCACCGCAATGAGGATGCCTGTTATCCCCCATCTGGGACGGTGCGCACCCTGACCAACCCTGGATGGTCGAGCCATAGCTCAAGCGGGGTGAATGAGTCATTGGTGCTTGTGTGCGATGGGATTGGGGGGCATGAAGGGGGCGATGTGGCCTCCCAGTTAGCCATTACGATGGTGCAGCAGCAATTGGAATCATTGATGACAACCTCCGGCCCTCCCCGTTCAACGGCTTGGCTGGCAGCTCTGCGACAGGCGACCCTGACGGCCAATGATGCCATTTGTAATCGCAATGATGCCGAACACCGGGAAGAACGGCAACGCATGGGAACAACCTTGCTGGCGGCGCTGGTGCATAGCCACGAATTTTATTTGACCCATGTGGGGGATAGTCGCGCCTATCTGGTAACCCGGACGGGCTGCCATCAGATTGGCGTGGATGATGATTTAGCCTCCAGGGAAGTCCGGTTTGGCTCTCTGCTATACCGACAAGCTCTACACAATCCTGCCTCTGGCTCTCTGGTGCAGGCACTAGGCATGAATCCTTCCTTTTTACTGCATCCCACAACAGAGCGGTTGATATTGGATGAACCTTGCGTGGTGTTACTCTGCTCAGATGGGCTGAGTGACAACGACCGGGTAGAGCAATACTGGCAAACGGAACTTCTACCGATTCTGGAAGGTAAGCGGGATCTGGTAACCGCCAGTCATCATTTGGTAACGATTGCAAATCAACAAAATGGGCATGATAACGTAACGGTTGGTTTGATTCATTGTCAGGTTACCCCATTGCCAGTTGTCCCCCAGTTGTCCGATCCGGCGCTGACCATTCCCCCTCCTTTTTCCACGGAGGAAGGTGAGGTAGACACCAGTGACCAAGAAGCAACCACCCTGGCAGTGAGCCCAGAGTCTGACACTTTACCTCAAATCATTCCTCCCCGCCCATGGTCTTCCCTGGCAATCCCCCTGGCTTTAGGGGCAATTGCATTTACGGGGTTAACAGGGCTGCTACTGTACAGCATGAGCCGCACTCGTCCAGTATCCCCCCCTCTGGTACCCAGTGCTCCAGTGGCGGCACCAACGCCTACCCCCATCGATAATAAGGTCATTCCCAGCCTGGAGGTAGGGACACTGGTACAGATCTCTGGAAGCCCTGATACTGTAGCTCCTGTTACTTTATTCAATCAACCAGGGCCACCCCAACCTACTGCGATCGCTGGGCGAATTCCGGTGGGAAGTGTGATCCAGATCACCAGTCGTCAGGTATTACCTAACCAGCAAAACTGGCTCAAGTTAAAAATTTGTGCTCTCCCTCCTGACAGCGAATCGATGCTCCCATCGCCATTGCAGGCGGGTAGCTTTGGTTGGCTGGAGCAAGCAGTTCTGGAACCTTTGGTAACTCAAGTCGCTGATCCCAGTCTGGCGGGAGCCTGTGCCCCTTCCCCTGCGGCCCCTAACCCATAATCCAAAAATGGAGAGGAGAGATCGAAGATCGAAACCGCCAATGTAAGTAGTTGGACGCTATTGAATACACCCCCTGTAGTCCCCCTTTGTTCTAGCGCAGCGGCGCGAAGCGCGGGGACGGCGACAGCCGGGGGTATACCAGGTAATTTTTTATGTCCAGGTACTTACTAAGGGGGGAATTTATTTGGAACTGGGGGGCGGCGGTGCAATCAGCAATGCCTCGGTTA
>JBJTUO010000082.1:0-3166 GCA_046080785.1 Leptolyngbyaceae cyanobacterium | reverse complement strand
CGAGAAAATGGCAAGCATAGAGAAGCAGACTTCATAATCTTAGAGACTGTCGATCAGTGTGTTCTGAGACATTCCGGTGGAGAGCTAGGTCGTTTTTATCAGACTCTTCGCAATTCGGAAGGAGATGAAAGTTCTATTATTGAACTTATTAAAGAACGTACTGGCGAAGATATTTTATCGCTATCACCATCTCGTTCACTTTTAAATTTACTGGAGTTTAGACTAAGGCTATAGAAAAAAGCAGCCCGAGCAAGACTCGGGCCGCTTTTTAGCCGAAGCTGAGAAAGCGCAACCAATCTCAGCAAAGGCCTATGACCTACGATAGCTTGTACGGATTTCGACAGCGCGCCCATCAGTATCTGGGGCGGGCGCACGACGCGACTTTTGAACTCATCGATGCGGTGCTGACCACCCGTCATGTCTATAGCTTTGCGGAACTCTCGCAGTCGCCGCTGTTTCGACGGCAGTGGTCGAGTGCGTATGAGGCTCTAGAAGACAGTCGCCCGCAACGGCAACGGTTGATGCGACTCTATCTTGAGCAAATTCCAAGCCATGGTCCGATTGTCCTAGCGGGCGACCATACCGGATGGCCTCGTCCGGAGGCTAAGCGATTACGGGAACGCACCCATGAGCATCAGGCCAATGGCGGCGGCAGTCTGGGGCCGGTGAGCCTGGGTCAAGGGTATAGCACCCTGGCCTGGATTCCTGAAACCGAGGGCAGTTGGGCATTGCCCTTACGCCATGAGCGGATCACCAGTTGGGAGAGCCCGATTAGCTTAGCCGTCTTTCAACTCAGACAAGTGTGCCAGCACTTGCCCCATCGACCGTTGAGCCTATGGGATAGCGAATACGGCTGTGCCAGCTTTGTGCTGAAAACAGCGGACATCCAGGCTGACAAGCTGATGCGCCTGCGCCCTAACCGCAATCTCTGGGGAGCACCACCCCCCTATTCAGGTCATGGACGGCCCCGAGTCCATGGCGAGTGTTTTAAGCTGAATCAGCCGACAACCTGGCGAGAGGCCGACGCTGATCTAACCGCCCTGCATCCGAAACTGGGTTCTGTACGGGTGCGCCGCTGGCACCAGATGCATTTTCGCCAGGCGGCTCAACATCCGATGACCCTGATTCAGGTGCAACGACTTGATGATGACGGACAGCCCCGCTCGACTCGTCCGTTGTGGTTAGCCTGGGTCGGCGACACCTGCCCCGACCTTGAGCACCTCTGGCAACGCTACCTCAGGCGCTTTGCTCTAGAGCATTGGTACCGATTCTTGAAGCAGCGCCTTCACTGGACGGTGCCCAAACTCGGTGAACCTAAGGCCGCCGAGCGCTGGAGCGATCTGATGCCCTTGGCCACCTGGCAACTCTGGCTTGCCCGAAACCTCCTGCAAGATTCCCCCCTGCCCTGGCAGAAAACTCTGGCTATTCTCACTCCCGGACGGGTCGCTGATTCTATCGCCGCACTTTTAGCCCGGTTGGGAACACCAGCCACAGCCCCCAAACCCCGAGGTAAGTCTCCGGGGTGGCCCAAAGGCCAAAAACGAAACCACAAACCTCGCTATCCCACCGTCAGAAAACGAGCGAGTCGTCCCAAAAAAACGTCAAAACCTGTCTCGTAGCTCTCAGAGTATTTGTAAGACCTCACTATCTTCCCTTTCTGATGACAGGGGAGAAATTTGCCTTAGTCTAAACTCCAAATCAAATTGAGTAGAAATTAGACTTGTTGCCATATAAGGCAAAAAAAGCCATGAAACCCAGTTCCAGCAAGCTTTTCAGGAGATTTCGGCGATTGACGGCTGTAACCTATACTAAGTAGGGCTTTCAGCGGTTTTTTCAGTTAAAAAGCAACAGGTCTACTGTCTACTGTAACCGTTCACATCCCCCCCTCATTCGAACGAGAGATCAGGGATTGTAGCGGTTTAGCCGGGGGGGGGAGTGAATCATTACAGTCTACTAATTTTTTTTAAGTTTAACTTAAGTCCACTTGTTTTTCTCAAGACACACTGCTAGGGTAAAACTACCTCGAAAGATAACGATAGGGTCGTTGAATCAGGGGTATAGAACCAGAATTTATAACTAAAGAAATCAGTTACTTGAGTTCTTTTAGGGGGACGGCTAACCTGCAAAAGATTTCCTTGAGGTGTCTTCGAGAGCTTTGCGTTCGTTAAGAAAAACAGGATCTAACAACTAATGAAACTTAGGAAAACCTACGTGGCCTGCCTATCTTTAGGTGCCGTGGCCGCTAGTGTATTGATGGGCACCCTCCTGGGGCGCACGGATGTGGCCCAGGGATGTTCGAATTTTTGGGTGAATCCTGAAAGCGGCGCCCAGGAATGCTTAGATGGCCTATCGGCCCCAGGGTCTTCGAGTCCGGCATCTGCTTCGCCGGGAGTTGATTCCAGTCGTTCGACTCAGACTAACTGGATGCGAGATTATGTCAGGGAACGGCGCATCGCCCAAGCCTTGGCGACCTCACCCGAGCTGACTCGGGCTGAGCTTGAGGCAGCCATGACCCCGATGATCATTGGTGGTGCCCGTGCCGGTGCTGCGGACAATCGCTTCCAGGTGGGCCTTCTGAACAAAAATGTTAGTGATAACTTTAACGCGCAGTTCTGCGGCGGCACCCTGTACAAAGGCAAATACGTCATCACCGCCGCCCACTGCGTCGATTTTGTCACTGCCAGCCAGTTGCAAGTCTTGACCTATAGTGCCCCAATTCCTGCGGCTCGGTTGTTGACCGGGGGTACCGGCGTGCGACGCAATGTGTCCAGTATTGCCATCCATCCCGGTTGGACACCTGCTACGTCTGACTATGATGTTGCGGTGTTGACCTTGACAGCCTCGGTGCCGGGGGGGGGTTCTGTGGGCTCACTGGCGCAATCAGACCCTGCCGTGGGTACCGGTCTGCTGGTTACTGGTTGGGGCAGCATAGTGGGTGATCCCAGTGCTCCAAGCTATCCAAACGACCTCCGTAAGGTGACGGTGCCCCTGTTCAATCGTGTTGACTGTAACGATGCCGATTCCTACGGGCTCTACGGGAATGAGTATGCTGAAGTAGTCGCTACTATACCGAGTCATTATGGTGCCTCTCCTGACGGAACTACTGGGTCTATCTGGTGTTGATGTCAATACGGGCCACATTGCGTCGCACGCCGGTACCCCCGGT
>JBJTUO010000081.1:0-3827 GCA_046080785.1 Leptolyngbyaceae cyanobacterium | reverse complement strand
GCCGCAGAATTATTGAAATTTTTGGGGTTTGACCAGGTTACCCGTGATTCTCACGAAGTGGTCACAGCAGCAACGCCCCAACAGTTGCCTGGATTTATTTTGACCCGATTTGCTGATACCTATGGACGTAGTGTCGCTTTTGTTTTTAAGGGCAATGCCCCTGGAGCAGATGGAAGCGATGTTTACCTGGATAAATCGCTGCTGCATCAGAGTGCGAATGATCATCTCTTGACTGCGGGACTGGTTTATCCCACGTTTTATTCAAAACTCTATGTTGATCTCCGGCAGGAGATGACGAAGTCTACTGATAAAGCCCGCCATGGCCATACAGGGATATGGCAGGTAGATAAAACAACCGAAGGATTTGTGCTTGAATAACTTCGGACGATCACGGACAAAGTTGTGATCTTACCGAAGCTCTTTCGCCGCCTCCTGGATTACTTAGCCATCAATGGGGGGAGCGTTTCTCTGGCAGGTTTTAAAGACTATCTAGAATCGCGTGATGATCGTCTGATTATTCTTCCCGATGGACATGTTACCGGCTTTGATTACGTGGTCGAGGTCAACAACCAAACCGTCAAGTTGACTCAGCCACCAGAGCGACTGGTCTTTATAGAACAATGAGGAATATTTCGGCGACTTAAAAGATATTCACCACAGGTATGGTTCGGCTGATAACTATCAAGTTTCTGATCAAACAGGGAAGTAGCCACGAGTGCAATCGTGTCTCAATAAATCCTTCAAATAAAATTATAACCGACATTCCGCCCTTTGAAGTGTCACATCAAGAATTTAGGCGCATAATTTTCTAAAAGGCTGATAACGAAGGGGGGCTATTGAAGGGCGAACTGATTGTGCAAAACCTGGATCATCTCGGCATCGTTGCCGGATTGATAGATGAATTAGAGATCGTAGAGCAGATCAACCAACATTTGGGCGAAGACCCGCGAGAGCAAATTAGCCCAGGAGTGGCTGTGAAAGCCATGATTCTGAATGGATTAGGGCTGGTATCTGCGCCGTTGTACCTGTTTGAACAATTCTTCTCTTTATTCGCGTAATCATGGGCAGTAAGAAATACTTATTTGTCATTTTGACTACCCAGAGCTTTCCAGCAAGTCAATATAGATCTAAGGAGAGAACCCTAATATAGCGGTTTTCAGTTGGGTGAGGTACAGTAACAACAGTTTGTAAACCAATTACGGATATCTTGCAACGAAATTTCTTGGTAAGCAAACTTGAGCCCATCTTGTAAAGCTTGATAAGTTCTTGCACCGATCGATTGCAAGATTGTTTTTATTTTCGACCAAATTTGACAACTTCGGTAACAGCGGTGGGCATGGCGGTTGATATCAATATCTCTATATTGTGCAGCAAATTGAGGCCGAAGGGCAGTTTCCCAAAGCCGATTATGCCTTTGACAACGGGGTGTTGACGCTGGAATTAACGCAGGTGATTAAAGCTTCCGGTAAGCACTGGGTTAGTGAGATTGAGTGTTCCCGCTTGATTCTGTGGAACGGGCAGTGGCACCGAGTTGACACCGTTGCGACTCAATTACAAACTGAACGCTGCATGGTTATTTCAAATCCCATTCCTTGAGCTTCTTCGCCGCCGTGCCGAATGGGCCGAGCTGGTAAACAGCCGCGCCCACGGGAGAAAAGGTGAACGGCTCAAACGGTTCGGCGAGCATTTTGTCGAGGTAATCCTGAGGAGCAACGCCGGTGGTAACATGTGGACTGAAGTGCTCGCCAGTGTGCTTTGGAACAAAGGTCGAAACGTATTCGATCAGAGCCATGTCGATCGCGGGGTCGTCGTGGTTGGCAGTGAACGCCGCCATGGTTCCGGTCTCCACCGTGAACGGGACGACAGCGGTAATGATTTCCTGTTGTAGCTTGAGCAGATCAGTCGTCGATCGAGCGACGATGCCTGCCAAGCCAACCCCGGCACCTGGTACGTAGTAGTACTTGAAGGCTTCCAACTTCATGTCGGTTACGTTGGCACTGGCAAAGACCTTGCCAGCAGCAGCATAAACCTTGTCCAGATCCTCCGTGTAGACGAAACATTGAATCAGTGTGATGTGCGGACGGTGCGCCTCATCGAGGGCAAATCCCTTTGGGAAAACCTCAAGCAATCGGGTGTTGTTGGCTTCAGCGTAGCGAAGCATTGCGGCGTCTGGCTCCAACAGGATGTCAATGGCTGTTACCGGGGTCTGCGAAGTGTTCATTAACGGCACTCTCCACTATAAATTCTTTCAGGCTTAGAGCAATGAACTCAATCTTGACCAAGAATCATTAACTTATTATCAAGGGAAATTGCCTAATTCTTAGAAGGATAGCACTAACTTTGCATTGTTATAGATCACGTTGGTATGATCTAGTGCTTTTAGTTAAATGAATGGACTTCTAAATCAACGTAATGTCTCTTTCCTTCTAAACTTCAAAGGCAAATATCCGGTTCCAATCTCGCTTCATATCCACTACAATCCAGCCCGATCGTTCTGCTTCTACCAGTGCCCGATCGAGGCTTCCCATGGGCGTTTTCGAGTAGGCAAACTCCCGATCTTCATCAGTGTGATAAATGATCAGGCCAAAGCGTTTTCCCGTTCCTGAAGTTGTCCACTGCAACATCTCCAGATCACCGTCAGAGTTACCAAATGCGGCGATCGGTCGGTGACCAATGTAGTGTTGAATCGCTGCTGGTTTACCCGCTTTGTCATTGAAGTAGTAAAGCTCAGGTAGACGCATAATCACAGGTTGACCATCCCGCAGCTCAAACTGGGTCTTGCTGCTACTACCAATCACCTGTTCCGGTGGAATGCCATAGATCGCCTCTGTACAACAACGCATGAACTCGATGCCACCGCCAGAGACGATAAAGGTCTTGAAATCATGGGAACGTAGGTAGACCAGCAGCTCCACCATTGGTTGATATATCAACTCGGTAAAATGCCGCTGCAAGGTGGGGTGTTTGGCAGTAGCTAGCCACTCTTTGACGATCGCCGTAAACTCATCGGTGGTCATGCCTGCATGGGTGGCCATCACCATTTCCACCAGGGCGTGTTCGCCCCCAGCCAGGGTAGCCTTTACGTCTCCCTTTAACACCGAGGCAAAGGGCTCTTGCTGCTGCCATTCTGGATGTTGGGGAGCCAGGGCTTTGATGCGATCAAAGACAAAAAAGGCCTGCACGTACAGGGGGTATTCCACCCAGAGGGTACCGTCGTTGTCGAAGGTGGCAATCCGCTCGGCGGGTGGCACAAAGTTAGGACTATCCGGTGTGGTGACGCTGGCAACAAAGTCGAGAATGGCTTGCTTGGCACCGCCATCATTCCAGGAGAGAAGTGGGTCTGTCATATCCGGTACAGAGGAATGGAAGAATCTGAAATTTTACCCTTCTGCCCATTAAAGCAAACTTCAACGATGATTGGAATTAAGGCGAATGGATTGTAGGCCCACTGTTCCAAACCCCATTCAAAGCAGGGCAGAACTGAGTGCGCCGTATTTATCGGTAACGGCAGCAGAGACCATCACCAGGGCACCCACACCAATCAGTACCACTGCCCAACGGGGAAATCTGGCATTCTTGAACACTGGGAGTTCGACAAAGGTGGCTAAGGCTGCATAGGCCATCACACAAAGCTGACGGCTGCGTTTCCCCGGTGCTGGGTATCGGGTCAACACAACTGATTTAAGCAATTCCACCGTTAACTCATCGTTGGGTGGCAACCATTTAAAGAACATTTGATAGTTCTTCTTAAAACTGTTCTGCTTATTGGGGTTGCTACGATCGTTCTTCTGCCAGTGATGCTCTTCGTAGAGAGGGAGCCATTCCCC
>JBJTUO010000080.1:0-5275 GCA_046080785.1 Leptolyngbyaceae cyanobacterium | reverse complement strand
CTCAACTTTCGCCACCCCTAGATCTGGAGGATCAGGGTCGCCTGCTGGCTATGGTAACACCGTCTAAAATCGGTCTATTTTTTATTGGTCTGGGTGTGTTTTCTGTAGTTTTCGCTGCGCTCGATTATCAAGCCGAATTGGGGCGATATCGCCAACCAACCTATACTTATACCCCCCGACTGTCCCTTGGTCTGTTAATAGCAGGGGCAGTTGTGATTATTGCGCTCATCCTGTTTGCTGCCCTTTGGACTCATCCATTTCTCAGGTCTTTACAACATTGAGCCTAAAGACCATGACAGGGTTATCCTCCCTAAAGTCTGAATTCCTTGTCGCGCATAGATTTTAGAAGCCCACGGTCAGCACTCCTTAAGTTCGGCCTTAACTGCCTAAACTGCGATTGAGTCAACTGAGTTTCAGCTTCATACTCAACTCAGTTGTTCATCAATATTCGGAGTCACCCATGAAGCTTACCTATCGCGGTATCAATTACGACCTCCCTTCCTCTGAAGCAATCGCAACTTCCTCTGAATCGACGACAACCCTAAACAAACTGTTGGGCAAATACCGGGGCGCGGTGTTGACAATTCAGGCCTACCCCTCTGATGCGATCGCTGAAGCTCCTATCCATGGGAAATACCGAGGGATTGACTATCCTATCAATTGCCTCTTCGGTCTTCCTTCCGGGTCAATTGGATGAGTGTGACTAAAGATGATGACCACTTCCCCCCCATCCAAGCAAACCCAGCAACTTCTCGCATCAGCCCGCCAAAAGTTGCTTGCTCCCCATGTGCCTGCTCTACTACGAATAACTGCGTTTCTTAGACTTTCTTGCGCTGCTCTGGGCACGGATGGAGCATACCCTCAATTGATGCAAGCCCTTTTTCGGTACGACAAAGAGTGGTGGAAAGCGTGTGAGGTGTCACCTGATGGAGTTTTATGCTCTTCAGATCCAGAAATCTATTGGCTCTTGGAACCTGTTTTGCAACTGTACACTCAAACCCTGACCATATCAGTGCCATCTGCTGATCAGAGCCTCTCCTCTGTGGAGCTACCTGTTCAAGGCTAGAAGCTCACGGTCAGCACTCCTTAAGTTCGGCCTTAACTGCCTAAACTGCGATTGAGTCAACTGAGTTTCAGCCTCATACTCAATTCAGTTATTCATCCATCCTCAGTAGTCCGCAATGGACCTTGAGAGTGTGAAATCCCTGCCAAATAAGCCTTAAACTACAACCCCCACAGTTGTTACCAACAGTCCCATTGCTGGGAGGATGTGTTAGAGAGAAGGTAGCACCTCTGATAAGGAGGCTGAATATGAAGACCACATCCGCTAAACTCAATTGTCTCAGCCAAGAACAAGCCCATCAGATGGCTGTTGAGAGCATCGAGAAACACCTGAGTCTCAGCAGTAAAGGGCCTCAATCATCCCCCCAGATGGTTTGGGACATCTTGTTAGCCGCCGCTGCGAATAATACCAGCATTGACCATGAATGCAGCCAGCATGAGGGTGCGGCTAGTGCCAACACGATTCGGGGTGTGGTGGAGGACTCATTCGAGGTAGAAACTGCCGAAATAGAGGTCAATGCCGCCCTGTGGCATTTTCTCGACTGCCGTTACTGAAAGCGGGCCCAGTCAGTGGCCGTAGATTTGGTAGCCGTTCCTTACTATGGTCAACCGGCCAGTGACCCCAACGAAGTACGCCGGGGTAAAGCCCAACAAGGGACCACCTACTTTCATGTGTTTGCCACTGCCTACGTGATTCGCAAAAACCGACGAGTGACCCTAGCGCTGCACTACGTGCGCAAAAATGAATCGTTAGTCAGCGTGCTTGAGACGCTCAAGCACTATTTGGACCAACGAGGCATTAAAGTGAAACTGTGGTTAGCAGACCGGGCTTTCTGCTCAGTAGCGGCACTGAAATGGTTTGATCAACAACCGGAAGCCATCGTGCCGATGGTCGCCCGTGGCAATCAAGATCCCCCTTCCGGTAGTCGAGTCCTCTTTGAAATGCAACTCAGTCAATGGACCGACTACACCATGCGCAGTGATGAGGAGGGGGAGATTCAACTTCGGGTGGCTGTAGTGCATGCTATAGCCGCCACTCCCGCAGACAGGGGAAACGGCTACCGGCTAAGACGTTGGTTTATGCCGTGGTTGGCAAGAAAGTCCACTTGCCAACTTACCGTCGCTCCGTTCATTCAGTAATGATCCTCTACAGCCGTCGCTTTGGGATCGAATCCAGCTATCGGCAAATGAATCAGGCTCGTCTACGAACCTTATCTCGTTCGTCAGTTGTAAGGTTGTTAGCAGCTGCGATTGCTTTCTTTCCCGTCTCCCCATAAACCCCAATGCACACCGACCGCCAAGAGGTGATCTGTTATGATGCAGAGGTTGTCTACGGCGGGTGATGGGCACCGTGTGCGATTCGTTCATCCTAAATGAGTAGCGATACTCAGGGACGGGTGGCGAGGGTAGAACCTCGACAACTGAATCACCGTGAGGGTGCAAGTCCCTCTCTCCAGGTGCAAGTAGTAACAGCATCACCCCTACGGTAGCGACTGGTCTACCCTTCGGGAAGTCTTACGCCTACAATCCGTAAAGCGGGGTGAAAAGGCGCAAAGCTGGAAGCCTCATCCGGTGGCCGTTGAGCATGGATCTGTGGATGGCGCAAGCAAAGCTGTGTCTAAACTGTCGTCACATCAAACTAGCCAAATCAGGCTGATAGGCGGTCGCCAAAAGGCAAAGGATATTGGGGCGGGCGTTTACGTTCACGACTCGTATGCACTCCCATTAAACCCGGCAGAAAGTAGCGTCCTAAGGATTCGATTACGGTGATTTGGAACGAAGTAACCCGCTGATTGCTCTCAGTTTTCTGAGTAGGTGCCAACCGGATGCAGCAGATGGGAAGGATGCCCTAAGAAGCCAATGCCTTTGGGAAAGCCAGAGGATATGCAGACGTAGGGCGGGATACCAACAAGCGATTCTCCTATCGGAGACACTCTGTGAACGCGCTTACTAGCGGTTTATATGCCTAATGCCGAGTGATGCGTCACGACGGTGGGATAATGGGGAGACCCCGCAAGCCGCAAACGGGGAGGTCGCAAGCCAGGGAAGTTGATTGAATCGACCCACTCAACTGAACGGGTGTCTATGACAAAGAGTCGGTATCTCAGGAGCCGTGTGAGGTGTTCGCGTAGCGTCTCCGCAGGAGTTAAGTCTCAAGCACGGTTTTGGAGCCGAGCGGAGGGGGCGACCCCTTCGCTTAGGTTAACTAGACGGCTTAATCAAATCGGCTACAACGGATTAATAAAGCAGCCAACGGCTAACCCACTAGCGGTTTTATACTTGAAGCATGCAAAAGATCACGATCACCCAACCTGACGACTGGCACCTCCATCTACGGGACGGCGCAGCATTGAAAGCAGTTTTGCCCCATACGGTACGTCAGTTTGCTCGTGCTATTATCATGCCAAATTTGAAGCCGCCAGTGCGATCGGTCGCCGATGCAGCAGCCTACCGCGATCGCATCCTTGCAGCAGTTCCAGATGGGCAACCGTTTGAGCCACTGATGACGCTCTACCTCACCGACAACACAAGCCCTGAAGAAATTATCGTGGCGAAAGCGTCCCAGTTTGTCAAAGCGGTCAAGTACTACCCTGCTGGGGCAACAACCAATTCAGACCTTGGCTTGACAGACATTCGCAAGGGCGATCGTGTCTTTGAAGCGATGCAGCGGGTAGATCTGCCTTTACTCCTGCACGGGGAAGTGACCGATCACGAGGTTGATATCTTCGATCGCGAGAAGGTATTTATCGACCGAGATTTAATTCCTCTCAAACAGCGGTTTCCCAACCTGCGTATAGTCCTGGAGCACATTACCACTTCAGATGCAGTCCAGTATGTCCTATCTGCAAACAACATCGCTGCAACAATCACGCCACAACATTTGTTATTTAATCGCAATAACCTGTTCCAGGGTGGCATTCGCCCCCATTTTTATTGCCTGCCAATTTTGAAACGAGAGCAGCATCGATCGGCGCTTTTGCAAGCAGCAACCTCTGGTAACCCTAAGTTTTTTCTAGGTACCGATAGCGCCCCCCATTCTCGGAATAGTAAAGAAAGTTCCTGTGGTTGTGCGGGTTGCTATTCGGCTTTACATGCAATGGAATTGTATACAGAAGTGTTTGAGAGCGCTGATGCCCTTGATAAACTTGAAGCTTTCGCCAGTTTCTATGGGCCAGATTTTTATCAGCTTCCACGGAATACTGAGCACATTACTTTGACTAAAACCACCTGGCGTGTTCCCGATGAGGTTCCATTTACAGAATCTGGACTTGTGCCCTTACGGGCAGGTGAAGAAATGACTTGGCAACTGGCTTGACCCCAGTCAACTCACCCGCTTACCAGGGGCTGCGATCGCTGGCCAGCAAAGACGTCGCCAGCAGATCGGGGCTCAGTCAGGGGGACAGGGCTGAATCTGACCGCAGCGGATTATGTGATTTATGGGTAACCCTGGCCATTGCTAGCCCCCCCACAACTCAAAAGCTGGGCAGTGCCGAGATCGTCGATGCATCCAAACCTGTAACCCTCCCGACCTGTTCCACCGTCATTCCCTCTGCTAGCAAATTAAGGGCTGTTTGTAATAACTGTTCTTCTGCTCTATCTGCCCGTTGGCGTTCCTGTTCTGCCCGTTGGTGTTCGTGTTCTGCCCGTTGGCGTTCCTGTTCTTCAGGGGTTGGCAGCAATTCTCCCTGCAAAGTTGCCCACCGTAACCAAGTGGCAGTAATTCCTTTGTAAGTTCCTTGCCAATGCTGTAACGCTAATCCCAGAGATTCACTCGGCAACTGGTTGCGATCGTTGGGCACCAGGGGTTGGTAAACTCCTTGTTGAATCGAAAAACCAGCCCAGTCATTGGGGTTAAAGGGGTCATACCAGAAATAGTCTGGTACCCGCATTTGATTTTGATAAATCAGCTTTTTCTCGGTTTTGTCGGCAGTAGCTGTACTTTCGGACAACAATTCAATCACAACATCGGGGGCTTTGCCTTCTTCCCAAACCACCCAACTTTTGCGCTCCCCTTTGGGAACTCCCAACACCACAAAAAAGTCGGGCCCTCTGAAGTCCTGATTTCGCACTTGAGCCAGACTGTAGTAAACAAACATATTGCCGCCAACAAACCCATCATTTCGCTGAGTCAACCAGGGAATTAAAGCCTCGATCAGCAAATCCATTTGGGCTTTATGCCGCTCACTTTCCATGGGCATTCCATCATCGCAGG
>JBJTUO010000079.1:0-5517 GCA_046080785.1 Leptolyngbyaceae cyanobacterium | reverse complement strand
GAAGCTAAGTAGCAGGTTAAAGTTTTTGGCAAACTTTAGCTCAACCTGAATCAAACTGCGATCGCAGCCCAAATCGATGCCACGATCTTCTAGATAGTCAAATACATTTTGTGCACTCAAACGAAATGCCATATCTCTACTTCCTAAGTATTGCAGGAAATTAACTTCATAGGTTTTACCTGCGTAGATCTAGATTCAGATCGCATATTCTGAGATAAAAAGCCTTACAGTGAAACAATTTGAACCCACAATGGCCTTAACCATTTTTAAGCGTATTTTTGCCCTAGGTTACCATGACCAATCAAAGCCAGAAAGCGAATATTTTACTGCGGAACCACCAATGAATTACCTAAACTATTTTTATCATTTTTGGAGTAATGAAGGGGTATCAACTTAAGCCGGGACAGCTTGTACGGTGGGCTTTTTGGACTTTCGCCCTTTTAGGGATCGTCTGGGTCTGGGTAACTCCCCCATATTTTGCACAATGAACTCAAACAGATCTGGGAAGGGTTTGCCAAAGAGCCGTTGGGCAGCGGTGGTGCCATCGTCGCGTTTCAAGTCAAAGTTATGGATGATGGTCAGCACCTTCAAGGTCTGTTCTGTAAAGCCCCGATTGGCATGATGGAGTGCCGATAAATACCCATTGCGTCCCTCTATCGCAGCAGAAGTGCGCTGAAACTTGTCACACATCCAGATCGCCCAATCAATCCATTGCTGTTGCTCAAGGTGGGGCAATGTCTGGGTAAAGCTAGCTGCCAGGAAACGGGCTTGTGCCTGCTGAGCGGCTTGCTGATAGGCCTGTTTGAGTTGGGCCTGGCGGGTCTTTTGGGTTTGTTGATGCCAGTAGACCCAGGGCAGCAGCGCCGTCAGCACCCAGTCTTGGAGGTCCGGGTTGTCCGTTTGAGCCGAGAGCGATTCCAACGCCCACTGCCACCAGGCATGGAGGGTCATCGATAGAGCTGGAATTTGACGTTGCCAACGCTGGAGGGCGGCCTGGCTTTGGGTTGGGGCATAGGTGTGGCTCAACCGTTCCAGGGTGGCCAGGGGGGCTTGCAAGTGACCCGGCAACTCCAGTCCCACCTGGGATTCTCCGGTGTCGAGGTGAAACGGATGAATCGCTTGGGAAAGGGCGTGTAAGCTGTGCTGATAGTCTTGCTGGTCGGTTGCCAGACTCTGCTGTTGGGCTTGCAAGGTCGTGATTTGGCTTTCCACCTGGGTGATGCTCTCTGGCGATGAAACCGCCTGCCGTTTGGCCAGGAGAGCTTGCAGTTGTTTCTGCAGGTGTGCCTGCCGACGGGCTATGGCGCTGCCCAGGGATTTGCTCAGGCTCTGCAGTAGATGGAACAGATCCGGCAGACTGGGGCAACCCAAGCCACTGAGCCCCAGTTTGACTAAGGCTTTGGCCTCATCACTCACCAGAAACCGACAGTGCCATTGCTCAGGGGTAAACCACTGACTCACTTGCTGCCACCACGTCTCATAGGTGCGGTTCTCACAGGCCGCTTCCGTGAAGATAAACCCGCTGGCTAACTCCATCGCCACCAAAATTGGCAATTCATAGAAGGTCTCATCCCCGCCGACGCAGATGCTGATCGGTAGCGCTGCCGTTGCCACTTCAGATTGGGTTTGCCCATAGGTGATGATTTGCTCTTTGACCCGCACCTCAAGGTCTCGTAAGGCACTGGCCGAACAGCCGAACTGTCCTTCCAGGTGCACCAGATGAAAAAATGCCGATAGACTCTCTGCCCCAATACCGCCTTTGATGCCAAAGCAGTAGATTACCGCAAACACCAGCAATCTCAGCCAATTTGCACCTTCCACGGTTTCCCACAAGTACGACTCCGCATACTGTTGTCGTCGTTCCATGGCCTTCAGATGCCGATGCACACTACTTTTCGGAATTCCGGTTGCGGCTGCAATGGCACGCAGGCTCTGATGGGTTTTCTCAGACAAACATTGCAAGACTTTCTGGCATCGTTCCCGTATATTGATTGACATCGTTCCCTGATTTAACTCGTCAAGGGTACGATATGCGCCCTTGCCGTCAGTTGCAAGGGTTTCCTTTGCAATCTCAACTCCTGTATTTTGTCCCGCTTTGCGTTGCTACCCGTCTTGGCTGCATTAAAGAGCTAATTTTTCCTTTACCCCCGATCGCAGAACAACGCCGTATTGCTGACATTCTCGATCGCGCCGATGCCGTTCGACGGAAACGACAAGCAGCGATCGCGCTAACTGAAGAACTGCTACGATCGGCTTTCCTGGAAATGTTTAGTGAATACCTTAATTCTCGACATACTCTCGCATTTACGGATGTATCCGAGGTGTTGGTAGACTGTCGAAACAAAACAGCTCCTTATGTCGATGAAGGTATCCCATTAATACGAACTACTAATTTTCGTGATTATCGCCTCGATCTTTCTGATTTAAAGTACGTTACCGCAGCAACTAATGCTATTTGGTCATCCAGATATCAAACAGCTCCAAACGATATTGTTTATGCGCGAGAAGCACCGTTTGGTATGGCTGCTATTGTGCCAGAAGGTTTTTTTCCCTGCTTAGGTCAGCGGATTATGGTATCACACCCCAACCGCAATCTTGTACTGCCTGAATATCTTTTGTTTGCTCTGAACTCGCCCTTTGTATATAAACAAGCTCTTGAAGTTGCAGTTGGTTCTACTGTTAAGCATCTACGAGTAGCTGATGTGAATCAGCTACGTATACCAGTCCCTCCTATGAGCCTTCAAGAGAAATTTGTCACCTTGAGAAACCAGGCTGAATATAGCCGTTTCAGACAGGCTAATCAGGGAAAGGAAGGAATGGAATTCTTTAACGCTCTTCTTCAACGCGCTTTCCAAGGCAAGTTGTAAAGGCTATAAGAGCCCTAAAGGCCATGTTTTTAGGCGAAAATAAATTTCATTGAATTAACCTCAGCTTTACGAAGTTGATCTAACCCAAGACACTCCAAGGCATCAACTTAAAGTTGGCGCTGTGTTGACCTTGGTTGACCTTGTGTCGAACTAAGAGCGATTTGAAGCAAGGGGTGTTTTGTAAGAGCAACCGGCGCTAGCTGTGCGATCGCTATAATGAATCCATCGAAGTTAACCGACCTTTCGCCCTATGAATGTTGCTATCACACCGATCGCCGAAGACCTAATCCAGCAACTCATGGCGCTAGGGTACGATGACCCAGAGGTGATTATTGAGCAGGCGTTACAGTACTTCTACAGCCAGCAACTCATTGATACCACCGTTGGGTTTCCCGACCTGACCGAGGCAGAGATCATCCAGGAAAACGAAGACCGTTGGGAAGCCTTTCAGCAAAATCCAGAGGGT
The DNA here is from genome assembly GCA_046080785.1 of Leptolyngbyaceae cyanobacterium. Taxonomy (GTDB): domain Bacteria; phylum Cyanobacteriota; class Cyanobacteriia; order Leptolyngbyales; family Leptolyngbyaceae; genus JBJTUO01. The sequence goes on along the minus strand of JBJTUO010000079.1, from coordinate 2,184 downwards.
ATTTCTCAGGCCCAGGTAGAAGCCTGGTTTGCTAACCGCACTCAGTCATCCTGATCATCATGTTCGAGGTGATCTGGTTACCAGCGGCTCTAAGCGACTTAGAGAGGCATTTTGATTTCTTAAACGAGAAAAATGCTAGCGTCGCTAGCCGTGCTGCTCGGATGATTTTGAATGCGGGGGCAAGTCTCTCTAACTACCCAGAGCGGGGTGTCGCTATCCCAGGAACCAACCAGCGTAAGCTCCGGGTCTTCTTTGGTAGATACGGCTACTCCCTCTACTACCGCATCGAAGACAATCAGGTGTTCATTCTAAGAGTTCACCACGGGCGAGAAAACCCTTCCCGCTAAGTCCAGGAAAAAAGTCTTTACAGGTAAATCACCATCCCTGTCCAGTTTTTCCTCTAAATTGGGGAATGTTGAAGTAATAGTCACCCATAGAGGCTCACTATGGCATCCAACTTCGACTTCCTCCAGCCCCGATTGCCCAAGTTATTTGAACATGCGGCCCAGGCAGAGAGCCTGGTCTATTCGGCTCCTCGCGCCAGTTGCTTCTATGCCCGCTTCACCCTGGAGCAAGCCGTCCACTGGCTCTATGCCAACGACCCCTACCTCCAGCTTCCCTACGATAATTCGTTGGGTGCCTTAATCCACGAGCAGACCTTTAAAGATAATCTCAACCCGCCCAGCCTCTTCCAAAAAGTCCGTAGTATCCAAAAAACAGGCAATCTAGCGGTTCATAACGCCACCACCATCACCGAACGAGAGTCTGTCGCTGTCATCCAAGAGCTATTCCACTTTCTCTACTGGCTCTGCCGCTACTACAGCAAAGAGGGTAGAACCCTGCCAGCGCTCAACTTCGATCGAGACCTAATTCCCCACCCCCAAGCAGCAACGCAGGATCTCTCTCTCCAGCAACTTCAAGAACTGGAAACCCGGCTTTCCCAGGCAGAAGAGATGCGTCGCATTGCCGAAGAGCGGCAGCACCAAACAGAACAGCAGATCGAGGCTCTAAAAGCCGAGCTAAATGCCGTCAAACAACAAAATGAAGTTGTCCCCGACAGCCATGACTACCACGAAGCCGACACCCGCCGCTACCTGATTGATGTGCTGCTAAAGGAAGCTGGGTGGAACTTTCCCCTCCCTGGAGGGGAAAGCGGTGGCGGTGGGGCAAACGACTCTATTTCTACAGAATACGAAGTCCAGGGTATGCCCAACGCTACGGGGAAGGGCTACGTAGACTACGTACTCTGGGGTGATGACGGTAAACCGCTTGCTTTAGTGGAAGCCAAACGTACCACTGTCAGCCCAATCAACGGTAAGCACCAGGCAAAACTCTATGCCGATTGTTTAGAGGCCCAATTTGGTCAGCGCCCGGTTATTTTTTACTCCAACGGCTACGAGCATTGGGTCTGGGATGATCAGCATTACCCACCCCGCCAGATCCACGGCTTCCTTAAACAAGAAGAACTAGAGCGCCTGATCTTTCGCCGCACCAGTCGTAAACGCTTACACTTGATGCAAGTCAACCCTGAGATCGTCGAGCGTAGCTACCAGACCGAGGCGATTCGCCGCATTACCGAGACCTTTGACCAAAACAACAGCCGTAAAGCCCTGCTGGTCATGGCAACCGGAACTGGGAAAACCCGAACCGCGATCGCCCTGGTCGATCTGCTGATCAGTGCCAACTGGGTGAAGCGGGTGCTGTTTCTCGCCGATCGCAATGCATTGTTGACCCAGGCTCTGCGGGCCTTTAAGTCTCACCTCCCCTCTGTCACCCCAGTTGACTTGACCAAAGACAAAGATGTAGAAAGTGCCAACGTCGTTCTTTCTACCTATCCCACCCTGCTTAACTTCATCAATCAGACCGATCGCAACGGGCGCATCTTTGGGCCGGGGCACTTTGACCTGGTGATTGTGGATGAAGCCCACCGATCGATCTATAAGAAATACAGCACCTTGTTTGATTACTTTGATGCCCTGCTGGTGGGTTTGACCGCCACCCCACGGGATGAAGTACACCGCGACACCTACCGTATTTTTGAATCAGACGGGCTTCAGCCCCTATCAGTACCGCAAGAAGGTCGAAGCTTACATCCGAGCCAACCAAAACCATGTGGCGATCGCCAAACTCAAACGCAACACGCCGCTGACAGAGTCTGACCTGGAATCCCTGGAATCGATGCTG
>JBJTUO010000078.1:0-40203 GCA_046080785.1 Leptolyngbyaceae cyanobacterium | reverse complement strand
CATAGTCGGCCCCCAGGGCTACTTACTCTACATGACCTGCACCTATTCTCCAGAAGAAAACGAGCAGGTGGTGGAGTGGTTTCTAGCTCGGTTTCCTCAGTTTCAGCCAATCGCCCTAGATCAGTTGCAACCGTATCGATCGCACCTGAGCCATATTCCTTGCTATCGGTTATTCCCTCAATTTGGCTTGGGGGCGGGTGCATTTACTGCATTGCTACAAAATACGGAAATGGGAACCCTCCAAGCCTTGCCTGAAGCGTTCAAACCCACCGCTTCTGTAGGCGGGCCAGTTGCTTTGAGAGAAACATCCGCAGACAGAAAGATTTGAGATAAAATCAATCTATTGCTGCCTGTGAAGCAACCAATTTGTAGTGCAACCGTGCCATCAAGGGTGACTAGCTCAACGGTAGAGCATCGGACTCTTAATCCGCTGGTTCTGGGTTCGAATCCCAGGTTACCCATTCCAAAAAAATGTCTATGTTGACTGCGGTCAGCTCAGCTTGGGTTATTCACAAACCCTCAATGATTAGCTGTCATTCCTGTGGCAATTCCACCTGCAAGTGGGGAACGGGAATCTAACTTGGGCAACTTCTATCAGAGTGAATTCCCGCCTCCGCAGGAATGACGAACAGCATTGATATAGCCGCGAATTTATTCGCTGACTGGCTGTAAGAACATGTTACGATAACCCATTGCTGTTCAAGTTTGGACAGTCACCGCTTGATTTTTGGTCTGCACCACCATGCTTCTTCTTCCTACCCAGCGTCGAACAAAAATTGTTGCGACTATCGGCCCAGCATCCAGTAGCCCTGACGTACTGCGGGCCATGATTGAAGCGGGTGCAACCACTTTTCGCCTAAACTTTTCCCACGGTACCCACGAAGATCATCAACGCAGTATTCGCTTGATTCGGCAGACGTCCTTTGAGCTAGACCAGCCCGTTGGGATTTTGCAAGACCTCCAAGGGCCCAAAATTCGACTCGGCCGGTTTGAGCAGGGTTCCATCATGCTCAGCAAAGGCGACCCCTTTACCCTAACCAGCAAGCCCGTGACGGGATGTCAAACCATCAGCTCGGTTACCTATGAGCCCCTGGCAGATGAAGTTCCAGATGGGGCTGTGATTTTGCTAGACGATGGCCGGGTGGAGATGAAAGTAGAAAGGGTCGATCGGGTTGAGCGCCAACTCCATTGTCGGGTTGTGGTGGGTGGGCCACTTTCTAATAACAAGGGTGTTAATTTTCCTGGGGTCTATCTTTCGATCAAAGCCCTCACCGACAAAGACAAAAAAGATTTAATGTTTGGGCTTGACCAGGGAGTCGACTGGGTCGCCCTTAGTTTTGTCCGCAACCCCCAGGACGTGCTGGAGATTAAGGAACTGATTTCTAGCGCCGGTAAAGATGTGCCAGTGGTAGTCAAGATCGAAAAACACGAAGCGATCGAAGAAATGGAAGCCATCCTCTCCCTCTCAGATGGGGTGATGGTGGCGCGGGGCGATCTGGGGGTTGAGTTACCCGCTGAAGATGTTCCGATTCTGCAAAAGCGCCTGATTGCCACTGCCAACCGTTTGGGTATCCCGGTGATTACGGCCACCCAGATGCTCGATAGCATGGTGCATAGCCCCCGCCCCACCCGGGCTGAGATCTCAGATGTGGCCAACGCAATTTTGGATGGGACAGATGCGGTCATGTTATCTAACGAGACGGCGGTGGGTAAATATCCCGTGGAGGCCGTTGCTACGATGGCCAAAATTGCCATGCGAATTGAGCAAGAAAAAATTGTGCGCAACCTTGAAGACACAAAGCGTAGTATTCCCAATGCCATCAGTCAGGCGGTGGGGCAAATCGCAGAGCAACTGAATGCAGGGGCCATTATGACCCTGACCAAAACTGGAGCAACCGCGAGAAATGTCTCCAAATTTCGCCCCCAAACGCCGATTTTGGCCGTCACCCCCCATGTGGATGTGGCTCGACGCCTGCAACTTGTTTGGGGCGTCAAACCGCTGTTGGTGTTGGATCTGCCCTCAACAGGGCAAACGTTCCAGGCAGCCCTGACGGTTTCTCAAGAAAAAGGACTGTTACAGGAAGGCGATTTAATCGTCATGACCGCTGGCACTCTCCAGGGGGTGCCAGGTTCCACCGATTTAATTAAAGTTGAAGTGGTTACAACCGTTCGCGGCCAAGGCATTGGCATTGGTCAGGGGTCTGTCAGTGGCAGAGCCAGGGTCGTCAATAATGGGGCGAGCGCAGCTCACTTTAATCCCGGTGATATTTTAGTATCCAGTTGCACCACCGCAGATTGTGTCGATGCGATTCGCAAAGCAGCAGGCATTATCACCGAAGATGGTAGCCTCACTAGCCATGCCGCCATCATTGGTTTGCGCTTAGGCGTTCCGGTGATTGTAGGGGTCAAAAACGCCACCTCTGCCATCCGAGATGGGGATATGCTCACCCTCGATATCCAGAGGGGGCTGGTCTACTCCGGCATTACTGCTGCCAACCCAATCAACAGCCCTTATCTCAGTCCTTAAGCGCCCATCCCAGAGTACTGACGCAGCCCCCGCCACCACAGCCAGCGATAAAGCCCATAAAATACTACCGTCCAGCCCAGCATGGCCAGTAACCCCTGGCCCAGGTTGACTGGTAACCCAACCAAGATGCTGGCTGGGAAATTGATCAAATAGGGAAAAGGAGTCCAGAGGACGATCGCCCGCACAGTTGGGGGAAACACCTCCAGGGGGGCCACCATCCCCGACAGAAACAAGAAAAACAAAAACCACAGGTTTTCTAAGGCGCTGGCCCGCTCAATCCAAAAGGCAAACATGGATAGGGTGTATTGGATCAAAAAGCGGAGGGCAAAAGCCAGATGCACCACTATCAGAAACAGGAAGAGTTGTTGCCAACCGGGCCACCAAAATGCCTGGGGATAGAGCCAAAAAAAGAAGCCCACCAGGGCGATCGCTAGGGGAAGGCGGGCCAGGCGTTCTGCCAGATGGGAAAAGGTATGATGCCAGATGGGGTTGAGCGGTTGCAATAAACGAAAGGATAGCCTCCCTTCTACCAGTTCTCGCTCAAACTCCCAGATCACCCAAACCACTGTAAATTGGCGCGTCAAAAAAACGGCGAGAAAGTAACGGGCAAACATTACGGGAGTGAGGGCAAACTGTCCTGATTGGGCCGCCTGAACCCACACCCCCATCAGAATGATGGGAAGGGAGCCCGATAAAACCCAAAGCAGTAACTCAGCCCGATACTCCACCATGTAGGCATAGTAGACAGAAAGTAGAGTTGCCCCAACCCGCAGCGCTCTGCGCAATTGATTCATGTCACGTCACCGTCCCAGATTGCAAAACTCGACCAATTACCTCTTCGATCGGGGGATCGGTAACCGCCAGATCCAACACCTCAAAGTCGGCCAGAATGTTAGCGACGGTGCGGGTTAGATCTTCCTGAGGCACCAGAAAGCGCACCGACTGGCCATCGACCGATTCTAATGCGCCATAGCGGGCCAGTTTTTCTGGCGGGTAGATGTGGGCCAGCTCGACGGTGACATCTCGACAGGGCGCAAACCGCTCTACCAAACCGTCGAGGCTGCCATCATAAACCAGCCGCCCCTGATGAATCACCAGCACCCGTGGGCAGAGGGCAGTGATATCGGCCATGTAATGACTGGTGAGCAAAACCGTGGCCCCGTAATGCTGGTTATAGTCCCGCAGGAAATCACGCACACTCCCCTGGGCGTTGACATCCAGGCCCAGGGTTGGTTCATCCAGAAATAGAACCTGAGGTCGATGCAACAGGGCCGCGAGCAGTTCTGCCTTCATCCGCTCTCCTAGAGAGAGTTTGCGTACAGGTTGGGTCAGCTTTCCCTGTAATGCCAACATTTCGGTTAATTCTTCAATCCGCCGGGCGCACTCCCGATCGCTGATGCCATAGACTGCCGCATTGATCCGGAGTGAGTCGAGGGCGGGCAAATCCCAGATCAACTGTTGCTTTTGCCCCATCACCAGGGTGATTTTCTGCAAAAACCCGGGCTTCCGCTGAAAGGGCACGTAACCCGCCACCCGCACCTGCCCCGATGAAGGATGGATCAAGCCCGTTAACATCTTCAGGGTCGTGGTTTTGCCGGCTCCATTGGCCCCCAAAAAGCCCACCACCTCCCCCGGCTCAATTGCAAAAGAAATTTCTTGCACGGCATGAACCTGGCGGTAGCTGCGCTGAAAGAAGTGGGCGATCGTCCCCTTCAAGCCTGGTTGCTTCATCGCAATGGCATAAACCTTGCTGAGATGCTCCACTTCAATCGCAGCCATGCATGCTCCCCAGATCAGACAAGTTCCTTGCTTTCAATCCTGACATTTTTTGAGCCCAATGCCAGATTTTGTCGGTGGTTTTTCTGAAATTCAGGTAACAGACCTTACAACGAGAAGCTGGCCATACATCTCACCGAATCTAGCAGAGGTCAATCGGTCACCTGAGCCATTTTCTGCGAGACTTCTTTTTGAGAGATTTGCGGGCAATAGCAATTTGGGTTTGACCGCTGCCTGGGGGCCCAGGGACAAGCAGTCGTTTAAGCTCCTTACAAAAGTTCATTGTAGAGATCTTTTGTAAGAAAATTGTGAGGAAGAGGGCGATCGAGGGATAAAAACCCAAATTCGCTCTTGTTACAGGTAGAGCGCGGGACTTATAGCCCCTCAAACTCCCCATCAGTTAAATTAGGAAAAGAGTCATTTCAATGGAGTAAGGTGAATATGGCGCTCACCTCTAAGCCGAAAAAGCATAAATTTTCTGGTTTTAGCTTGGTGGAAGCTTTTCAACATCTTAACCTAGCTAAATTAACGCCTTGGGTGATTGAAGCTGAATTGGTTACCCCCAGTAACTTTTTTAATCAACGTTTGAAAAAGCTGCAACGGTTTGACCTAAGGGCCTCTGAAGAATCTAAAAAGCTTTTAATTGATGCCATTTTGGAGGAGGGGCTGGAAGGCTTTACTCAGCTCAAGATTTGGAAAGGAGCTAACCTTGAAACAGATACGGTGGGTGGCTATGTGGATTACTTGGTCGCAGAAGATCGAGATTACTTATATGCTCCTTTTCTCTGCGTCATGGAAGCCAAGAAGGACAATTTTGAACAAGGATTAGCCCAATGTTTGGTGGAAATGGCGGCTTGTCAGTGGAGTAACCACCAAGTTGGTAGAGAGATCACGGTGTTTGGAATCGTGACCAATGGTGAAGGCTGGAAATTTTATCGGCTTGGCTTAACTGGAGAAGTTGAAGAAACTGACTTGTATTCAATTCAAAATATTGAGGCAGTACTCGGCGTTCTCAGATTTGTCTTTTCGGTGTGTGAACACAACCTGCTTCAGGCTGCTTGACAATGCTTTCAAAGAGGGTAGCTAGTGCCTCAGAGAAGAAAATTTGGACGGATCAGGAATTCGTGGCGTTGCCGGAAGACGGACGCTATGGATTGGGTATGGAAAACTGATCAACCCCCAAGCTCCTATCCTTGAAATAATATATAGGAGATGCTATGCGGATGAAAGGACTTGAACCTTCACTTCTTGCGAAACTAGAACCTAAATCTAGCGCGTCTGCCAATTCCGCCACATCCGCTGGCATCTTATACTATAGCAAAATTTAGAGCATTGGTCACTGATGCCAGTCTTTGCAACTGATTCACATTTTTGTAGCAGTCTCACATCAAGGGTGAGACAAATACTGGTGACTTCCATTTCAAGCGTTGATAGGCGGGGTATGGTTGGCATTCACTTCCCCCATGACAATCCAGAGACATGCATAGTGCAAATGCAATGCGAGTGGCTCCTGAGAGGTAAGAGCCTGCGATCGCCGGATCGGGAGAAAAATTGCTAATCTTCTAGACGCAGCAACTTGCGATAAAACGGACGGGGAAAATCCGCCAGATGACTCCGCTTGAAGTTCAAGATGACCTCGATTAAGAAGTCAATGTACTCAAAATTCAACAGCATTAATTCATAGCTAAGTTCTGCGTTACCATCAAACTGGATCCGACATCGGGTCAAATCGGCTGGCAGGGTTGACACATTCCACGTCGCGATAAACGGAATTCCTTCCCCTCCTTCAATCTTGCGGTGTCCCTCCAGGACGCCCTTTTGATACAAGCTAATAGCGAAGGGTAAAACGGCCCGCTTGCCCGGTTGGGGATAGTAGGGTAAATAAACACCCACTTGTTGATTGGGTGCAGGTTGTAAGTCGCCAAGAGACATGCGTTATCTGTTTGTAATTTCCTTGGAGTTTAAGAGTCAACGTGACATCAACAACTGAGCATCGTTACTCGACTTTTTCAGTCATGCTGCAGATTTTCAGGTAAATGCCTAGCCTAACATGCTCCTAATTCTCAGGATAGCGTGTCGAGTTGACAGGCAAAAAACATTTAAAGTTAGAAGATAATCTTAATAATCTCTTGTCCAAACTTCACATAACGTCGTATTCTAATAGAACCGAGACTTATTCCTGCTCGACTTAAACACATGGCACCACTGGTCGCAAATTACTACCTCACTTATCGTTGTAATGCTCGCTGTCACTTCTGTGATATTTGGGCTTTAGAGCCTAAGCAAGAGGCTGATTTTGAAACAATTCGCCATAATTTGTCTGATCTTCGCCGCCTCGGTGTTAAGTACGTCGATTTCACGGGAGGGGAGCCATTACTGCGGGCTGACGTTGCAGAGATTTACACAGAAGCCAAACGACAGGGCTTTATGACCAGCATGACGACCAATACAATTCTTTACCCCAAGCGGGCTAGAGAAATTCAAGGGCTGGTTGATTTTCTTAATTTTTCCCTGGATGGCCCAGATGCAGAGAGCCATGATCAATCGAGGGGAGTTCAAATTTTTGATACGCTGGTCGAGTCTGTCAAGCTGGCTCAGAGTCTAGGAGAGGTGCCTGTTCTAAATCATACTGTAACGGCCCAAAACTTTAATGGCATTGAGGCAGTGGGGGAACTCGGTCAACGATTAGGGGCTCGAATTTGGTTGAATCCCGCTTTTACGGCCCATGGTAATTACAATTCCAAGAAAAACCCAACTGCTGAGATTGCCCACGCAATTGAGGCTGCGGCCAAGCATTACAGTAATATTGGCTACAATAGAGCTGCTCTGGAATTTATTAAGGCGGGAGGCAATGACGTTAATAACCCACGCTGTAAGGCGGTGGACGCAGTCATTGCCATCTCTCCCCACGATGAGCTGTTGCTTCCCTGTTACCATTTTGCTCAAACGGGTGTTCCCGTCAATGGCAAGTTATACGACCTCTATAAGCAGTCTGAGGTCGTGCAGGGCTACCGTGAATCTCAAGGTAAATTATCGGTCTGCGAAGGCTGCACAGTTTGGTGTTATTTAATTCCAAGCTTCTTCAAAGGTTTTGACAAGTACTGGATATTGAACCAAGTAACCTATGTCGGAGAGTTCCTGGCGCGAAAGCGATTCTTACAACGAGCTTGAGCCCATCAGTCTTTTACTCAACGAGTTGCCCCCCTTAGAAGAGGTTAAGAACCCTTCTCAGGGAGCATCGGTGGGAGACCGGCGGCGGCGTAAAGCAGCAGTGGTTTTTGTTGTCATTTGGAGCAGCACGATCGCGCTTCATTTAGTGGCATGGGGATCCTGGCTCATATTTGGACTAACGGCCCTGATGGGCTTTCATGCAGTCCGTATTTTGCTGGCACGCCCTTTAACAGATGCTGAACTCCTCTCCCTCGGCCAGCCTGAAGTGTTACCATTTGTCTCTGTTTTGGTTGCTGCTAAAAATGAGCAAGCTGTGATTGGGCGACTGGTTTCCATGCTGTGTAATTTAGATTACCCCAGCAGCCGCTACGAGATCTGGGTCATCGATGATAACAGTACAGATCAAACCCCCCATCTCCTTCAGCAGTTATCCCAACAGTATCCCCATTTACGAGTCTTTCAGCGTCTCCCAGGGGCAACAGGCGGCAAGTCAGGTGCACTCAACCAGGTATTGCCTCTGACTCAGGGTGAGATCATTGCAGTGTTTGATGCTGATGCTCAGGTTTCACCGGATATGTTGAGAAGGGTTGTTTCCTTATTTGAGCGGCCAGGGCTTGGGGCGGTGCAGGTGCGTAAAGCAATTGCCAATGGCTCAGCTAATTTTTTGACCTATGGCCAGGTTGGTGAAATGGCTTTAGATATTTATTTTCAGCAGCAGCGTATTGCCATTGGAGGCATTGGTGAACTACGGGGAAATGGTCAGTTTGTGCGACGGTTAGCCCTAGATGAGTGCGGTGGTTGGAACGAAGAAACGATTACCGATGATCTGGATCTTACGATTCGGTTGCACTTGGCCCAATGGGATATTGATTGTCTCACCTTTCCGGCTGTTCAGGAAGAAGGGGTGACCCGCCCGATCTCCCTCTGGCATCAGCGTAACCGTTGGGCAGAAGGGGGGTATCAGCGCTATCTTGATTACTGGCGACCGATTTTGCGCAATCGCATGGGCACTGGTAAGACGATTGATCTGTTCATGTTTTGGATCACCCAATACATCCTACCAACAGCGGCAATTCCAGATTTTTTGATGGCAGTTTTACGGCATCGTCCCCTCCTCTATACCCCGATCGCCAGTCTGACAGTGAGTTTATCGATTATTGGAATGATGACCGGGCTCCAGCAGATTCGTCGTCAACAATATGCCATCACAAAAGAAAGCCCAGCCGAAGAGGTTGCGGTATCAGATTTACCTCTATTCCAAGCTAAAGCGAGCTTGTTAGGCGGATTACTGCATGCATTGATTGGCACGCTGTACATGTTCCACTGGGTGCCGATCATGGCCAGCACCACCGCTCGTATGGCTATTCGCCCCAAGCGGTTAAAGTGGGTTAAGACCGTTCATGAGGGCAGTGAACATTCTGCTGCCTGAAGTTTCCAGGGTTCCATGGCATGGATTAGTTAGAAAGGCACATCTTCATCGCTGTCATCGGAATCGGGCCAATCATCGGATGAATTTTGTTGTAAAGGTGAGATTTCACCTTCTACTGCGGGTAAGGCACCACTCCCACCTTCTGAGTCTGATAGATCGACAATCTGTCCGGCAAAGAAATCAGCCAACCGTTTAGCGGCTCGGGTCACTTCATCTTCCTGCTGCCAGTCAGCGATCGCAGTGTCCCCCTTTTCAGAGGTATCGAGGGGGTGAGCGCTGACGGTAGCCGCCCCTGACCCAGAAGCAGGTGAAACTGGAACGGAGTTGGCGATAACCTGGAGGTGGGGGGCTGCCTGAGATCCCTCTGATTGAAACGTGGCGTAGTTGCCAGGAATTTTTGTTTGATCTGGCTGCGGCGGGGAGCTGGTGCCTGCAATGGCAGTTGGGGCAGATTGAGGCGCTCGCTCTTTGGCCGTCTTGAGCTCAGCCGCAGAAATGGGATCCAGATGCACTTTAACCGGTCGGTTCAATGTCTGCTCAAATGCGGCTTCCAATGTTGGGATTTTGGCCTTGGCAGTTTTATGCCACTGGTTAATGATGCCGACCCTTGCCTCTGCATCATTACAGGCCATTAAATAAGCCTGTTGCCGCATCAACATCTGAGTCGAAGGTGGCTGTACATGAGCTAGAGCGGTTTGCCAGAGGTGATCTAGAGAGAGCGTATCAGAGGATACAGAGGATAGGGCAGGCTCAGGCTCAGGCATCACTTCTACAGTGGGTTGTACCGTGGGTTGAGCTGGTACCGTGGGTCGAGCCGGGACTGGCGGGCTTGGTAAGGCCGCGACCGCCGCCACCGCTGGTGGTGGGGAGGAAGCGGGGGGAGACTGAGGCTGTTTAACTGCGGCAACTGGAACTGGTGTTTGCTCAACCAGATGGGAGATCTGGGCCGAGGGCAACAGACCCATCAGGGTCACTTCTAACCAGAGGCGGGGTTGGGTCGTGTGTTTCACCTGAGCCTCTCCAGAGCGGAGATGCTGCTGACCTTTCAAAATCACAGCGACCTTGAGTTGTTGAGCAAAATCACACAGCCGTTCCCAAGTTGGGGAGGTGAGGGCGACTAGGTCGCTGCGATCGGGGGCAGTTTTGGCAATCAGTAGATCTCGATAAAAACTGGCCAAATTTTGTAAGACAATCAGGGGTTCCCGCCCCCGCTCCAGCAGGCGCCGGGTGTTATCTAGTAAGGTTTCTGCATCATCGGCGGCGATCGCCTGCAATAGCCCCATCAAGTCCTGTTCTGGCACAGACCCCACCAGATCCCAGACCTGCTCGGCAGTGACTTCCCCAGGTAGGAGGCTCAGTTGGTCTAACAAACTTTCGGCATCTCGCAGCCCCCCTTGGGAAAGTTGGGCGACTAAGGTCAGGGCTGCATCGGTGATGGCAATCTGCTCTTGTCCAGCGATCGTTTTCAGGTGTGTCACCATTGCAGCCAGGGGAATGCGACGAAAGTCAAACCGTTGGCAACGAGAAATAATTGTAGCCAGCACCCGCTGAGGATCGGTTGTGGCCAGAACAAACACCACGTGATTGGGGGGCTCTTCCAGGGTTTTCAGCAGGGCATTAAAGGCGGCGGTGCTGAGCATGTGGACTTCATCGATGATGTAGACCTTATAGCGGCACTGCACCGGGGCAAACTGGGCCCGCTCAATCAGTTCTCGGATGTTATCAACCCCGGTATTGCTGGCCGCGTCAATTTCAATCACATCCAGGGCTGAGCCAGTGGCAATCATACGGCAGACCTCGCACTGGCCGCAGGGTTTTTCCGTCGGTACAGCACTGTTTAAGCAATTGAGGGATTTCGCCAAAATCCGGGCACTGGAGGTTTTACCTGTTCCCCTTGCACCGGTAAATAAATAGGCAGGGGCAATTCGTTGCTGCCGTAGGGCATTGGTGAGAGTGGTGGCGATCGCTTCCTGACCCACCAGCTCTGCAAAGGTTTGGGGCCGATATTTATGGTGTAACGGTTGGTAACTCATACCGGGAGTACTGGCTGCACCGAGCCGGACAGGGCCATAGAAATGCTACTGGGCCTAAGTCTATTATGCTACGGCCACTCCCGATAAAGCGGGCTGGGTCGTTACTTTCACAAATAAAAAGGCGTCACAAATAAAAAGGCGATAGAGCAAATTAATCCATTCACTCCTATCGCCTTCGATTAACTTTGGTCAGAACATTTAGCCCAGGGCTATCCATTCAGGCTCAGGTCATTAGACCTGCATCGGCAAAAACCTAGTAGTGTCTAGTGCCCGCCAGTCCAGAAATTGATTCTGAAGGGCTAGCTGCCATGCCAACCGCTTCCTTAACAAATCCAGGATAGGCTTCCATACCATGTTCACCCACATCCAGCCCCATAAACTCTTCCTCTTCGGTCACCCGAATTCCCAGGGTCGCCTTCAGCACAGCCCAGAAGATGTAACAGAGCAGGACGGTAACACCGCCAACAGAAACAGCGCCCAGCAATTGAATGCCCAGTTGGCCTAAACCACCGCCATGAAACAGGCCAGCCGCCGGGCCAGCGCTGTAGAGCGCACCGGCCTTCTCACTGGGGCCGATCGCAAACAGGCCAAGAGCCAGGGTTCCCCAAGTGCCGTTGACCAGATGCACTGAAATTGCACCGACCGGGTCGTCGATGTTTAGATTGTCAAAGAACCCAACCGCATAGACCACCAAAACCCCGGCGATCGTACCAATAATTGCCGCAGCAGGCACGGTAATAAAGGCACAGGATGCGGTAACCGCCACTAGCCCAGCCAAAATGCCGTTAATCACCATGGAGAGGTCAGGCTTGCCCAAAACCAACCAAGCAATAGCGGTTGCAGCAATACCACCAAAGGCACCAGCGGTATTAGTGGTGATGGCAATGTGGGAAATCAGGCTGCCATCCCCCACGCTCATGGTAGAACCAGGGTTAAAGCCAAACCACCCCAGCCAGAGAATCAAGCATCCTAGGGTGGCAATGCTCATGTTGTGACCGGGTAAAGCATTGGCGGAACGATCAGAGTTGTATTTGCCTAAGCGGGGCCCCAGGATAGATGCACCGACGAGGGCACCCCATCCCCCGACGGAGTGAACGACGGTTGAACCAGCGAAGTCAAAAAAGCCCAGATCTGCCAGCCAGCCACCGCCCCAGATCCAGTGGCCAGTGATGGGATAGGCAACCCCTACCAGCAGCAGGCTGAAAATCAAGAAGTCAAGAAACTTAACGCGCTCAGCCACAGCACCGGAAACAATGGTTGCCGCAGTACCAGCAAACACCAGTTGGAAGAAGAACTTGGCCAGCAGGGGGACTCCAGTCCAGTTCAAGGCGCTAAAAATCCCCTGATAGGCATCGCCTGTAGCCGGACTGTTATCAGCACCACTCAAAAAGAAGCCGCCACTCGTGCCAATAAAGCCATTGCCATTGCTGAACATCAGCCCAAACCCGATCGCCCAGAATGCAATGGTAGATAAGGCAAAGACGATCAAATTTTTAGACAAAACGTTGACAGCGTTTTTTTGACGGCAAAAGCCGGTCTCTAACATGCAGAAGCCAGCATTCATGAAGAAAACCAGCATCCCAGCAATCAGAACCCACATGGTATCTAGGCCAACCTTAAGCCCTTCCGTAGTTTTAGCAACATCCTCTAATGTTGTTGAGGTTGGGGTAGCCGCCCCGGCAGCGACACTCCACCCAAGGATAATCAGGAAAGCTAGCGGTAAGCAAGCCTGCCAGCTAGGAGACAACTGATTCAATGAAAGGCGCAGCCCAGGCTTTGGAAAAGGCCTCCGTCTTCGCTTTGACAACCTTCTCTGTGGGATCTTTGACATAGTGATGGACATTCCTTCCTGAATGAACTTAAGAAAATAAGGTTCAACCTGTCAGAACAAGTCAAAACAAGACTTTTGCTGAAATCTGACTGACTGGAGCGGTTTCAGATGCAACGGCAATGAAACCCAGGCACCCCTGAAACTTGACCAAAAACATTGCCCTGTCTTAATGACACTAAGCAATCTAAAGAAACTGGAAATATTTCACCAAGTTTGAGGGGTTGACTTCTGTGTTTCTTGATACCAAGGGGGGCTGACTGGGTGTTTTGGTTTTTGCTAACCCTCACAAGTTCCTCAAATTGTTGACCTACTCTCAAAACTAAGCGCCAGAAGTAGAGTTGGAACTTAGAGTCGCTGCAAGCCCCTGCAGCGGTGAGGCCGCCACCTGATCTGGCAGTAGTTGCGGTTGGCGACTACGATTAGGAGGTTGTGATGCAAACTATTCGAAAAATCAATGATGAGTTAGCGATCGCAGGCCAGGTCAGCTCCGAAGAACTTGCCCAGGTCGTTCAACAAGGCTTTTGCTCTGTGTTGAATTTGCGATCACCTGGGGAACATAATTTTTCGGTAGCTGAGCAACTTGAAGCGGAAACGATGGGGTTGCAATACCTTAATTTGCCCTTAGAGTTGTCTGAAATTTCAACTGAGCGGGCCACTCTGATTCTGCAACAGATGTACCGACTGCCAAAGCCCATCCTGATTCACTGTGATACCGCCATTCGGGCGGCAGCGATCGCCCTGGTCTATATCGCTGTTCAACAAGGGGCAACCCTGGAGCAGGCGTTGCAGCAAGCTCAGGGACTGGGGTTGTTTACCCCCCTGACCCAGGTCTATCGTCGTAGCCCTGTTGAACGGGGCAGTAGCGGGGCAGAACCCCTACCCAAGATCGGTATTTAACAGGTCAACTGTTGTCCTGGGCATTTTGACCACAGCGATGGCATTGGCTGTTTAACTTGGCAGCCGACGTTGGGGCGCGATCGTCCGGTGCAACCAGACCAGCAATAAGCCGATCGCAACAAAGGCTAGGGCAAGTAAATGGCTGGCTTGGGAGGCAAAGGCAATTAGGATCAAGTTAGACACCAGGGCAAAGGCTGGAATCACTGCGGGAACCCGTAACCCGTCAGGATTATGAGGCCGACGCCGCTTAATCAACAAGAGCGACACATTGACCAGACAAAACATCACCATAATCAGCGTAGCAGTGGTGCCAGCCAAAAATTGCAACGAACCGGATAGGGCCAACAAAATGGCAACCGGGAGAATTACCAAAAAAGTCCGGTAGGGGGTGCGGCGAGCAGGGTGAAGTTTGCCCAACCAGGAAGGGAGCAACCCTTCTCGCGACATGCCAAACAACAGTCGGGAGGCTGTAACAAAGTTCAGTAAAGCGGTATTGAGCACCGCAAACAAGGCGATCACCGTAAACACCACCGCAGGAAAGTTAGGCTGAGCGCGGCGAACGACATCCAACAGGGGTGCCCCGGACGCACTCAACTCTGCTGGGCTCAAGACCCGCGTAGCCAACCAGGACACCAGAATATAAATAACTCCGGCAATGCTCAGGGCTAAAAGGATGGCTTTCGGCACATTCTGTTCCGGATTTTCCACCTCTTCTGCCACATTCACAATATCCTCAAAACCAATAAAGGCGTAGAAGGCCAGGGCCGCCCCCTGAAAAATGGCGGTTAACCCGATCGGGCTACCATCGGGCAGGGTATTGCTGACTGCAGGGGCATTGCCCGCCAACAAAAAGCCTACAGAAACCAGAATGACAACCAGCAGGCCAGAAACTTCCATCGTGGTGCAAAGGATGTTGAGGGCAGAAGACTCTCTCATGCCGCGAAAGTTAACAAAGGCCAGCCCTGCGAATACCGCCAGCACGATCGTCCAGGGGGGAATGGCTGGCAAAAATGCATTCAGATAGCCAGCGAAGGCAAGGGACAACGTTGCCATTGATACCAGGCAGGTGGAAAACATCAGCCACCCCACCAGCATCGATAGCCACTCTCGACGAAAGGCGATATGCACAAAATAGGCGACCCCTCCACTTTTAGGCAGACGGCTCCCTAATTCGGCATAGCTGAGGGCCGTCAGAGCAGCTACCACCATTGCCAGCAGAAAGGAAGCCCATACCATCGAGCCAGACAAGCCGACAATCTTACCAACTACGGCATAAATTCCGGCTCCTAAAATGTCACCAACGCCATAAATCACCAACGTTGTTAACCCAAATACTCGCTTTAGCGATTCTGCTTCAAAATCTTGTGTTTCGGCTTCAGGCTGAGGTGTCATACAGCAATTCCAAACTCAGAACGTAGTAATTGATACGAAAATTGCGAACTCCCTGTAATTGAACCAGGGAAGTCAGTTGCTCCGGCAAGTTGCTAGGAGGATTTTTCTTGCAGCATATGGGCAAAAACTTCAGGCGGAACAGCGTCGCTAAATAAAAACCCCTGCATGACATGACATCCGTGTTGCAATAAAAAATCAAATTGGGCCTGGGTTTCAACCCCTTCAGCCACGACAGTTAAGTTTAAGCTGCGGGCCATGGCAATCACGGCTTTGGAGATCGCGGCATCATTGGGGTCTCTGGTAATGTCCTGCACAAACGATCGATCAATTTTTAAACTGTCAATCGGGAACCGTTTCAAATAATTAAGTGAAGAATATCCTGTGCCAAAGTCATCAATAGAAATATGAATGCCTCTAGTTTTTAGCATTTGTAGCGTTTGAATTGTCGCCTCAACATCCTCCATCACACTGGTTTCGGTTAACTCGACGACCAATAAAGTTGGATCCAGACCCGTTTCCTCTAAAATCTGATCAATGCTGCTCAGGAGGGTGGCTTGTTTGAATTGGCGAGCAGATAAATTAACGGAAAGTTGAAGTTTGGGATGGTGAGCATCGAGCCAGGCAATTGCCGTTCTGCAGGCTGTCTCCATCGCCCACTGCCCCAATGGAAAAATAAGTCCAGTTGCTTCTGCGATCGGGATAAATTTACTGGGAGAAACAGCCCCCAAGTTTGGATTGTGCCAGCGCAGGAGCGCTTCAGCGCCAATAATTTGGCGAGTTACCATATCGACTTGAGGTTGGTAGTGCATCTGGAACTCTCCCCGAATCAAGGCACTCTCCAAATTGACCTCTAACTGGCGTTGGCTTGCCACATGGGTATCCATTTCAGGGGTGTAAAACTCATACTGATCGATGCCCTTTGCTTTAGCGTGGCGCATCGCCATGTCAGCCTGATGTAGCAGTTGATCTGCGCTACCGCTGTGATCAGGGTAGAGGGTAAATCCAATACTGGCATGGATCCGAATCAGTTGATTTTCTAACTCAAATGGCTCAGTGAGTAAATTCAGCATGTGCTGCGCCGTTTTCACTAATTCCCGCTGACTTGATACATGCACGAGAAGAAGACTAAATTCATCTCCAGCAATCCGAGCAACGGTATTGGGGGGCCCAAAAGCCCGATCGAGCCGTTCAGCCACCTTTTGTAGCAATAAGTCACCGATGCTATAGCCGAGGGTGGTATTGATCAGCGTAAAGCGATCGAGATTCAGACTAAATAGGGCAAGACGTTGCTTAGCCTGCTGGGCCTGTCGAATCGCTTCCTGGAGTTGATGGTGCAGCAGGATGCGATTGGGCAGGTTAGTGAGCGGGTCTCGATAGGCCAGTTGACTGAGGGTTTGAGCCGCCCGCTTCATTTCATCCAGATAGGGCTGAGTAATGGTTTCTTGCTTAGCCAGACGAGCGGTGATCGCACCTAATAACTCGGATCGCTTAAAGGGCTTGGTCAGGTAATCGTCTGCCCCTAACTCCATGCCCTGACGAAAATCAGCCCGATCGGCTTTTGCCGTTAAAAAAATAAACGGAATCCTTGCTGTTTCAGGAATTTGGCGTAGTTGCTCCAAGACCTGATAGCCGTCCAACTTCGGCATCATGATGTCACAAATGATTAGATCCGGTTCATGGGTTTGAGCCAGGTCGATGCCAGCTTGTCCATTAGCGCCATCGATGACTTCAAAGCCTTCTGCTTTCAAAAGTTTGATGATCAACCCCCTTACATTAGGGTCATCCTCTATGATTAATATCTTTCTGGTCATCCGGTCGGGTCTCCATGCACTCGACCCGATCACTAGAAGATGCTGAGTTCAGGTAGAGCGAAAACGTCACAATTGAGTCGATCCTTAAAAAAATTGTAAATTCAGAGGTCAGCTTAAACAGTATAGGCGCTCTGAATACCATTGCCAGAATTAAAGTCCAAGGGTAAAATCCTATGGCTTTGCTTTAACAACTGTTTGCTATCCTGGAGGCTATTCCTTGTTAACCTACTGATCGGCCTATGAGATTGACACCCTGTATCGGTAAGCGGGTATTGAAAGACCCTTAGGTGTTTTTTCAATCATCCTGCAAGTCTCATTAAAAACAGTCCCAACCGATTCAAACCCTCTAATATAGGCTTTTGTTTGTATCCTCCTCCATTTGCTGCCATCTAGATTGTTATTCCCAGGTTATGCATATGAACCCTGAAGTGAAAGAATCGGACTATTCCCAGACCAGCTCCTTTGAAACTGATCCCAACAAAGTCGATCTTGGTAAAGACTCCTCACTGTGGCCCCAGCTATCAAACCAATCCTCTGACCAGTGGCGTGAAATTTTAGACCGGGCCTACCGCCTTTTAAGTAACCTGCCAGAGCAGTTGTCCGCCTTTTTGGGTGAATACCGCAGCCCGCTCGTGACCCTGGGCCTGATTCTGGGTTCCATTGTCTCTGTCAAGCTGACTCTGGCCTTACTAGATGCGTTGGATGACATTCCATTGCTGGCTCCGACCTTTGAGTTAATTGGTTTTGCCTATGTGATCTGGTTTGTTTATCGCTATTTGTGGAAGGCAACCAGTCGCCAGGAATTAGGGGAGCGGATCAATGCCTGGAAAGGGCAGATTTTAGGTAACAAAAACTAGTCCTGAGGGTAAGGGGTTGGCAGGTCAGGCAGAAAAACCGCGATTAAATATGACATTTGAAACTGACTGTTTAACATTGGATCAGGCCCAGGTCTTATTACGCCGTTTTACCCTGATTGATTTAATCCAACCCGATCAACTTCCTGATTGTCATCAAATTCAAGCTGCCTTGAGCCAGATCCAGGCTCATTCAGATTATCAGATTTTTGGTATCTGCGCCGATACTGTGGAGCAGGCAGCAGAGGCCTTAACCGCCTATCTGCAGGCGTTTGACTATGATGGCGCTCCTGCTTTACCAGTTCTACCCGGCCCGGTCTATGTGAAATACAATCCCAAGACGGGCCGTTCCCACGTCGATAACTATACAGGATCCGATCGAGGGGTGCTGGTTTCCTGTCAGTCGGCCTATGATAGAGATGTGAATGAAACCTTCGGCTATTTGCCCCTGGATCTGTTCCAGTCTTCCTAACTGCTGCTATGACAGACGATCGCAGCGCAGATTTACTCGATCAGCTTCGCCACAGATTGCGACCGGGACAACGAGAAATTGCTGACTGGCAAGGTGGCTCTCTTGTTGTTTCTGCTGTGCCGGAAGCCGGCAAATCGACGGGTATGGCGGTTGCGGCTGCTATCTCCATTGCTCGCCACCAGTTACATCAGCGTCAGCAACTGGTCGTTGTTACCTTCACCCGATCGGCCGCCGCCAATATCCGGGCCAAAATCCGGGATAACCTCAACCAGTTGGCATTGCCTTTGGGTGGTTTTGCAGTTCATACCTTACATGGGTTGGCCTGGGCGATCGCCCGCACCCACCCAGAGCGATCGGGCCTTAACCCCGATAGTGTGCTGGTTACCCCCACCAGTCGTCACCGCCTGATCCGCTCTACGGTAGAGCAATGGATTAACGGCAATCCCCGCCAGTTTCAACGCCTGGTGGAGGGGCAACAGTTTGATGGGGAAGAAGCCGAACGCCTGCGCCGCCAATCGGTATTACGCACAGAGGTGTTACCTGACTTGGCGGCGACCGTCATTCACGAAGCCAAGAGTTCTGGCCTATTGCCAGACCATCTGGAGCAACTGAGTCATCAGGTAGCGGATGACTACGCCATCTTAGAGATTGCCGCAGGGCTATACAACTTCTATCAGATGCAACTCCGGTTTCGCAGGGTGATGGATTACGACGACATGATCCTCGCGGCCATCACTGTGTTGAAGGATCCGGCAATACGGCAGCACTGGCAGCAGCAAATCTTTGCCGTGTTTGAAGACGAAGCCCAGGACTCTACCCCCCTGCAAACCCAGTTGTTAGAAATTTTAGCGGCAGACTCAGAGCATGGCTCTCATTTGGTGCGGGTGGGAGATTCCAATCAAGCGATTAATTCCACCTTTACCCCCGCAGACCCCATCTTCTTTCGCCAGTTTTGTCGAGACTGTCAGGCTCAAGGGCGACTGGCGACCATGAATCAGGCAGGTCGCAGCGCTCAGCCCATCTGGGAAGCGGCAAATTTTTTGCTGAAGTGGGTGAATCAATCCAAACTGGCGGGGAGTGAACAACCGTTTCAGCCGCAACTGATCCACCCCACAGAACAACAAGACCCCCAACCTAACCCTCCACCGGAAGGGGCGGGGTTAGAGCTATATACCCCGGAAGATACCTACCAGACGGTAGAATGGCTCGGCAAACGGGCCTTAACCCTATTCAAGCACCATCCAGAGGCCCAGGCTGCCGTGCTGGTGCGGACAAACGAACAGGGACGGTTTGTTGCGAATGAGTTGAATCGCTGGTACGGCGATCGCTTACAGCTCTATGAGGTGGGGCAGCGCGATCGCCAGTCCCACGTTCCGGCAGAAATGCTGACCCTGATACAATTTTGTGACCGGCCCCACTCACCGGATTACCTCAAGGCTGCCCTCACGACTTTAATGCAGCGCAAACAAATTCCCAGTCAGGATATTAATGCCCTGGTCAGCTTTCCAGAACAGTTTCTCTACCCAGGCCCTCTGGATGCCACTCACCCCGAACCCGTGCAACAAGCCCGCCAGGTCTGTACCCAATTGTTGCGATCGCGGCTGGCTTTGCCCACCTACCAATTGATTTCCTTCCTGGCCCAAAGCCTGGATTACGATCAGAGCGAGCTAGCCACAGCGGATAAACTGGCTAGCCGGATTCTGCAACAAACCAACGGGGAGTATGCCCTTTCAGCTTGGTTGCAGGTTTTATCTGAAATTGTGGCAGCAGAGCGATTTGACCCGGTCGACCCAGAGGGCAGCGATGCCCGTTATACCCGCCCCGGCCAACTTACTATCATCACGATGCACAAAGCCAAGGGGCTGGATTGGGACTATGTCTTCATTCCCTTCCTGCACGAAAATATGATTCCAGGAACCTTGCGGGTGCCACCCCAGGCTCAATTTCTAGGGGACTTTACCCTGGCAGAAGTAGCCCGGGCTCAAATTCGGGCCAGCCTACACCAAGCCTTTCTCCATAAAGGAGTTACAGAGGCTGGTGCCACGGCCCAGCTGGAACCAGAGCCCCTGACGGATGTCAATACCGCCTGGCAGCGGGCCAAACACCTGAAAACTGCGGAAGAATATCGTTTGTTATATGTGGCCATGACTAGGGCCAGACGCCTGTTGTGGATGTCTGCTGCCCGCAAGGCACCCTTCACCTGGAATAAACCGGAGAATCTGGACAATCGCAAACCTAGCCCTGCTTTTCTGGCTTTAAAGGCGCAATTTATGGGTTAAAGCGCTCTTATTTGGCATCCATCCAGTTCTGTCCAGCATGGATTTCTACCTTTAAGGGCACGGAGAGCGGTTGAGCCGACTCCATGGTGCCAGTGATTTGAGATTGCAAGGTCTCCCACTCATCGGGGGGCATCTCAAATACCAGCTCATCATGGACTTGCAGTAACAGCCGGGCCTGGTATGCCTGCAATTGCTGGTGCAACTTCACCATGGCAACTTTAATGATGTCTGCACTAGAACCCTGAATCGGGGCATTGGCTGCTGCCCGCAGTAATTGAGCATCATACTGATCACGGGCACGAATTTTGCTGAGGTCGATTTGATTGGGATGGCTGCCCCGCAGTCGCCGCAGGCTGTCACTGCTGAAATTAAAGTAGCGGCGGCGACCTAGGATGGTTTCTACATAGCCCTGGGCGATCGCATCTCGCTGCATCTGTTGCAGATACTCAAAGACTTTGGGGTAGCGCTGGTAAAAGCGATCGATAAATGCTTTGCCCTCAGATACGCTGACCCCCGCCTCCCGGGCAAATCGTTGAGCGCCCATGCCGTAGATCACGCCAAAGTTAATGATTTTGGCGAGGCGGCGCTCTTCCTGGGAAATATCTGACTTATCCAGCAATAACCGGGCAGTGAGGCTATGGACATCGCCATTCTGACGATAGGTTTCTACCAGTGTTGGCTCCTGACTCAGGTGGGCTAAAATTCGCAGTTCAATTTGAGAGTAATCTGCCGCAACGATCACCCACCCAGATTCGGGGATAAAGGCTTTGCGGATCTGACGGCTAAAAGCCGTGCGAATGGGAATATTTTGCAGGTTTGGATCGGAAGAAGATAGGCGTCCCGTTGCCGTAATTGCCTGATTAAAGTCGGTGTGTACCCGGCCTGTGTCTTGACGCACCAAGGCAGGGAGGGCATCGACGTAGGTCGATTTTAATTTAGCCAGGGTGCGATATTCTAAAATCGCATCAATCACTGGATGATCGCCCTGCAATTTTTCCAGGGTCGCGGCATCAGTGGAATAACCACCACTTTTGGTCTTGCGAGACTTGCGGCGGTCTAGGTCTAGCCGCTCAAATAGCAGCTCGCTTAATTGCTTGGGTGAGCCAAGATTGAAGGTTTCTCCTGCCGATTCGTAGGCTTGCTCTTCGATCTGCGCCAGGTCTTGTTCTAAGGATTGAGAAAATTGCTTGAGATAGGCCTGATCAATGCGAACCCCTGTATATTCCATGTCGGCCAAAACAGGCTCTAGGGGCTGCTCCACGTTGAGTAACAGAGACAGGAGACCGGGGGTTGGCTCTAACTCGGCCCGCAGCTGTTTGACCAGCAAGTAGGTGGTGTAGGCATCCATGCCGCAGTAGTTGGCAACAGTGGGAATGGCAATCTCGGCGATCGTTTTCCCCTTTGGAACCAGATCGGTGTAACTCTGAGCCTGAATTCCTAAAAAGGCCAGACTCAGATCGGATAAATTATGGCTCCGTTCTGGATTCAACACATAACTGGCTAACATGGTGTCAAACACCACCCCCACCAGTTCAACCCCCTGGCAACGCAGTACGAGGCGATCGTACTTGGCGTTTTGCAAAGCTTTGGGGTATCTGGCATCTTCTAAAATTGGGCGGAGGTGCTGCAAAACCAGGGCTTTCTCTAAACAGGTGCCCCTGGTATGACCGATGGGAATGTAGGCCATGTCTGCCAACCCACCGCCCCAGCAACAGCCAATGCCGACTAGTTTTGCATCTCGCGGTTCCAGGGAGGTGGTTTCCGTATCCCAGGCAACGGGTGCAGTCGAGTCTGTACAGGTCTTTAAGTGGGTCACCAGTTGATCGAGCTTTGCCGCTGTGTCGATCACCAGGGGGGTGATGGGCACGGTGCGAAGCCCTTGATTGCCAGGGGTATCTTCTGCACTAAAAAACCACAGATCCTCGTCTTCAAGCGCTGGTGGGTTGACAGCTTCCGGATCTGCCTCTGCTGCCTGAGTCGGCTCACCCCTTAATTGCTGATGCAACTGCTTGATTTTGCTCAGGAAGGTGCGAAACTCCAATTTCTCCAACAACGGCACCAGGCTTACTTCATCAAAATCCTGCAGCTTCAGGCTTTCCAGGTCTACATCCAGGGGCACATCCAGATGAATCTGGGCCATGAACTGAGAGTGCAGGGCCGACGCCTTGCCTACCTCTAGCTTTTTGCGCTCGGCCCCCTTGATCTGGTCGATCGCTTCATAAATGCCGGCCAGGGAGCCGAAGCTGGTGAGCAATCGCACCGCAGTCTTTTCCCCAATGCCCCGTACCCCAGGAATATTATCGGAGGTATCCCCACAGAGGGCTTTGAAATCTACAACCTGGGCGGGGGCAATGCCCAGCTTTTCCTTGACCTGCTGGGGGCCAAATTCTCTCGGTGGGGGTGCCCCTTTGCCATAGGTGGTGCTGAGGTAGAGCACCTTAACGG
Source organism: Leptolyngbyaceae cyanobacterium (assembly GCA_046080785.1). Lineage (GTDB taxonomy): Bacteria > Cyanobacteriota > Cyanobacteriia > Leptolyngbyales > Leptolyngbyaceae > JBJTUO01. The sequence continues at coordinate 17,286 of JBJTUO010000078.1, read as the reverse complement.
TATCGCTTTCGTCCACCAGTTGAAACAAATCCCGATCGCCGCTCAGAATTTTGACCTGTAGGTTGTGGGTCGTGGCGCGTCGAGTCAGGGTGCCGATAATGTCATCAGCCTCATAGCCAGGGGCAGTAAGCACAGCGAGATTGAGGGTGGCCAGCAACTCCTGAAGATTCTGCAAGTCGGGTAAAAAATCTTCTGGGGTATCGGGGCGGCCTTCTTTGTAGGTATCGTCAGCTTCATGGCGAAAGGTTTTTTCACTGAGATCAAAGGCGATCGCCACATACTGCGGTTTTTCAATTTCCAACACCTCCAGCAGCGCCTTTAAGAACCCGTAGCAGACACTAGTGGGAATTCCGGTTTTGGTGCGTAGCCCTCCCTCCCGGCCTTTGGCAAAGGCGTAGTAGGAGCGAAAGGCCAGGGAGTGACCGTCTACCAGTAGCAGTAGGGGGTTAGCGTCAGAAATGGCAGGGTTCAACGGGGTGGCTCGATGAGGGACACGCCCTATTGTAGCGGCCCCTGGGGCATTGGAGACAGACTAAAGCAGCTGGTTGACTGATCAAGCGTCCTAACCCCACCGCCTCGCTCCATGCTTCTATTCATCCAGGCCCAAGACTTTAACCAAAAAGGCCAATTTATCCGCGCTTTCTTCAATCAATTTGGCCGTTGGTTTGCCAGCTCCGTGCCCCGCCTTCGTCTCAATCCGAATCAGGGCAGGGGCTGTGCCCTGATGGGCAGCTTGCAGGGCCGCTGCAAACTTAAAGCTATGGGCGGGCACCACCCGATCATCGTGGTCTGCTGTCGTGATCAGGGTTGCGGGGTAGGGCGTTCCTGGTTTCAGGTTATGCAGGGGAGAGTAGCCATAGAGCGCTTTAAACTCTTCGGAATTGTCAGATGACCCGTATTCAGAAGCCCAGGCCCAGCCGATCGTAAACTTTTGAAACCGCAGCATATCCATGACCCCGACTGCAGGTAAGGCTGCCCCAAATAAATCGGGCCGCTGGGTCATGCAGGCGCCCACCAGTAACCCCCCATTGCTGCCGCCAGAAATCGCCAGTTTTGCTGGTTGGGTATAGCGATTGCCGATCAGCCATTCTGCTGCGGCAATGAAGTCGTCAAATACATTTTGTTTCTTTAATTTCATCCCGGCCTGGTGCCAGTCTTCCCCATACTCACCGCCGCCCCGTAGATTGGGCACTGCATAGATGCCGCCCATCTCCATCCAGACCAGGTTACTGATAGAAAAAGCCGGAGTCAGGGAAACGCCAAACCCCCCATAGCCATAGAGGAGTGTGGGATGATTGCCATCTAGAAGTAGTCCTTTTTTGTGGGTGATAAACATGGGGACGCGGGTCCCATCTTTGCTGTGATAAAAGACCTGCCGGGTCTCGTAATGATCGGAATCAAAATCGACGCTGGGCTGGCGAAACAAATGACTTTCCCCAGTTACCATGTCATAGCGATAAATGGTGGTGGGAGTCGTAAAGCTAGTGAAACTATAGAAGGTTTCTGCATCGTGACGCTTGCCGCCAAAGCCTCCCACAGAGCCAATTCCGGGTAGGGCCACTTGCCGCACAAAGGCCCCCGCCAAGTCAAAAACCTTGACCTGATTGTAAGCATCTTGCAGGTAGGAAGCCACGAACTGATGGTTCAAGACACTGACATCCTCCAGGGTATTTTCAGTCTGGGGAATCAACTCTCGCCACTGACTGCGATCGGGGTTGGTGGTATCGATCGCAAGCACTCGCCGGCGGGGGGCCTCCCAATCTGTGCGGAACCAGAAGGTAGAACCGTCATTGCCAATAAAGCTGTAATCTGCCTCAAACTCGGTAATCAGCTGAATCACAGCGCTATCAGGAACGGTCAAATCTTTGTAAAACAGCAGATTACGGGGGTCGGTGCCGCGCCAGACAGAGATGATCAGATACCGGCCATCTTCGGTGACCGCCCCACTGAAGCCCCAGTCTTTTTGATCTGGGCGTTCATAGATTAACTGATCTTCGCCCTGATCTGTCCCCCGTCGGTGGTAGTAGAGCTTTTGGAAATAGTTAACCGCCTCCAGGCGTGTCTTTTCGTTGGGCTCGTCATAACGAGCATAGAAAAAACCCGCCCCGTCATGGGTCCAGGCAGCTCCAGAAAACTTGACCCATTTCACCCGATCGGGTTGATCCTGGCCGGTTGACACTTGGCGTACTTTCCATTCCTGCCAGTCTGATCCAGAGGTAGATAAACCATAGGCCAGCCATTGCCCATCTTCGCTAATATCCAGCCCTGAGAGGGCAACGGTGCCATCCTCCGATAAGGTGTTGGGATCCAGTAAAACGGTTGGCTCTGCCTCCAGAGACGGTTGGGTGTAGAGGACGCTCTGGTTCTGCAATCCGTCATTTTTGAAATAAAAATAGCGGCCGCCCTGCTTAAAGGGAATGCTATAGCGTTCAAAATTCCACAGTTGGGTCAGCCGTTTTTGAATGCGATCGCGAGCGGGGATATTTTCTAAAAACCCAAAGGTGACCTGATTTTGGGCCTCAATCCAGGCGCGACTCTCCGGGCTGTCTGGGTCTTCTAACCAGCGATAGGGGTCTGCCACAGAGACCCCATGGTAATTGTCAATTTGATTGACGGTGGGGCTGGCGGGGTAGGTTAACGGTGCAGGCATGGCATGTAGAGGAGAGACACAAAATTTATAGTGCCAGATCAAAGCTAAAAAGGCACCCGTAACGAAACAGATGCCAAATCTTTTGATCATAACGACGGATCACCTTCAGGGCTCAACCGTCACAGGGGTGCCGACACTCACCTTTTCGTATAGAGCAGTAACATCTTTGTTGAGCATACGAATGCAACCGTGGGAGACAGCCTGCCCAATTAGATAAGGCTCATTGGTGCCATGAAAGCCTAGACGAGTTTTACCGTCTGTCCAGATGCCAATCCAACGAACCCCCAGGGGATTGTCTGGCCCAGGGGGAACCACTCGCCCTGACTTGAAACTCTTAAAAATGGGATTCAGCTCTTTCTCTAGTATCGAATAAGTGCCAATCGGAGTTTCCCAACCCACCTTACCCACAGCGATCGGGTAACTGGTAACCTCTTTATTTCCTTGATAGAGGTAGACGCGGCGTTTGCTCAGTCTGACAACCAGGCGAATATCTGGCGCACCTGGCAAATAAAGGGTTGCTGCACCGAGTGTGGGAATTTCTGGGTTTTTAAGGGCCTGCTTAAAGTCAAGCATTGGGCGATTAGCTGACACCTTACTCCGCCAAGTGTTAGCCTGTACGCCAGGCTCAAGAGCTTGGGCAAATACAGGCAAGCTCAGACCAAAAATACCAATGCTACAAATAAGCTGGCAAGCCAGAGCCTGCGTTACCGCCAATGCCGAGGGACGGTTTCGTTGAATTCCGAATCTGCTACTTCTTAAAATCATTTTATAAACGTTGCACCACTGCTATTTGCATGGTAGCAACCTGCCCCTGAAAGAACGCAAGGGTTGAGAGGAGAAGTTTTTCATAACTTCACCAAGCCTGTATGGCCGTGGCCACCTACAGCATGGACGAGGTAAGTCAGAACGCCCCAGCGGCAGTATTTGCCCGATCCACTTTATTCGGCGTTGCTGATTCTGGGCATAAAAAAGGTACTGTATGCTCGAAACTTCGTTTCGATTCATACTGCTTTTCAGCAACGCGCTTTATCCTGAGGGTTCTGACCAAGGCGATGATGGGAGTCTTCAGAAATTCATCAAACTGAAAATATCGGGATAGCTTAAACCTACCCCTTCACCTGCCTTGTTTCCTAAGAAATTACCAGGTTTGGGGCACAATCACTGGAGCGGGCTGCTCGACAGGAGCTGGCGGGGTTGGCGGTGCCACCGGACGTGGGGCAGGTGGGGGAGGTGCAGGAGTTGGCTCAACCACCACCGCTTTAGGCTGCACCACCGTAAAGGGAGGGTAGTATCGGTTGATCCGCTCGCAGTAAAAGTCTGTGATCACAACCGGGTCGTAAAACATATTACCCATCACAGCGCGGGAAATGCCGCCAATTCCAACCCGGCGACGCTCGCCATTTTTCAGTTCCACCCAGACATCATCCCCGACAATGCTGTAGACCCTTCCGATGATGCGATCGCCTTCCACCGCGGGGTTGGCTTCCACCGCCGCCTGCGCGATGATGCATTTAGGATGGGTTAGGGCTGTATCGCTGGCAGCCATCTGTGATGACTCAGCGGCAAAAGCGGGTACCCCGGCTAGTAGGGGTAGCACAGTAATGTTAGATACTAGTACTCTCTTCCACATGAGAATCAATCCTCTACGCTTAGAAATCTAAAGTTGATCAAACTGACTCAGAAACTTAGAAACTTGCGTGAAAATAAAATCCCCTAGAGGGGATCCATCATTTAATTGCAAATCCCTTAAACAGTAAGAACCCATTCCAGCTTTTATCAGATTACTGACTAAATGGGCAAGAAATTGCATTCCTTAAAGAAAATTTCTAAACTAGCAGTTTTAATCCCTCTGAGGCGAGCCTCCAGTGTTTAATGAATCCCCCAGTTCAAGAAGGGATCTGACTGCAACGGTAGGCAGGCTGCTATACTAAATCATTGGTTAGCCGATGTGGCTCAGTGGTAGAGCACTCGATTCGTAATCGAGCGGTCGCGGGTTCAAATCCCGCCATCGGCTTTAAGAGTTTCAAGCACTGAAAGCCTTTCTGAGACCATTTCAGGAAGGCTTGTTACTCGAAGGATGGAAGAACGTTGGATATTTTTAGATGAGTTTGGGGTAGAAATTGGGGTAAAGTTGGGGTAAATTTATAGAACATCCGTATTCTCGCTGGAGGTTTACCTCATGTACTCCAAAGACAAGCCCGGTAAGGCGAATAAAGGATCGGTACAAGTAAAATCTTCAAACAGTCGTTTGCAGTTAGTCTTCAGTTTCGGAGGTAAACGGCATTACATTTCTACGGGCTATCCCGACACGCCTCAATACCGAAAACTCGCTCAGATGAAAGCGACTGAGATTGAGAAAGACATTCTCTACGAGCGATTTGACGAAACCCTGGCAAAATATAAGCCCAAATCCGCGCTCAGCACCGTTACCCCAATTACCCCAATTTATACCCCAGCAATTACCTTGGCTGAAATTTGGACTAAATACGTGGAGTGGAAACGCCCTCAATGCGCTCCTAGCACGATGAAAAACCAATACCGTGCTTACTCTGCATATCTCAAGAGGTTACCAACTCATGATCTTGATCGTGCCAGCGAGATGCGAGATCAAGCACTTCAAACCATTCCTGTCAATTCGGCAAAACGATTCATCGTCGCACTGAACTCCTGCTGTGATTGGGCAGTTCGCTCGGGGCTAATTACGGAGAATCCATTTCAGGGGATGTCGGCTGAAATCAAATTACCCAAGTCAGAGAAAATGGAAGACGACATTAATCCTTTCTCAGCGACTGAGCGCGACCAGATTATTGCTGCCTTCACTGCCAATCGCTATTACAGATACTATGCCTCGTTGGTTGAATTCCTATTTGTCACAGGTGCTCGTCCCTCAGAAGCATTGGCTCTACAGTGGAAGCACGTTAGCAGTGACTTCAGGACGATTAGCTTTGAGCAGGCAGTCACCGTTTCTGAAGGAGGACTTGCAATCAAGCAAGGCTTAAAGACCCAAGAAAAGCGTAAGTTTCCTTGTAATGCTATCGTTCAGAGGCTTCTGGAACGGATTAAATCAGAGGGTGCGGAACCAACTGACTTGCTATTTCCTAGTCCAGAAGGGAAATATATTGACTTTCATAATTTCAGAAACCGCGCCTGGAAGACTGTTTTGGAAGGCTTAGACATTCCGTATCGCAAACCTTACCAAACTCGGCATACCTTTATCACCCTTGCCCTAGAGAATGGTCTGGATGCCAAAGACGTAGCTCGACTTGTTGGCAATTCTCCGGAGGTAATCTATCGTCACTACGCGGGTAACAAGCGAGAACTTTTTGTACCAGAGTTTTAGAGATGATGTTCTGACTTTGAAATATGTTAGACATCTAAAGGTTGGCTCGGCTGTCCAAGAGCTATCCTCTTTTTCTCAAAGACCTGTTCATCGAGCCAGGAAATTGCAGGATTAATTGCATTAAGGCAATTATGCAAGTATTCCAGATCAGCCTGGTCTGCTGCATCCTTCTGCGATGCGATTTGGGTCAGAAATTTTAATTGGTGTTCTGCCTGGTAAACGATCGCCCTCAATGCCATCACCGCTTTAGAAAGTTCGATATCGGTATGCTGCATAGTGGTGGAAGCGATTTCCAAAAGTTAAACTCTACTGTAGCAAACGCCGCCTCTAACAAGTAGGCATTTCCAGAGTTAGCCCATCTCTAGATCTTGCAAATTATTTAGCCGATGCTCTGTGGACTGAATTTGCCCATAGGCGATCGCGAATCTCTGCATCAAATTCTCCTGTTGTTTAGGCGAGAAGGTAGAGTTTACTTGCCCATCTCGGCTAATCGCGAAGAATTCCTGGGCATGATCTTTGGATACGACCAAAAGCCAGTTCCCCTCCACCTGAAAATTGTAATCCTGTGTGCCCTCGAAGGTTTGCTCTCCGGTGCGATCAAAATAATGCCAGAGCTGTTCAATGACAGCACTAGCTTCCGGGGTCAGAGTGAGCTTTGGCTGAAGGGATTGGTTTATGTCAACACTGGCTGCGGCCACGCCATAGATGTCTGGAAGATCTTGTAATGCTTCCTCTAAATCTCCCTCATACTCGTAGAGATAGGTTTCCTGGTCAGGCAAGCTGAAATAGATCGTTCCCTCCGTGCTTTCTGACATTTGTTCATGAAGGAGCATTGTGTGTTGTCCCTGCTCCAGAGGAATTAGAGTGTTTGACTCGTAACTGTTCTCAGAAAAAGGTTCTGGTTGCATCGGTTTATCCCAAAAGCACAATTGTCAAGGCTTATGAACATCGCTTGAGCATCGATCCAGGTTGTCGAAACTTCCTCACTGCTTTGGTTTTCGGGCTGATTTTCTCTGATTGCTCAGCAAGGTCTCCTGATACGCCTCGATCGCCCGGAAATGAGCGGTTGGGTCATGCTGATTGTGGAACCAATCCTGGATCAGTTCCAGGTTATAGCGAACACAGCGGCTGTTGAGCCTGACCCAGTGAATGCCTTCAATCCACTTGCCTTCCAGTCTGTAGCGCTTAAGGGTTTCCCCGCTCAGGTCGAGGGTTTTGGAAGCCTGCTGTTTACCTACAAAGGTGACCATAATCTCAATCTCGTTGAATGGCGGCGGCGGGAGCTTTACTTTTCGTTCTGGATCGCTGAATTGGCGAAATGAACCACTGTGGCTTTTGCGGCGTAGCGAATGCCCACTTTGTAGCGATAGCCGTTCTGCTCCCAGATGACTTTGGCGGTGTCGCAGTTGGCTCCGCACACAAAGGGCACAAAATAGCCTGGGATGCCTCGCGCTAAAGCAACTTCGCCCATTGGTTCTGGAGAACGTCCGGTGGGTTGAAAATCAGGCGCTTGCTCAAAGGCATAGGCTGCCTGCATGGGCTGATCTCCCTGGTGAAGTTGCTGTCCTGAGAGCAAGCCAAAGGAACAGCTATCCTGTCCCTGGCAGGTTGAGGTGGCATCGAGGGAAATTTCGTACCTGTCGGGTTGAGCATCAATGATATGGGCGTAAACCTTTTGGAACTTGCCGTCAGGGGTAGTGGGAACGTCAATGTATGTCTGGGTCTCGCCAGTGGAATTAGGAACAGCAGCCTTGGTTGGAATGTCAGTTGGGAGCACGACTGGGATGCGAGTTTGGCGTTGAAGCTGCTCAAGGATAGGTTGGAAGATTGGCAGCACTGCTTTGGCACCGGGAATGGGGGAGGGTGTCTGGGCAGAGGCAGAACAGCTAATCAACAAACTGGAAAGGAAGCAAATCAGCGATCGCCGGATTATCACACTCATAGCGAACCTCCAGAATCCGAGAAGGTGTTGGGACGGAGCAGGTGGTAGGTTTTGGGGAACGGAATGCCCAGTTGATGGAGTGCCTCGACCTGTTCCTTGGACAGCAAATAATTGCCTCTGCCTGCCACGATTTTTTGACTCAACCGTTGCTGAAAGAGTTGGATTCCACCCAGCCGATCGATATAGTGGCGGTAGCGCTGTCGCTCCAGTTTGAGAGCCGTAGCCGAAGACATAAAAGCGTTCAACGGCTTCAGAGTCTTTCCCTCTTGAGGCATCAACCGTTCACACCAGGGTGTCGAGTCCTGATGAACAACAATCAATTCATCGGTTGTGTCGAAGGGATTGGTGGTCACGAAGTCCGCGTACAGACCCAGCAGGTAAAAGGTTTTGGTATTTTCCTGAACGGTTCCCCAGAGGTCAAACCGTTCCCCCGATGCACCCAAATAAATGTTCAGTTCGTCGGGAAGTTGTACTGAAGGACTGACTGGAAAGGGGGCGATTGACCTGTCGGTCGCGCTTGCGCGGATCGCAGGTGGGCGAGGCGTAGTGACAGGTGCCAATAGACCCGGTTGAGCCGAGGCGAAGAGCTTGATTTGAAACAAGATGGCCAGCAATAGCCCGGTACAAAAGGCACCAACCAGAATTAGCCATCGAGAGGATGAATGTCTCATCTTATTGCCTCCGCTGGTTCCATTGCTTTTGATACTCTTGCAGCAGTTGAACGGAGATCGCCTCCGGAACGCCTTGCTCAACCAGAGTGCGGCTATTCATGGCTCCACCCCCTCCGGTGAGCACCTGCCATTTGCCCTCCCGTTTAGTCAGCCCAGGCACAGGCTTCATTGCCATTGGCCGGTCCCGCTGCGGTGGATTCGCCGTAGTGCTGATTGATGGCTTGCACAATCTTTTGTTCAACGGCATTGCCATTGGCCTGGCTGATCAGTTGCCCGGAATAGGTTTTGCGAGTGAGCGCACCGCCCGATGAGAGATTGCACTGTTTCAAGACGCGGTAATAGCGTTGGGCATCGGCAGCAATTTCCTGGCTGCGATCGCTATCGTTGATGATGGTGCGAGCACTTGCAAAATCCTGAGTGGAGCTATTAATAAAGTTTCCTAAGCTCCGATTGGTAAACCAGCCATTCTTCATCCCCAGCACCGCAATTTTGGCGGCAACATCAGGGCGATTGGCCAGCTCGGGGTTGTGGACGAGATCAATACCGAGAGCCTGTCCGGCTCGCTCATAGTTTTCAACGTGTGTCAGTTGAACGTACCCGCGACCACAGTAGGGACCACAGGCACCGGATCGGGAGTAGGTGTCATCTTCGTTCCGAGAATTAAAATCGACTTCGGCTTGAGTGGTGACGAGGATGTAAGCAATCTGTCCGGGGTCAGAAACTCCGTATTGTTGAGCCGCTTTGAGCAAGGCAGGAATCGCTTGCGTGGCATAGGCGCGATCGCCACTCGGAGCGGCACTGGCAAGCTGGGTGGCACAATCCCCATCGTACCCTGACCCATCGCCACTTCCAGCCGGGTCATACTGGTTAATCAGGTCTTGCACCTCCTGGGGAGTATTGGGAGCCTGAATGCCAGAAGGGGGAGTGCCTGGAGTTTCACCGACAAAAATCAGTCCTTTCTCACGGGAGGGTAGCCAGGGGACGGGGCCAATGAAGTAGGGGGTACAGCCGAGATCAACAACTCCGTGATGGCAAACGCGGAAGAATAAGCCGAAGGTGCCTGTTCCTTGAGCCTCATTGGTGTCGGTGAGGACGACTTTGAAGGCGGGGCCGTAGGGCAATCGCCCAGTCGGTTCTTTGCCACCATTGATTTGTCCCAGAATGCCGTACCCTCCGGGAACCATTTGCCCTCCGGCTGAGGTGCCGCCTTTGATCCATTGCGCTCCATGCAGTCCGGTCGGGTCGCCTGCGATGCCAAGCGACAGGGGGGAATTGAGTTCCAGGTGGGCGCAACCATTGGTCTGGTTGCAGGGGTAGTGAAAGCCGACGCGATCGCTACCCGTAATGGAATGGTGAGTCGGAGTTTGGCGATGTTCTTTGGCTCCGTAGGTGACATCGTGCAGAGCCACGAAGCCGAGAAATCCAGTGGGGGAGATGGGAAAGTCGGCAAAGGAAACCTGGGAAAGGCCAGGAATTTCATTGATGGAGGCAGTTTGCCAGCCTTGAAAGTTGCTGAGTGGGGTTTGCTCCAGTCCTGGGAGTTGAGTGAAGCTATAGGAATTCAGATTGAGGGAACTGAGGGAAAGGTTGCCGAGGGGTGGAATGCTGGCGATTTCAGATAGGGGCTGATTGCCAAAATTGCTGGAATCGATGCCGCCGATCGCAAGGGTGGAGAAATGCCGTTGTACCAAATCAAACAGAGGTTTGACTTGATGGAGGGGCAGGGAGGCTAGACCAGAGGTGGCGTTGACTAAGCTGGCGAGGGTTTGGGATTGGAGGAGAGGGAACTGGCTGAGGGGGAGGGGATTCAGATTGGAGCCAGCACGTTGGGCGATCGCAGCCAGGGTGAATTGTTCCGGTCCAAAAGCATCCTGGACATCCCCTAATCTCAGGACATCTCCCAGGGCAGAACCAGGTTTCCAACGGCGGGAGGGGTTGTAGCCAAGTTGATTTGCTACGGTGGGTGGGACTTGAAGCTCTCCACCCGCTTGAAGGGGAGGAAGGGAGGCGAAGGAGAGTTTGTCCCAACGCGGAAGGGCACTGTTATAAGTCGTAAAGGGAATGGGGGAGGGGAATTCCTGGGCAAATCCGGGGGGAACTCCGGTGAAGACGATCGCGATCGACCATAGAAGTGCAATGAGAAGATGAATCCAGGGTGCCAACATGACCACTGACCAGGAATGGATCGGGTGGTTGGCACTGTAAAAGGTGGATCAGCAATCCATCAGACATTCAGCAGAAATCGATGTGACAGTCAGATAATTTTGTCAAATCAGCAGCCATGATTCGAACGGAATGACAGTTATTGGCATCTCGTTATTGCAGGACGTAGCGCACCTGCTGCTCAAAAGTGATGTAGAAGTAAGCTTGCTCCTCGACATCTGCTTTGGGATGACGGGGATGAGGTTTAATTGGCAATGTTCTTTGATAATACTTGCGACACAACCTTAATTTGTTGGTGCTTTACCGGATTCTGCTGTATTAGATCTACTATTGACTCGGCAACTGTTGTCAATACAGACATGAATGCTCCAAATCCTCCATTTGGTTGCTATGGAAGCGTTTCAGACTGCATTCTCTTTTATTGCCGAGTTAATAGCTTCTGTTTCTGCCTGTGGTTTAGTCTCTGCTTGATTAGATCCCTGAAACTGTTTCAGATGAATGGTGTTGACTTGGGTAATAAAGTTCTCAATCGATTCTTGTACCTTCTGTTTGCGCTGGGCTGGGTCTGCTATGTCGTAGAAGCGGTAGGATGGAGTGACTCCCAAAATAAACTTCTCCTGCTCTGCTTCCAACAACTCTACTGCTGTATTTGCATTGACCCAGGTCTTCTGAAATGGAAAAGATGTAGAAATGCTGGTCGCAATTGAGGCGATCGCTGGGAAGATAACAGGCAACCACCGCAACCAGGGAACACTCAGATCTGTTTTGTCTAAGACCACTAGGATAGGAGTTACACCTGACAAAACCACTGTTGCAATTTGAAAAACATAGTAGGTTATTCTGGCATTCCGACGCGCATCCTTGTAGTCATCAATGAGAGCCTGACAATACTGGATAGCTCTACTCCGGATGAAATTAATTGATTCATCCTGCTCCGAATCACCAAATAATGCGGTATATAACTGTGATTTTTTCTGATTTTCTAATTGCTTCCTGACCCGCATCTGTGCTTTCGAGAAATTACGAACTAGCAAGATCGAAGAGAACAGAATAATGAAAGCAGTAACCGTATAAATGACAATATTCGAATCTGATCGAAACAGAAGAGCAGTAGCAAGATCGACGATGCAGGCTGTAAGCAACAAAAACTCTAAGAAGATCAGAGGCAACGGTACATTCCAGGAAGTAGCCTGGGATTGATCAAATGAATAGCTCATTCCAATAACATCCTTAATCGTCTAGACAGATTTAGCAAAACTCTGAACAGAGCTTGAAACCAGTGCTTTGCTCAGATCATGCTGCTGAGTTCCATTAACGGTTCCTGGAATTCCTTTAGAACAGTAGGTTTCTACATAGCTGGGAATATATTTAGGCAAACTGGCTCTAGCCTGTTGTAGATTTAAGTACAATCTCTCAAGCAATTCCAACGAGTAATCAGCGTCAGCCCATTTTTTATAGGAAACACCAAATCCTAAGTACTCCCACAAAAGACCATTGCTGTTTTCATAATCACCATAAGGATCAAGCCATATCAATGGGGTAGCAGATGAAAGGGAATCGACTAGCGTTCCACCCCCCGGTTTACTGATAATCCCTTGACCTTGTCGAACTAGATTGTAAACTTCAGGATAAGACTGACTATTGTGAAAAATGATGCTGTTATCATCCTCAACTTTACCAAACGGAGGAAACTGGTGATATCCCTGAGCATCTTTCTCCCACGGTTTCCAGGTTGGATCAATCATGAAATAGCAGCTATGCTTTGGTCTCTGCTCCAGATCCCGTTGCTCATAGGCAATCACGTCCAGTTGGATACCCTGATTACCTAGTTCTGAAATCTTACTTTTATAAGTTCCAACCCCCCAGCCTCCACCGTGAATTATAAATCGATGCGATCGCTGACCGTAGGGTAAAGGCTCGTCATCTGAAACCGAGAAATTAAAGGATAAATGTTTATGCTCCCAGTTAAAGAACCAGACATGGCGAAATGCTGAGTGGGTTGTATCGTATAGTTTCCAAGATGTAGAAATAGATGCATCCATATGACAAAGATCAACGGCAATATCTGGATCATTCGCTTCGTGGAGATACTGGTTGATTACAGGCAGCCAAAACCCTGAGAAAACCATAAATCGTTTGCGCTCCTGCTCTGCCCAGGTCGCTAATAAAGCAGCCATGACAGCAGGATCAATGCTGGTCGTTATGTCTTTGGCTAGTTTTTGAGCCATTAAAGCGAATGAAAAATTACGGTGGAAAGCAAACTTTGCTTCCAGAACGTTATTTCGCTTTTGCTCAAGTAGAATACTTTCCAAAACAACTACATCCGTATGAATGTTTCGATCGCGAAGCTGACGACTGGCAATCAATGCAGGAACATACGCCCCTAGAGAAGCTCCTGAGCATAGGATCGTTACGGTTTCTGGTTTAATCTCCGGCAACATTGGCTGATGCTTCACTGTTAATAATCAACGCTAATCAATTAAATTTCTGAATGTTCAAATCAGCAAAAACATGATTGATTTCATTCAGAATTTGCTGTTTCTGCTTAGTGTCCTCTGCTATGACCGATCCATAGAGTCTACCTTTATAGGCTTTGCTGGAAATAGGGCTTGCCTGATGCCTTGCACAATTTATTGTGAACGTGTTCGATGCTAGAGGTAAAAAACCATTAGGTCGATCACTTCGGAAGAGGATTTCAGCTTGCTCCAGGCTTTGAAGGAGTTCTGAAAATGTTACCTGCCTTGAAAGACCAAGGGAGAAAAACATCATTTCACCCTGAGTAGAAAACTGAGAGAGAAATCGATCAGTAGAGTAGTTAATGAAACCCATTGATTTCCTGGCATTAATTTCGACTAGAGGCACAATTTGTCCTGATTGAAGAATCATTGAATCAAGGCAAACTGGTCCCCAATACCCCACTCGATATAACTCAGATGCGATCGCCTGCACCCAATCAAAGTACCTTGCCCTATCCAGAAATTCTTGAAACGATAATTCAGCCGTTCGGATACTAGAAAAGGCAAACCCAGAGTTTTGCATCGTTTGAATCGATAAAATTTGGGTTTTGCCGGTAGCCCCGATTTCAAATTGGCAGGAAAAATCCGTTTGCTTATCCAGCAATGGTTCTAGCAAAAACTGAGTCCTCTTTCCTTCACGTTCTTGTTTTGCAATATAAGCAACAATGCGCTGCAAGACCTGGGAAGAATCAATAAGGAGATTTCCCTTTCCAGAAACTCCAAATTCATCCTTAATTAAAAATAGAGAAGATTGCAGTAAGCGATAGCCAATTTCCTGCAAATCACTAGCAGAACAAACCACCTCACCGACCGTAGTCGGAAAAAGCTGCTTTGCAAGTTGATGGGAAAATATCTTGGAATTCGCTTTCTTAACGATTTCAAGATTTAAATTTGGGCCTTGAAGCTTATAGTGCTGGCATAGTTTCTCTGTAAAGGGTTCTACAGAATAAGGCGAAAGGATATATGGAGGAACGAGTAAGTCTTGGTAGTCAGTATTCCTGGCAACACTCAGCAAGAGTTCACAAATTCCTTGACGCGATCGCGCTTCTACCTCAGTGTCTATAAGAGGTAACTGATTGCAGGCGAAAGAGAAGCCCAGAGTACCTAAGTAATCCTTATAAGAGGAATCCATCGGCATGCGGGTGATCAACCCATCCTGAGGCGAATCACAGAACACAAACTGCAGTTCGTCCATAACATTCACAATGGCATCTGCCTGCGGATCGGCGATCGCTGGCAATTGCGAAATGTCCGGCTCTCTCCACAGTCGTTCGGAATTAAGGGTGCCTAAATAGAGGGAAGGGATATGCATTTATATTCAGTCCCGCCAACTGCTATCTTAAGCAGCTACAGCGCCACTTTTTGTTTTGAAAGAAAGTCGCACAGACTCCTAACGGACATCAGAGTAGAGAAATCAAGACTATCAAAATCAATCTGAATACTCAGCTCTTCCTCTAGCTTCAACATGAAAGTGACCATCTGTAAAGAATCTAAACCAATGTCATTGATGATATCGGTATCATCTGAAAAGCTGATCGCTGAAATGGAAGTATCTTTGACTTCCCCAAGGACTTTCTTGATCGTTTCCTGCATAAGTTCACTTGCCTTTCATTAATTTGACAACTTCGATGTTAGATAACAACTACCAAACTTTCTAAATTAGAACCCCCAGACAACCATAATTCCAGTTCTCATCAAAGTATTTCTAGAGTTTCTCCCGGTACTTTTCCTGGTTCTGTGTTTGAAGAGTTACCTTGAACATCCCAGAGATAGCGGTAGTGCCCTCCGAGTAATAGCAGCTCAGAATGAGTTCCTTGTTCAACTAAGCAACCCTGGTCTAACACAAAGATACGGTTTGCATGGATGGCAGATCGCAATTGATGGGTGATCATTATGACAGTGTGTTTACCTGCCAGAGCCATCACAGTCTGGTTAATGGCATCTGCGATCTCAGCGGAAAGGCTGCTGGTCGGTTCATCTAGCAGTAGAATCGCTGGCTTGTAGAGCAAAGCACGAGCAATTGCAATACGTTGCCGCTGCCCCCCCGAAAGCCTGCCTCCCCCCTCACCTATAAGGGTTTGATAGCCATCCGGTAAGCTTAAGATAAAGTCGTGCAACTCAGCCACTTGAGCCGCCTCAATCACTTCTGCATCGGTTGCATCTGGTTTCGTAATACGGATGTTGTTGAGGATAGTTGTATTGAAGAGGAAGGTTTCTTGTAATACAACTCCCATTTGAGATCGTAAAGATTCCTGGGTTATATGCCTTAGGTCATGGCTATCGATCATGACCCGTCCGCCAGTAGGATCGTAAAAGCGCATCAGCAGGTTAAAAACCGTACTCTTACCTGCGCCGCTAGAACCGACAAAGGCAACAAATTGCCCAGAGGCTATTTCCAGGTTCAGTCCCTGCACCTGATACCGAATATTATCATAGCTAAAGGATAAGTGCTCAAAGCAGATTTTTTGTTGAAATGGCGGTAGAGGATAGGCATCACTGAGATCAGCAATTTGGGTGGGTTGTTCTAAAACCCGCTCAATTCGCTGTAGACCAACGCTCGCATCAATCCAACGAGGAAGCCGCATATTGAACAGCCAGAACAAGCTGTCGTACATGGAATGGTAAATGGTGAAAAAAGCCAGCCATGCTCCCAGCGACATTTTAGCCGTTAAGACATACCACGCACCCATGCCAATGCTCCAAACAGAGAGCAGATATGCAGAAAACAACGCTGATTGTTGCAGCAACCTGAAACCAAATTGCCCTTCTGCCTTTTTGTCTTCAAGTTGTTTCAGTTCATCGCTAAAGTACCCCGCAAATAGAGACTGTAAGCTATTGGCTGCGATCATTGGCTGGCCGCGAATGCTTTCCTGAACAGCATCCATCATTAGGGCATTCTGAGTGTTAGATCTCGTCTCTTGCGTTGACGCATTTAGCGTTAGATAGATTAGGAGCGGAAATGTCACAGCAACGGGCAGCAGGCTGATGAGGGTCAGAGATCCATTGATGCGGAGCATCACTACGACATAGACCAGGATGACAATTAAATCACTGATTCCTAAAACAATCTCCTCTCCAAGCGCCATCTCCGCTTTATTGATATCTATAGAAAAATTTGACACCAGATCTCCCGATCTAGCCTGCTTATGAAAGCTCTGTGAGAGTGCCTGGAGGTGACTGAACAAATCGTAGCGGATATCATTCGCAATCCGATTGGATAGACGAGCAGACAAACGCTCACCCAATAGAGTAAATCCATAGGCGATCGGCAAGAACGCCCCCAAGACCAGGGCAGAACTCACCATGACTGCTACCCCGCGATCGATGATCATCCCTAGCTGTTGGGCAAACAGCAACTGGTAGGCTGGTTTACTCATTAAACAAAGAGCACTAGCCACGCTAGGCAACCAGTAGGGAGACCAATAAATCCGCAAGTATTTGATAATCAATTGCCCATCACCCAGCAGTTTCTTACCCAGGGTGTTCAAGCGACCGGATTGGGTCGAGTGCTTTTCCTGAGACAACCCATGACTGTGCCAGGGTGAACGCTCCTTCAGCGGTAACGGAGTTTCCTGAAGCTTCTGCGAGGCAGGTACAATCCTATCAGCGACCCTCCATAAACCAGTAGTAATGAGACCGACCACGAAGAGCACCCCCATCAGTGTGGTAGCCTCATTAGAATTTACGAGTACTTCTTGAATAACAGTCATCAGTGCATAATCGGACTCTCTCATTTATAGATTTAGCCTACTCTCTATTCCTTGCCCAAAAACCTGACCTTCTGCTCAAACAATTGCAGGTTCTGTTACTGGCATCTTAATCCAATAAAGCTTTACATAAAGCTCAGCGACTGAATTATTTTATCCCACTTTGCGCCCTTTAACTGGCACAATCGGAATTTAGGGGCATCATCTTTTCAGCCTGAGGGCAAGGGAGGTGGCGTATGAGCAGCGAACTGATTGTACAAAACCTAGACCATCTCGGCATTGTAGCCGGATTGATCG
>JBJTUO010000077.1:0-7635 GCA_046080785.1 Leptolyngbyaceae cyanobacterium | reverse complement strand
GCAAACCACTGGGTGTATAACTCCTCTTCATAGCCCCGATAAGCCCCCTGGTCATTGTTGTAGGGCATGGTTTCTCGACGGAAACCGCCAATGTCGGCCCCATAGTAATCAATGCCAGAAAATGCCATGTGCATCTGGGCGTTGAAATGGGTCGCTAAGGCGCTGATGTTAGATGGAATATCACCAGACCACATCGCAGCCCCATAGCGTTGAATTCCAGCAGCCCCCGATCGGGTCAAAATCAGGGGCCTTGGGTTGACCCTGCCCAGCTTGTCTGTCTGCCCTTGTCGATTGCCATAGCCCTGCCAGATTGACTGGTTCCATAGCAGGTTGTAGAGGTTATGAATATCCCGGTGTTCGTTTTTTAACCCGGCTGGGGTTGTCTCCACTCCCTGATAGCAAGCCTGGGTATCGAGTCGTTCCGGTTCACCCAGATCTGTCCAGTGTACATTGATTCCCATCTGTACCAAATTGGGAAAACGCCGCTGTTGATCAATCCAAGTGCCAGCAGCAGGATCAGTCCAATCAATCATGCGACCGATGCCCCAAAAATCATTGGCGTTGATTTCAATAGGGTTAGACTGTTGCCCAATATTGCACTTACCAGACCCATCTCGTGTGTAGGCCAGCAGGTTAGCTGGCATCTCGCGATAGGTATTCGTGCTATCAGCAATGTAGGACTCTTCGATCGCAGAAAGCCCGATATGGTCTGCCCTGTACTGCTGAATTTTGGCGGCAGGGTTCGGAAAGAAGTAGCGGCCATCCGCCACCAGTGGTTCCTGGTTTTCATCCCAGTCGAGCCGCCCCATGGCAGACCGGCTGCGATCGCCTGGTGTAATGCCCCCAAACCAGTTCAAATCGAGAACAAAACCATCCACCGGGAAATTGCTCCCACGCAGACCCGTGAGCAACTGATCGATTTGCCCCCAATTGTCGTAGCCAAATTCTGAAACCCATAGCCCAAATGCCTTGCGGGGGGGGACAGGGGGCAGACCCGTTAATTCCAGATAGTCTTTACGTAGATCGGGCAGGTCAGGGCCAGTCATTAAGTAAAAGCGCAACTGATCACCATACATGCGCGACTGCCAGGGCGATCGCTTAAAGTCCCATTTTTGCCAGTAGACATTGTCCATAAACAGGGCGTAGTTCAAATTGTTAGGGCCAACAGCGTAGTAAACAGGAATTTGGACATTCCCCACGGCACCCCCTAAAAAGCCCTGAAACCCGTTGCCCAGATCTTCTTTGCCATCCCGATCTTTCAGTCCTTGGCGGGTGCCCAGTTGGATCCAGTCACCATCTGCGGGGCCAAGCCCTGGCTGCCGCTGGTTCGGATCTTTAAATTCCTGTCCGAGGCCATAGACCGTTTGCATCTGACCTGGATTGATATTCAGTCCTTTCAGCGGCTGCCCCAAATCGACTGGACAAACCGTGGACAGTAAAGTGTTGTTCCTTTTCCTATCCCAAGCGGTGACACAGAGAGTACTGGGATTTACTTCAAGCCGCAGGTCGGGAGTTTCAATCAGATTGCCAGACTGGGAAATTGAGGAGGGGCCAGCATAGTCTGTTTTGAACACCATGGGTGAGGTATAGATTGGCTGTGAAGCAGCTGGGCCACTGCCCTGGGCTGCTTCAAAATGCACCAGATCATCATCCAGTACTTCAACCACAAGGTAAGCTGAACCAGAATCAAACCTGGTTCTAAAAACAGCGGCTTCACTTGCTGATTGCATGGCAATGGCAAGAGCCAGAGCAATGAGTGGGGTACAGGAATAGGGTCTGATCATTTTTAGTGAGTGGCAAATTATCACCAATTGTACAGATCTCTCCATTGAAGACAACCGAAACCACCCGGTCGTTCTAATGTTCAATAGTCGGAATCAATCAGTGAAGCAGGTCATGGTCGATGGCACGGAGCATCCAGCGAACGTCGCTTATATCCCACCCCTAAACGAGTGGGCTTTAGGCTCAATGCTATAAAGATAGCGATCGCAATACTCCTGGCAAAAAAAACTATCCGGATGGCACAGGAAATTGAGTGTCAAGAATAAAAACCACTTTGATGCCGATTGACCTATGAGTGATTTGTCCCTATTGGTTGCGACCTTAGCCACAGCAACTCAAAATCAATCGATGGTTGACCTGGCTACTGCACAAACCACAACTCAGGTAATTGCTCCTGTTATGGACAGATCGCAGCCAGTGGCTACTGCCTGGGGCTATGCCCAACCAGAAACGAGTCCTGCTGCCCCTGAGTTTTCTTTTACCAGTCGTCTGGCTTCAAGGGCTGTCTATCTCCCAGATGCATCAGCATCGGTCGTGAACACTCCCCGCTCTGGTAGTCAGCTTTATGCGCAGCGACTGGCAGCTCTACGATCAGGGGTATTAGCGACCCGCTTACCCGGTGATAGCTTTCAGAGAATCTGGAGTCAGGCCCGACAGAAACCCACCTATACTCAGTGGCGTCAACTCATGGCGCAGGAAGCGCGAGCGGTGCTTGCCGGCCAGGGAAGCAATCGCCTGGCTGTGATTCTGGGGGATTCTTTAAGTCAGTGGTATCCCAACGATCGCTTGCCAGGTAATCAACTCTGGCTCAATCAAGCCTTATCGGGAGACAATACTCGCGGTGTTTTGCGCCGCCTCGACGACATGGGTCAGACCCGCCCCAGTGTGATTTATTTGATGGCTGGTATTAATGATCTGAAGCAGGGAGTGAGCAGGCAAGAGATTATCAGCAATTTCAATCAAATTGTGACTCGCTTGCAACAGCGTCATCCTCAGGCACAAATCGTGATTCAATCGGTATTACCCACTCGGTCTGTGCCGATCGGCAACGATCAGATCGCGGCCTTAAACCAGCAACTTGCGTCGTTGGCCCGCCAGAAAGGAGTTGTCTACTTAGATGTGTACCGCTGGATGGTAGATGAAACTGGTCAGATGATTCCTAAATTAACCACCGATGGGCTTCATCTCAGTCAAATCGGGTACGAGGTCTGGCAACAGGTGTTACGCCAGACAAATATGTATATTGCCAGTGGCAGGTTACGCAATTCGGTTTAGAGATGGCCCTAGAGGAGGTTCTATACACAGCTAGATGAAGTTATCCGGATTTTTGGGGCAATGGCAGGCTTTTTAGACGTCAAAGCTGCCGCATGACTGAAGATGTTAAGCGTGCCCTCCATTGTTCTTCGAGGACTTAACCGCATCAACTTGAGTCTCTGGCTTTTTACCTGTATTACGTACATTAATTGCCTTACTCAGTAAATCAAACCAAAAAGATGCACCCATAGAAATTGCAAAACCTGTGACGGCCCAGCCCAATACTTTTTTAAAGGGTGAGGATAACGGTATGATGCTATTTTTGGTTTCATAATCTTGCTGTTTAATATTTTCACTACTCCAGCCAAGGGGCAGCGAAGTCTCCTGCTTCACAGCCTGAGTAATACAATTTATTAAACTAGAATTATTAGAGTTATTGACAGAAGTACTTCCTTCAGAAGTAGGAGGGCAATTTTTGATAATTTGATCAGCATTAGAAACGAGTAAATTTCTTAATGTAGTATCATTTGCCAGTCGATTTGAGATATGGATAGTATCTGCATTGATAGCAATTGCCAAAATTAATCCAATTAAGAAACCAACTCCTTTTGCATTCCGCTTATAAACACCGGATGCCCGATCCATTGAACGATCGAACCAATTTTGAATCTCGACCTTAAATTGCTTAAATTCATCCTGGAGTTGCTCTAAATCATAACGAGCTCGCGGCAAATTGATTTCTGCCATTCTCGCCAATGCAGCTAGACTTTGTTGCAAGGGAAGAGGCAAATCCTGCGCGATTTTTTGGGCATAAACCTTAATGTCTTGATAACTTTGCTCATAGTGTTCATATCCCTGAGGATTAGAAGTTATATCTTGCCTGAAAACTTCTAACACTTCAGATAAAGTTGGCTGAAGCCAGTGAATAATTTCATTAATATTGCTATAGTCAAAGGCTTCATCATCATAAAAAATCCCTCGCTGTAGAAGTATGAGCTGTTGAATTAAAATATCAGCATCAGAGTTTGATTGAAGAGAAGCCTCACTTCCTGTTGAAGTATTTTCTTCTAATAACTGTACTTTAGATGAAGTTCTATGAATATAATTATTTAACTCGCCTCTAATGCGGTATACACTAGTTTGCAAGCTGATCTTCCCAGATTGAAGAGCATTTAATATATCATTAAAACTGCTTTTAAGATTCTCAAAATCCCCATTTAAGTGTTCATTTTTTAGATCAAAATTGGACTGGCTATTTCTGATATTTAAGTACTCTTGCAAAAGCACTTCAACAGCGAAGAGAATATCTCTTTCTGTGAGAGATTTAAGCTTTAAAGCTGTAAGTTTTTGAGAAATTTGCGAAAGCTTAAGTTTTTCAATTAAGGTTGTCGCAAAAGTTTCGGAAGGAATATAAGAAGGCTCATTCCCTTTCAATGTTGAATTATTTCGTCGCCCAATAGTAACGATCGCTCTAGTTATTTTTCTCAGCCATGTTTCTATCCCTCCCCTGGATTCTTGACTGATAGATTTAATTAATGGGTTATCATAGATTTCTTGAAGGAGTTCTTTACTCTTAGAAATTGTTTCATCAGAAGTATTTTCTCCTGATATCAATATTTCAATTGCTTTTTTTAAGTGAGCTGCCCTCCACTGTAGGAGCGTAGCAAATAACTCTTGAATTCCTGAAGATAGAAGACTGAGAGCAAGATAGATGCAAACAAGACCAATGACGACATCCAAAATAAAGGGTAAGTTCATATAAAAAACTCCTAATTTGAATCAAGCAATCAAGCTACCCCTTTGATTAACTAAGAGGATGTTTTAAAAGTCCCTTATGGTGCATCAAGAGCATCCAGTTCCCCCTAAATCCCCCTTCATAAGGGAGACTTTAAACAGCCGATTCCAGTCCCCCCCCTTATCCTACGCCGCAGGCGCATCCCCGGAGGGGCTTAGGCGGGCTAGGGGAGATTTTGAAGTGTTTAACACCACAACCTATACCTTTTCAAACATTCTCTAAGCCAATTTCTTGTCAGAATTTTCAGAATTCTCATCACTACGAGTCGCAGAGACAATTAAACCAAGGAGTAAAGCTAAGAAAAAAGGAACTATAATTAACCCAAAAAACGCACTAACCAGCATATAGTCCTCCCGTTGATTACATAGATCAAAGTATAAGTTTTTAAATGGGCGTCATCCAATAAATCTTATGAAGAAATGCTGCTCATTCTAACCCGACTTGTTGACAGTTTGTGTGAATAGACTTGATTGTTCCGTTCCAAATTATTTTCCTCCTTTATCCTCCAATTCTTTAATTTGATCTTGGAGTTTAATGATTTTTAATTTTTGACGACTGACAATATTAACTAGTGTTATTGTTGCCTGTCGTTGTTCTCTAACAGCTTGCGCCAAAACTCCCACGATATCTGAAACACTGACCGATCGCCTATCTGATGAGGCAACCAGATCGGGAACCTCTTCTGAAAGAAATCTGATATGAATTCGTTGAGTCTGCCCAGAATTTTAAGCAAATCTTACGGGATTCAGGCCAGCAAGTAGATGAGAAACTTGTTGATTGGATAATTTGGTTATATCCCGTTTCAATTCTCGGCAAGATTCTTGTAGCAGATTCCCCTTGTAAAGAATGTCATTAGTTCTCCATAGATTTGTGGAGAACTAGAATCGTCATCAGGTTTGGGTAAAACATTTTAGCTGGAACGATGATTTTACCCAGGTGATTGGTAAAACTCCCTGTGGTCGGGCAACAGTGCAAGCCTTGCAATTGAATCGAACTGGCGTTTCCTTGATTCATCGGTCCTGCGTCCGTGATTGACCATTTCCTGCTGACGCTTCATCGTTCTGACCTAGAAGCCTATGTGCAGCAAGCAGCAGATTTACCCAAGAATTCCCAGACCCGTGGCTTCATCCGAATCGCCGAAAACTTACAGGACATTCTAAAAAAAGGAGCGATCGCCTGTTCTTGCCGACGGTGCGAACAAATCGGTGATGTCGTGAAGGTCACTCCCCTACCTGCCCCTCTGAGATCGGGCCGTGAAGTTGCCAGTCGGCGTCACCCAACCGATCGGGATCGGGTTAAAAGGGCTTGAAGCAAGGAGTAATCAGCAAGGAGCGGAGGGAAAGGGACGCTGCTCTTTGAACGGTAAATCCTGATTGATGGCCTCCATTTCCTGTTGTTCCAATTGATTAATTTCATCAATATGGGTGCGAAAAATTTGAGATAAACGGGGATGGTAAAAGCGGTGCATCGAATAGTTAGGCGTGGCCGGAAAGCCCCGACGTTTTTTATGGCGACCGCCTGCTCCAGGGTCAAAGAGTTGAATGCCTTGAGTAATTGCCCATTCGATCGGCGAATAGTAACAAACATCAAAATGAAGGCAATCAATGTCTTGGGCAGCCCCCCAGTAACGCCCGTAAAGGTTGCTACCTTTAGTTACGCAAAATGACATGCCAACGGGATGGTTGGGGTCGTTTTCATCATAGGCTGCAATAAAAACCACCCGATCGCGGTAGTTGGAATACAGTTGCTCAAAAAAGGAACGGGTCAGATATTTGCTGCCCCACCAGCCAAATTTATCGCAGGTATCACTGTAAAAATGGTACATCAGGGGAAATAAAGACCGGGGAATGGCATCCCCCGTCAGGGTCTTTAAGGCCAACCCGGCATTTTGCACGGCTTTGCGCTCTCGCTTGATGTTCCGTCGTTGATTGGCATTAAAGGCCGTCAGGTAATCATCAAAGTTAGTGTAACCCTGGTTTTGCCAGATAAAGCTATGGTGCAACCAGCCATCAAAGCCATTTTGTTGCAACAGGGGTTGCCATTCGGGATCCACATAGAGAAAGTGACATCCGGCAAGGCGATGGCGATCGCAAAAGTGGTCAATTTCAGTCACCATTCTGGCTGTCAACTCTGCTTCGTCTTCACCGGGCGCAATTAAAAAACGATACCCCTCGGCGGGGGTAAAAGGGGACATGCCCAGCAATTTGGGATAGTAATCAATGCCCAACCGGGCCGCCAGATCAGCCCACTGGTGATCAAAGACAAATTCTCCGTAACTATGGCTTTTAATGTAAAGAGGGGCGGCAGCAACCAACTCCCGATCGCGCCAGATCGTTAGATGATTGGGTAGCCAACCCATCTTGGCCCCCACACTGCCAGACGTTTCCATGTTGTTTAACCAGGCCCATTCAAAGAAGGGGGTTTTTAGGGGCAGGGCCAAACGATTCCAAACCACTTGAGGAATTTCAGCAATGTGGTTAACCCAGGCAACTGCATAATGGGGCTTGAGTTGTTCAACCATAGAAGCAGCAGTCAGGATGGTGATTTAACACTTTTAAGGTAACACTGTCATGCAGTCAGACAGGCGGAAAAAACCGCAACTTTAGCTAAGTCGGCGGGAAGCCGAGCACCGAAAACGTGAATTGTGTTTACTCAAGAGCGATTCGGTGACGGGATGAAAGCCGAGCTTGTTGAGTGTGGCTTGATGCCAACGAAACAAGCAAAATGATACAATAGATCTATTGGTGAAGCCGCCAACCGGAATGCCTGCAACCATCAGAACCAGCATAATCCGGGAATGTCTA
>JBJTUO010000076.1:0-9597 GCA_046080785.1 Leptolyngbyaceae cyanobacterium | reverse complement strand
GGAAGCGATCGCTTCCCCTCATAACCGATAACGGCTAGTATTTTTGTTGTATGGCCAGTCGTTTTTCCCATTACCTTACCCTGTGGTTTCCTGGATGGCAGCATCTCGTAAACTATCGGCAATCGTGGTTAAAAGGAGACCTGCTGGCAGGGGTGACAGTAGCAGCCTACCTGATCCCCCAATGTATGGCCTATGGCTCTCTAGCAGGGGTTGAACCGGTTGTCGGGTTGTGGGCGATTCTGCCGCCCATGCTAATCTATGCCCTGCTCGGCTCTTCCCCCCAGCTATCTATCGGGCCAGAGTCAACCACAGCGGTGATGACGGCTGCCGCGATCGGGCCTCTAGTTGCCCAACAGGGCGGTGATTACGCGGCCCTGGCCAGCCTGTTAGCCGTCATGGTGGGGGGGATTTGCCTGATTGGCTATGTGGCTCGTCTGGGGTTTCTCTCTAATCTGCTATCAAAACCCATTCTGGTTGGGTATATGGCTGGGGTCGCCCTGATCATGGTTGGCGGCCAGCTCAAAAAAGTAACAGGCATACCGGTTCAGGCCAATGACTTTCTGGGTCAGGTAGAGCAGGTCATGACTCACTGGCAGCAACTTCACCCACCGACCTTTTTTCTGGCCCTGGGGGTCTTGTTTTTTTTATTCGGGATTCAGCACTATTTCCCCACGGCTCCTGGCCCCCTGTTAGCGGTTCTGGCCTCTACGGCTATGGTACGGGGCTTTGCTCTGGAGCAGCAGGGAATTGCAGTGGTGGGCGACATTCCCGCAGGCCTGCCCCATTTCACCTGGCCAACGGGCTTTTCAAGCCAACATCTGATTTATCTGGCCAGTGCCGCGATCGGCATTGCGGTTGTCGGCTATTCTGACAACGTGCTGACAGCTCGTGCCTTTGCCGCCCGTAATCGCTACACCATTGACACCAATCAAGAACTACTGGCGCTAGGAGCCGCCAATCTGGGGGCGGGGATGATGCAGGGGTTTCCCATCAGTGGTAGTGGTAGCCGCACCGTGATTGGTGATTCTCTCGGTAGCAAAAGTCAGGTATGCTCCCTGGTGGCCTTTGTGATTGTGATTCTGGTGCTGCTATTTCTGCGGCCTCTCCTGGCCAGTTTTCCCCTGGCGGCCCTGGGTGCAATCGTAGTTTATGCGGCTCTGCGTTTGATTGATTTGTCAGAGTTTCGCCGGTTGCGTCGTTTTCGCAGCAGCGAGTTGCTGCTGGCTGTTCTGACAACGACGGGAGTCTTACTAACCAATATTCTGTTGGGGGTTGGTATTGCCGTTGGGCTCTCAGTCATTGACCTGCTGGCGCGCCTCTCCCATCCCCATGATGCTGTATTGGGCAAAGTGCCCGACCTGCCAGGGTTACACGATATTAAAGACTGGCAGGGGGCTGAAACGATCCCAGGATTGGTGCTGTATCGCTATGATGCGCCCCTTTGTTTTGCCAATGCAGAAGATTTTAAGCAACGGGCGCTGGCTGCCATCGCAGCAGAACGCTACCCGGTGCAGTGGTTTATTTTGAATAGCGAAGCGATCGTTGAGATTGACATTACTGCCATGGATATCCTGGAAGCCTTACGCCAGGAGCTGGCCGATCGCCAGATTACCTTTGGGATGGCAAGGGTCAAACAAGATCTGTACGTGAATCTAAAAAAAGTTGGCTTGGCCGATCGGATTGGCCGTCACTATATCTTCCCCACTTTGCCCACAGTGATTGCAGAATTTCAAAAGTACCAGTCGGCCCTGGCCGATCAGGCAGCTCAGGCTTGACGATCGCCGACTCCTGGCATACCCTGTTCCAGAGCCTCTCTGGCTCTGATTTACGCTCTAACTCACCAGGGCCAATGCTGGGAAAGAGAACCTCATGCTGCAATCGCTGACCAAACTGGATTACTTGCTGCGAGAGACCTTGCTGGGTCTGCGTCGCGGTGGTTGGATGAATTGGGCCGCCATCAGCACTGTCACTGTATTGTTGTTTTTATTTGGGCTGAGCCTGCAAGCCTCCTGGCAACTGGAGAGCCTTCTAACTCGCTTTGGTAGCCAGTTAGAGGTGTCAGTCTACCTCGATACGGGAGTGCAGGCAGCCGACTTCAAGCCTATTGTGGCAACCTTACCGGAAGTTACTGAAGTAACCCCCATCACGAAGGAAGAAGCCTGGGCCAGCTTGGTCAAGGAATTGGGCCTCTCTGATATCAATGGCGCCACCCGTCAATTAGAAGGCAATCCCCTGGTGGATGAACTCAAGGTTAAGGCCAGATCTCCAGAACAGGTGCAGACTCTGGCTGTCAAGCTGAAGCAGATGGCAGGGGTGGAAGCGGTGCAGTATGTGGATGAAGCCGTGCAACGAGTGGCCCAACTAAAGCGGGGTCTCAGTTGGGTCAGCATGGCAGTGATTAGCCTATTGACGTTGACTGCGATCGCCGTAATTACGACGACCATTCGCCTGATTGTGATGGCCCGCCGCCGAGAAATTGAAGTGATGCAACTGGTGGGGGCAACTACGAGCTGGATCTATTTGCCCTTTATTTTGCAAGGCATTGTGTTTGGGCTGGTAGGGGCTGCGATCTCCTGGGGCTTGATTCAAGCAGTGCAACGCTTCCTTGCAGGCCAATTAGCGCAACAGCCAGAGTTTGTCCAATTTTTGACTGAGGGGTTACAGCTAAACTCCACTCAAATTCTGCTTTTGCCCCTCGTACTCTTGAGTTTTGGCAGCTTGATTGGCATCCTTGGCAGTCTCTTTGCCGTCCGTCGCATCAGTATGAGGGGCTAGGGGTCTGTTGAGGTAACTACTCAGTTGTCAATGCAGGGAAGCTGATCGCGCTCAAACAGGACGGACTCCATGTAACAATTGGGAGAATTCCTGATCCGCTATGGGTTTGGTTGTATGGATCATATACAAACAATGATTCATTTGCAATAACAGCGCTAGTTTTGCATGGGGGTCAGTGTTAAATTAACTCCACCCATTTTTATCATTCTTTTTGACAACGGCTGAAGTGCCCCTCATTCTTTCCATTCCAGGTCTTTTATGAATCCCTTAGAATCGATTCGTAATATTGGAATTTCTGCCCATATTGATGCGGGAAAGACGACCCTATCTGAACGCATGCTTTATTACACGGGCAAAATCCATCAAATGCATGAGGTTCATGATGGCGGTGACGGTGCCACGATGGACTATATGGAATTGGAGCGAGAGAAGGGGATTACCATTACTTCAGCAGCCATTACCTGCTTCTGGAAAGACCACCAAATTAATTTGATTGACACACCGGGTCATGTCGATTTCACGATCGAAGTCGAGCGATCGCTGCGGGTTTTAGATGGGGGGGTAATGGTGCTGTGTGGCGTAGCGGGTGTGCAGTCCCAGTCTATTACCGTCGATCGACAAATGAAACGGTACAGAATCCCTCGCATTTTGTTTATCAATAAGCTCGATCGGGTGGGTGCCGATCCATTCCGGGCGATCGGGGAAATTAAGGATAAGCTGGGCTTGCAGCCAGTGGTACTCCAGTATCCTATCGGTCTGGAGGGGCAATTTGCAGGGGTGATTGATTTAATTGAGATGTCGGCGTCTTACTTTGAAGGGCAAGCTGGCGAGCACTGGGTCAAACGCCCTATTCCTGAAGCCCTCCAGGCAGAAGCTCAAGCTGCCAGAGACCAGCTCCTAGATCAAATCTCGATTTACTCTGAAGTGCTGACAGCCCAGTTATTAGATGGCGAAGAGATTAGCAGTGGGCTAATCTGGGAAACCCTGCGGCAAGGAACGTTGGCGCTTGAGTTTACCCCTGTGTTGATGGGGTCTGCCTTTAAAAATAAGGGCGTGCAAAACCTGCTAGAAGCAGTCAGGTTGTACTTACCCTCTCCAGCCGAACGGTCAGCGGTGAGCGCGATCGACGTTCTGACCGACAACAGGGTTCCCATTGCGGCAGATGCGGCTCAACCAGTGGTGGGTTATGCCTTTAAGTTGACCGATAATGAGTATGGCCAGTTAACCTACACGCGCCTGTATGCCGGCACCTTGCATCGCGGAGATCGCCTCTATAACCCTCGAACCCAGGATTTAAACCGGGTCACTAAAATTGTTCGGATTGAGGCCGATCGCCGCCAGGAGTTGGAGTCAATTACAGCTGGAGAAATTGTTGGCCTGATCGGAGTGACCTGCGCCTCTGGGGATACCCTCTGTGCTCCGGGTACCCATCTCTCCTTAGAAGGAATGGATATTCCAGAGCCAGTGATGACCCTGGCCATTACGCCCAAAAGTCAAGCAGATGGCGATCGTATGACTAAAGCCCTACAACGGTTTGTGCGGGAAGACCCGACTCTCCAGGTCAGTATCGATCCAGAGTCCAACAAAACTTTGCTATCGGGAATGGGAGAACTGCATCTGGAGGTCTATCTAGAGCGCATGAAACGGGAATATCATGCGGAAGCCTATATCGGGAAACCCGCCGTCGCTTTTCGAGAAACCCTGACCCAACCTGCCGAATTTGATTACACCTTCGCTAGACCAGCGGGCAAACGGATGCAATTTGCCCATGTCATCGGTCGTTTAGAGCCCTGTGATCAGTTGTTTGTCTTTGAAAACCGAGTTGTGGCAGGAACCATTCCCCCTGCGTTTATTGCGGCCTGTGAACAGGGCTTTCGAGACGCCTTAAAAACAGGGTGGCTAAGGGGTTACCCCATTATGTCCGTCAAGGCGATATTAGAAGGAGGCAGTTTCCATCCCCTCGACTCTTCTGAAATTGCCTTTCGAGCAGCCGCCCGCCAGGGTTTTGAAGATGCCTTTGCCCGGGGCAACCCTGTGCTTTTAGAACCAATGATGAATCTAGAAGTGGAGTCTCCCACTGAATTTATTGGTCGAATTCAGAACAAATTATTGTCGCGACGGGCATTATTATTGGGGTCAGAAACGCGCAACCAGGATGCCGTGATCCGGGCAGAAGTGCCTC
This sequence comes from Leptolyngbyaceae cyanobacterium, assembly GCA_046080785.1. Lineage (GTDB taxonomy): Bacteria > Cyanobacteriota > Cyanobacteriia > Leptolyngbyales > Leptolyngbyaceae > JBJTUO01. The sequence goes on along the minus strand of JBJTUO010000076.1, from coordinate 4,640 downwards.
TGCTTCAGATGTTTGGCTATGCCACCGAGTTGCGATCGCTCTCCCAGGGTATGGCCACCTTCTCTATGGAATTTGCCGAATACCGTGCGCTGCCCACTGCATTGCTTGATCAGGTCAGGTAGTGGAAGCTGCACGGGAATGACAGCCAATAATTGAGGAGTTGGTAAATAATCCAGGCTAAGATATTTTAAGCACAACTATGTTTTTATCAGTTACATGAATCTGCTCTCCCAATTACTGCATCAGCCAGCCCTTGCCGCACCCAAAAAAAATCGGCGCGGGGTTGAAATCAAGTCTGCTGAAGAAATTGATACTATGCGGCAGTCTTCTAAAATTGTGGGGACAGTTTTAAAGGAAATTGCAGAGATGGTGCAGCCGGGCATGACCACGGCTGACCTAGATGCCCATGCAGAAAAGCGAATTCGGGAAATGGGCGCTATCCCCAGCTTCAAGGGCTATCACGGATTTCCTGCCTCAATCTGCGCCTGCATTAATCAGGAAGTCGTCCATGGCATCCCCAGCCGTAAGAAGGTAATTCGCTCTGGGGATATTCTCAAGGTAGATACGGGAGCCTTTTACCAGGGTTTTCATGGCGACTCCTGCATCACGATTCCGGTGGGGGCTGTGAAGCCAGCCGCAAAAAAACTGGTTGAGGTAGCACAAACTGCATTGTATAAAGGGATTGAACAGGTTAAAGCCGGTGCTTACCTGCTCGACCTGGCTGGTGCGATTCAAGACCATGTGGAAGCCAATGGCTTTGTGGTGGTAGAAGACTTTACGGGCCATGGCGTGGGCCGTAATCTGCATGAAGAGCCCTCTGTTTTCAATTTCCGTACCCATCAGATGCCCAATGTCAAGTTACGAGCGGGGATGACCCTGGCGATCGAGCCCATTGTTAATGCGGGCTCAAAGCACACTCGCACCCTCTCTGATCGCTGGACGGTTGTAACGGTCGATAATGCTCTCTCTGCCCAGTTTGAACACACCGTACTGGTGACAGAAACTGGCTATGAAATTCTTACCGATCGCACTGGGATCTAGGGGGCTGCCAACAATTCTATTCCTGAAGCCAGCGCCAGTTCGCTCGATTCCAATCAAGCATACCCTGAATTTCATACTCTGCGCCGGTGTCAAATCGCACGGTGCAACGGGTATTGCGATCGCTGGCCTCTAGGGTATGAGCAACGCCCTGATTCACTTGAATCACCGTACAGGGAAACCATTCTGGACTACAGGGGCCATCTTCTTGAACCCACTCCCACAGCGCATTGGAAATCTCAATCCGATCGCCGACCTTGAGCTGCATCACCTCGCCCCCCGCCAGGTCGTTATAAGCCGCCAAATGATGAGGATAGATGCGCTCCAACCACTGGATCCCAAAGCGATCGCGAATGAACTGCACCGAGCCAGACCCTCGACCCTGTAACCAATCGTTGAGTAAAGTGATTTTCCAGGGGAGGCGACGGGCTTCCTGCTCCCGGATAAAGTAAAGCAGGGACAGGCGCTCTTCTGACGAGAGCTGCTCCAGAGGGTTATCTGTACTGCTTGAAAAACCAGAGGATGGCTGTATTGCAACTGTTTCTAGATGGGCCACCAAGATCGACCAGAGAACTCGTCGCAAAATCTCTTGCTGTTGCTGATTCAGCGGACAGGAAAACGCCTCGCATTCTTCAAAGGCGGCTAGTAAGGCAGCTTCAAGCTCTGGCAAATCCATAAATCCCGCTCAAAGATAGGCCATGTAGTTTTAGTCAGGATCCTGAGAACCAGATTATCGATCCCATGCCAAACCTGGGTCAAAGACCGCGTTAGCAATTCATTATGACAAATTTTTTTTCCTCTGCTTTCTGAAGAAGATCGCGATAAGCTGGAAATCAGGAAAAATCGGATTTTCAGCTTTAAATGTTCTCTAAGGTGAAATATGCGGGTACTGAAAACAGCGACTCTGGTAGTGGTTATGGGCTTGATTTGGTTGATTGGAGGCTGGTTTACCCCGCCAGCACTGGCCCTCACTCAAATTCGCCTGTTCGATATTGCCTATCATGAGTGCCCCCCAGAAATGGCTGAAGGGTCTGTTGTACCAGGGTCTGCGATGGCTGCAAACTGTTTTTTAATCACAGGCAAAGCTGAAAATACCTCTGGTAAACCCGTTATTAATGCCGACGTATTTGGCCGCATCTACGATGCCAACCATGACCCGGTGATGCAAAATCGCAATCGGGTAGGGGCGATCGATGAGATTCCCCCCGGCATCAGTGACTTTGAGTTTCGGATCAGTGTGGCAGAAAACCAGCCAACCCCCTTGCAAATTGAACACCTGAAGGCGTCGGGTTTTACCGGTAAGGTGCGCCGCTAGTTAGCAAAAATTGCCACTGAGCAAGCGAAACCCCTCCCGCAGCAAGACCAAGGATTAATTGGTCACTGGGAAAAAAACGTAGCAAACTGACGTTGACGAAGAAACCTTTAGCCAGGCGCTGGCCGATCGCAGGATGGTCGCTAACCCCAGGGAACAGGGCTGCTTCGCTTCTGGAGAATTTGGCCCATGGCAATAAAGGGAACGATTTTGCCATGGCGGATAGAAACATTCCGGATTTAACCGCTGGTGTCTTGATCAGTAAGACAGAAGGGGCGGGTTGATCCACAAAACCTTGGATTTGCGGTGTTAGGGGGTGGTTGAGTTCGCTAGGTTGGGAGGCTGCCAACCGCGACAAAGGTCTAATTTAGGGTACTTTACTCCTTACCAGGCTGCCCCGATGTAGAATTAATCGCTATTCAATCAGGAAAACAGCATGACCAGCCTCCAGCAACGCGCCGCCCTACAACGCCAGATCTGGCAGATTGCCAATGATGTGCGGGGGGCTGTGGATGGCTGGGATTTTAAGCAATATGTACTGGGCACCCTGTTTTACCGCTTTATCAGCGAAAACTTTGCCAGCTACATCGAAGCCGATGACGAGACCATTGACTACGCCACGCTATCCGACAGCATCATCACCCCTGAGATCAAAGATGACGCCATTAAAACCAAGGGCTACTTTATCTACCCTAGCCAGCTCTTCGTTACTGTTGCCGCCAGGGCCCACACCAACCCCAGCCTAAACACCGATCTGGCGGCCATCTTCACCGCGATCGAGGGTTCTGCCAGTGGCTATCCCTCCGAGGGCGACATTAAGGGGTTGTTTGCCGATTTTGACACCACCAGCAACCGCCTCGGCAATACCGTCAAAGACAAAAACAGTCGGCTTGCCGCCGTGCTCAAGGGGGTGGCCGGGCTGGATTTTGGCGATTTCCAGGGCAGCCAGATCGATTTGTTTGGCGATGCCTACGAGTTTCTGATCTCCAACTACGCCGCCAATGCCGGTAAATCTGGTGGGGAGTTTTTCACCCCGCCCCATGTCTCGAGGCTGATCGCCCAACTGGCCCTGCACGGGCAAACCAGCGTTAACAAAATCTACGACCCCGCCGCTGGTTCTGGCTCATTGCTGTTGCAGGCCAAAAAACAATTTGATGCCCATATTATTGAAGCAGGCTTCTTTGGTCAGGAGATCAACCACACCACCTACAACCTGGCCCGGATGAACATGTTCTTGCACAACATCAACTACGACAAGTTCAACATCCAGCTCGGCAATACCCTGATCGACCCCCATTTTGACGACGAGAAACCCTTTGATGCCATCGTCTCTAACCCGCCCTATTCTGTGAACTGGATTGGCAGCGACGACCCCACCCTGATTAACGATGAACGCTTTGCCCCCGCCGGGGTGCTGGCACCCAAGTCTAAGGCCGACCTTGCCTTTGTGCTACACGCCCTCAGTTACCTGTCTGGCAAGGGCCGCGCCGCCATTGTCTGCTTCCCTGGTATTTTTTACCGGGGCGGGGCTGAGCAAAAAATCAGAAAGTACCTGGTGGATAACAACTATGTGGAAACGGTGATCTCCCTGGCCCCCAACCTATTTTTTGGCACCACCATCGCGGTCAATATTCTGGTGCTCTCTAAGCATAAACCCGACACCACCACCCAATTTATTGATGCCAGTGGCCTGTTTAAGAAGGAGACCAATAACAACATCCTCACCGATGACCACATTGACCAGATCATGGAGGTGTTTGAGAGTAAGGCCAAGGTGGATCACCTGGCCAAATCCGTCCCCTTTGAGCAGGTAGCCGCCAATGATTACACCCTGTCGGTCAGTAGCTATGTAGAGGCTAAGGACACCCGCGAAGTGGTGGATATTGGTCAGCTCAACGCTGAGCTGAAAACCACGGTGACTAGGATCGATCAACTGCGGGCAGAGATTGATGCGATCGTGGCGGAGATAGAAACATGAGTCAATCAGAACAACCGATTGCTCAGTCCTACCCCCCAGCGCCTGGCCGTAGGAGTTTTACGCTATACCCCCCCTTGGCAAGGGGGGGCAGGGGGGGTGATCACATCGCCCTTCACCTGAGTGAACTCCGCCATATAAATTATTGGAATCCCTACCGGTTCCCTTACAAACTCAATTACCTAGCATTGAAGAAATTGAGCGGGAACTAATGGGATTTGATGGAGACGCCCCATGATACTGGAAAACAAACAGGCCTTAACTGACCAAATTGATGACCGGGCTTTGTTTATGAAGGGTATTGATGTTAGTTAT
>JBJTUO010000075.1:0-21347 GCA_046080785.1 Leptolyngbyaceae cyanobacterium | reverse complement strand
TTGCTAAAAATTCATTTTTCTTAGCCGCCATCTAAGCTTGATTGCCCAACTTCCTGCACTAAAACGTAGGGTTGCACGATCAGAGCCTTAAACTGGCGAGTTTGCTCCCCATTCCAGGTCGAAATTTGAGTTGTAGATGGCTTTTGCAGCAGACCTTCCGCAATCCAATGCTGCACAGAGGTTACATTGTCATTGGCGATCGCCATCCCTACATCTAATAAATCTAAAGCCCGGTCTACCACAATGATGGAGTCTCGTTGCGCATGGGGAGACAACCATTGCCACTCAGCTATATCCACTGACTCAGCCAGTTCTGCCCGTAAATCTTGCATCACATCAGTCCTTCAAAGTTATCAGTATCACGTGATCGGAATCAAGTTATGGGAGCCGATCTAAATTCTGATTTAGCAATCATAGCGCCTATTTGTCCCACCTTGCGGTGGCAGCCGAGCCGCACCCAAAGGATAAGTCCTGTACTGTATTGCTTCCAGTCAGCGTCGTGAGTAAGTTACTCAATCAAAGCCCTATTTATAAAGCCTTTCAGGCTTTCAGCCAGTTGCCTTACATGCGGCTCATAGAGAATAGTAGAGTGATCGCCTGTAACCTGCTGAACTTCTAACCCATTGGGAAATAGTTTCCCCCAACCCAATTGGTCGTCGATAGCTTCTGAAAGCTTTAATAAGGCTTGAAGTGATTCAGGCAGATCCTCGTCCGCTTTAAACAGAACTGAACGACCTGAGTAGGGATGAGCTCGATAATTATTGTAGGCTTGTTGATTAATTTCTCGTAAATCGCTCTCTTTTTTCTCCAATTTATTTGATACTTTATCTTCGACGTTTTTCAGTCTTTTTTGGAGGTATGCCAATTGCTGTTTAGGCTTTAGTTTAAACAGATTACGGATATGAAGAAAGTAACGAAGGGCCGGTGGTAAAAGCTTGAGTCTATAGGTATCGAATAGTACTAACAGAGCAACTTCCTGTCCTTGCTTATGCAACTGCTGCGCCATTTCATAGGCAATTACTCCTCCAAAAGAGTGGCCACCAATAAAATAGGGGCCAGTTGATTGGATGGTTTGCATTTCTTGCAGATAATGAGATGCCATCTCTTCAACTCGGTGAAATATAGTTTGTTGACCATTTAAGCCCTGAGGTTGTAGAGCGTAGAAGGGGTGATCTTCTCCTAAGTAGTAAGCCAATCGATGAAAGTAAAGAACTTGACCATCCAGCCCATGGACACAGAAGAAAGGTGGTCTTGTTCCCTTTGGCTGAATTGCAACTAATGAATCCCAGGATCCCTGCCAGTGCCTATCGGCTAAAAGACGGGATAGCTTGTGAATAGTACCTTCTTGAAAGAGGGTCGCTAGAGGTATTTTTTTATCAAATTTTTCTTCAATTTGAGCAAAAATTTGGAGTCCCAGTAAAGAATTTCCTCCTAACTCTAAAAAGTTATCGTGAATTCCAATTGGGTGAATATTCAGAACTTTTTCCCAAATTTCCGTCAGTTCAATTTCTAATTCATTGCGGGGAGCAGCAAAAGCGACCCTTGACTCTAGCCTGGTTTGGTCAGGTTCTGGCAGGGCGCGGCGATCGACCTTGCCATTTGGCATGAGAGGCAGGGCTTCTAACTGGACAAAAGCAGCCGGGATCATGTAACTTGGCAGGGTTTGTTGCAGGAACTGACGTAGTTCATGGGGAGTAGTCGCTTCAGCCCCGTTAGCTGCGACCCAATAAGCAATCAGCCGCTTATCTCCAGGGGAATATTCGTAGGCAGTAACGATGGCCTGTTTAATAGCGCTATGCTGATTTAAGGCAGTTTCAATCTCTCCTAATTCAATACGGAAGCCACGAATCTTTACCTGGTGGTCAATACGACCTAAAAATTCAAGGCTACCATCTGGTAAATACTTCACTAGGTCGCCAGTCTTATATAACCTTGTATCTCCTTGTAAACCGTATGAAAACGGAACAAACCTCTCCGCAGTTAATTCTGGACGATTTAAATAACCTCTGGCCAGTCCCATTCCGCCAATGTACAATTCCCCAGCTTCACCGTAAAGCGCAGGCTTTAGTTGATCATCTAGCACGTAGACTTCTGCATTGGTTATGGCATGACCGATCGGTGCGATCGAAGAATTGATTGTTGGCGTACAAGTCCAAAAGGTTGCATCAATAGATGCTTCGGTTGGACCATAGACATTATGTAAAAGAGTACCTGATTGGATACGTTCAAAGAATCGCTGTTGTAGATCTAAAGATAATGCTTCTCCACCACAAAAGATATGCTTTAAGTAAGTACATTGACCCAAGTTTTCTTGCTCTAGGAGTACCCGCAACATGGAGGGGACTAAGGCAATCACTGTAATTTGTTGTTGTGCAATCAACTCCACTAAGTAACGAATATCCTGATGCCCTGCTGGTTTAGGTAAAACTAACTGGGCACCACAAGTCAGTGGCCAAAATATTTGCCAGACAGAGGGGTCAAAGCTGAATGAAATATTTTGCAATACACGATCGTGAGGGCTTAAAGGGAACGTTGCTTGTCGCCAGTGAAGCTGATTACAGATACCTCTATGGGTAATCATCACACCCTTAGGTTTTCCTGTAGAGCCTGAGGTGTAGATAACATACATCAAATTGTCAGTACTGATATTGCAAGATAAATTTGCCGGAGAATACTGAGCGATTGTATCCCAGTCAGAGTCTAAGCAAATAACATCTGCTTGTGAGAGTGGTAATCTTTCTTTGAATTTTTGTAGAGTTAAGATTAGCTTAACTTGAGTATCTTTTAAAATAAAAGCAGTTCGTTCAGACGGATAGGTTGAATCCAGGGGCACATAGGCACCGCCAGCCTTCATAATTCCCAACAGACCCACAATCATTTCTAGCGATCGGTCTATATAAATACCAACTAACACTTCGGGACTCACGCCCAGGCTGCTTAAGTGATTTCCCAGCCGGTTAGCCCGTTGATTTAGTTGTTGATATGTTAATTTTTGATCCCCAAATACGACAGCTACCGCATCGGGGGTTAATTTAACCTGTTCTTCGAAATAGTGATGCACAGACGTTTGATTAAGCCAACCATCAGTCACAAGTTCTAACTTCTCTAGCTGCATCTGGTATTCAGTCTCCGTCGTTGATAAAGGGGCTTAATTATCCGCTATACCAATCACCTGGACGAGCGGTTCTTTTCCAGTCGCGACTTCTAGTTGGCAGTATTAAGCTTGTGGGAGTAATCCACAAAAACACCTAAAAGCCTTGCTAGAAAAGTTTCCCCTGTTTTTGTAGCTTTAAAATTTTGGGTATCGCTGATTCTAGGGATGGAAAGAATGCTATGGCGATTTCTAAACGGATGAAGTGTGATCATTCCCTGGCCAGTAAGGGTTGCAGGGCTGAAAATGTACCTCATACCAGCCAGAACCGCCAGAAATGCTTGAAACTTCGTTTCAATTTCAAACACCCTCTCAACTTAAAGCTCAACGTATTATTACTGAATTCAGATAAAATATCATGCAAACAATGTCAAGGAAAATAATCTCTTCATTATTCTGACACTTGTATAAAGTTCGTTTGTGATTACAGTTTCAGCACTTACAGAGGTTCCAGCACATCTGTGAATATACTGATGTCACCTGTCGATTTTTACTAACGATGTCTTGAGTCAAGGGGACTGGTTCATAAACCTCCTGGCAGCAGGATCTAGTTTGTGAATTGGTTATAAGCGCTTCAAGAAAAGCTTGAGATCTGTCTCCTGTTTACTGCCTCGGGCACTCAGTTAGCACAAATTTGCTCAAGATATTAGTTCAATATCTACCCTCCTTTTCTGATAAAGCTCTAGTTTGCCTAGAGCAAAACGGGTCGGTAGATCTGCTTAGCATGGATTTCATAGCTTAATATGGTGGCAAATAAATATATCCAGCGAGGGTTGAAATCGCCTCTCACAGCCAGTCAACTCTTTACTAACAGTCAAATAGACCAGCTCCAGCAGGACATGACATACCTTACTACTGTTAAGGAGTGGTTAGAAAATTTTCTAGGAAAACCCAATCCTCACTTGGGCCGTTCTGGGACAGTCTGCCCATTTATACCGAAATCGTTACAAATAGACGCTATTCGGTTAGCAGTTGTTCACACTTTAAACTCTGATCAGCACCAGATTGAGGGTTTAGTTAGACGCTATCGAGATATTTTTCTTCAACTAGAAGTAAAGGATGGGGAACTGGCTCTCTATAAAGCACTCCTTCTGATCTTTCCGGATATATCCCACGAACAGGCTCCTCTTCTTATCGATGAAGTTCAGAAAAAGTTAAAACCTTTTTTCGTAGAAGCAGGGCTAATGATTGGAGAATTTCATGCATTGAATGAAACGCCTGGACTACACAATCCAAACTTTCGTCCACTACGCAGCCCTATTCCGATAATTGCTATCCGTTCTATGGTAGAGTCTGACCTGCCCTTTTTGATTCAGTCAACAAATGAATCTTCTTTACAAATTAAATACCTCGAAGCCTATTTGAAAAACATGGGGAACTCATTCAAAAATCAAGATAACTTGCATCAAGCTCAAACCACTTTAAATAAGCTTCGAGATCGATTAGAACACCCAACTTTGAATTTACAAAAGTCTCCTAGTCGATGCCCATTTTTTCGCATAACCGAGACTATAAAAGGCAGGGCTGTTTCATTCTTGCGAAATTAATTAGGGCTGGCTCTTGCTGCAAAGCGGGACAAAAAGGAACTGCGTTCCTTTTTGTATCCTCATATTGTTTGTTAAGTCATATAACCCGTACGGAATAGCCACCCGTTCTCCCAACGATGGCCAGTCATGGTCAAACATTTCGACTCCCGTTTGAGTGCTGGTTCATCCTCCAGCTCCAGTTCTGCCATCCCCAACGCTAAGGTTTTGTGGTGACATCCGAATCACCGGGGGATCCACCGTACCCTTAACTTCACGATCCTTCTCAGAGAGAGGTTGATGGTATAGTACCATCGCATTTGGGTTTCAATCTTACTAGATTAAGGTTGCATAGGCTCTACAGTTCATCTGTTCGCTTTTCTAGCTTACAGATATAATAAGAACTATTACACCTTATTAAATCCACGATCCTAAGTGAAGTTACATCATCAAGAACCTTAACGAATGTCATAAACTGTTAAGGCTGAATCCTAAAGATGTTGTTTTAAATGGGAATGTGTTACTAACTAAACACATGACCTAGCAGGGGGTTAACACGTGCCAAAGGCTGCAAAGTATCTGCTGATCGGTTCTACAGAGCCAAACAGTGGCAAGTCTGCCATGGTTTTAGGACTTGCCCATCAGTTTCAACAACGGGGGGTCAAAATTGCTTACAGCAAACCTCTTGGTACCTGTTGGGATGAGCCGCTACTCAAAGATCAGGAAGCTGACGTTCAATTTATTTCAGAAACCTTGGAACTCTCGGATGATCAGGTCTTGCCAGTGATTCTGGCTCTGAAGGAGGCCGCAATTCAACGGCGAGTCCAGGGGGAAGATACTACAGATTATCAGCAGCAGTTACTGCAATCGACCCAAGTTAAAGATGCGGATCTGGTGTTGTTAGAAGGCCCAGCTAATCTGGAGGAGGGCACTTTGTTTGATCTTTCCCTGCCCCAAATTGCGGAGTGTTTGGATGCACCAGTATTATTGGTCGCTCGTTTTCACTCCTTACTAATTGTGGGGGCTTTGCTCTCGGCCAAGAAGCGTCTAGGAGATCGCTTACTGGGAGTGGTGATCAATGACATTCCTGAGAATCGCATTGATGAAGTAAAGGAAACGGTACAACCCTTTTTAGAACGGCATCACATCCCCATTTTGGGGCTGTTACCTGGCAGCGCTTTACTGCGTAGCGTCGCAGTCAGTGAGCTGGTGAAATTGCTGAATGCGGAAGTTCTATGCCGTCCTGACCGTTTGGATTTGATGGTTGAGAGTCTCAGTATTGGGGCGATGAATGTGAGTTCTGCCTTGAAGTATTTCCGCAAAGGGCGCAACATGGCGGTGGTGACAGGGGGCGATCGGGCTGATATTCAACTCGCCGCTCTCGAAACTTCGACTCAGTGTTTGATCCTAACCGGGCACATGCCCCCTTCCCAGGCTGTGATTAGCCGGGCAGAAGATCTGGAAATTCCTATTTTGTCAGTGGACTTGGACACCCTCACGACCGTAGAAATTGTAGACCATGCCTTTGGTCATGTCCGTGTCCATGAGCCCATCAAGGTTCAATGCATGTATCAACTGATGGAGACTCATTTTGACACAGCGCGACTGCTGGCAGACTTGAACCTGCAGCCAGCCGCCATCCCCTAGTTCACTGCTGATTGAGACTTGATCAGGTGATTTTAAAAGAAAAACTCAATTTCATTGTCGAATTACTCTATTTATCGCTATACTGATGAGGCACAACGCGGGGTAGAGCAGTCTGGTAGCTCGTCGGGCTCATAACCCGAAGGTCCATGGTTCAAATCCATGCCCCGCCACTGAATAAGAAATAGAGCTCTGTTAATCGCAACAGGGCTTTATTTTTTAGCTGAATTTTTTAACTAATTTAGCTAATTCGTATCCTTCTCCCAAGGCAGCATTTAATCTGAATTTGCGTTTGGCCGAAACATACTGTAACATTTCACCATTAAGTAGTTCCCTAGATGTTGATCCTTGTGGGTGTTCAAACAGAGGCGTTGCTGAAAAACAGGATGAATGAAAATCAAGTTTTAGGCATCCAGCACCCTTTTCACCTCTGAGATCAACAATACCTAGGCAGCTTGATCTAAATGGGTGTGTGGATCAGTAATTTTGATGCGATCGTTTTCCGTGAACCAAATAGAGTTTGATCAGGAGCAATCCTCCGCCAATGGGACAAACCGTCTCTCTCCAACGATTTCAATCATCATCCCGGTTTACAATGGCGGCATTAGTTTTAATCATTGCCTGCAAAGTGCAGCGGCGGTTCAGTCCCAGGTGCTTGAGATTATAGTCGTGGACGATGGCGGCGATGATGGTTCAGGTGAAATTGCAAAACAAATGGGGGCGATGGTGCTTCGCTTTCCTGCACCAGGAGGGCCAGCTAGAGCCAGAAACCGAGGTGCTCAGGTTGCTAAGGGAGACATCTTATTTTTTATTGACGCTGATGTAACCTTAACCGCCCATACGGTTCAACGGGTCAAAGCCGCATTTCACGATCGCCCCGATTTGACGGTTTTAATTGGATCCTATGATGATCATCCGGGAGCAACAAATTTTTTATCTCAGTATAAAAACTTATTTCATCACTACACCCATCAAACCGGGTCTGAGTCCGCATCTACTTTTTGGGGGGCCTGTGGTGCCATCCGAAGAGAGGTTTTCTGGGCAGTGGGCGGGTTTGATGAGCAGTATCGTTATCCTTCTGTGGAAGACATTGATCTGGGTTATCGCCTCAAACGAGCAGGGTACTCGATCCAACTCTGTAAGGATGTGCAGGTCAAGCACTTAAAAGATTGGAGGGTGGGGTCTCTTCTAAGAGCTGAAATTTTTTATCGGGCGGTCCCCTGGACGCAGCTACTTTGGCGCGATCGACAATTTTCCAATGACCTCAACCTCAAAAACTCCAGCCGTTTTAGTCTGATGCTGACCTATGTACTGGTGCTTTGTTTCCTGGTTGGGTGGTGGTGGAATAGGGCTTGGCTCATGGCAATCGCAATTGCTGTGGTCTTACTAGTGTTAAATTGGCCCGTTTATCACTTCTTCTGGCAAAAACGGGGGTTTTGGTTTGCGATGCGAGTGATCCCCTGGCACTGGTTGTACTTCTTGTATGGAGGGTTGGGGTTTGCTCTGGGAACTTTACGCTATTATCTGGTCGATCGACCCAAAATGACCCCAATGAATTTATTCTGAAAGTGTGAAGTGGTGAGTGTTCGCAGTTTATGTGAGGAGTGACCGTTGGAATACTATCCTGTTGTGGTAACTGGTGCTGGGCCTGCTGGCCTGACCGCTGCATACGAGCTGATGAAACGAGGAACTCCCTCTATTGTGCTGGAACAGGCCGATAAGGTGGGTGGCATTTCTCGTACAGAGACTTATAAGGGGTATCGATTCGATATTGGTGGGCATCGATTCTTTACGAAGGTCGATGAAGTTCAACAGCTCTGGAAAGAAATTTTGGGGTATGAGTTCATTAAAGTTCCTCGACTTTCCCGCATTTACTACCAGGGCAAGTTTTATAACTATCCTCTCTCTGTTCTAAACACCTTATCCAATCTTGGCGTAACACCCAGCGCCCTCATTTTGATCAGCTATTTACAGGCCCGGCTAAAGGTCAGACTCAACCCTGACCAGGTAGCAGAAACCTTTGAAGAGTGGGTAACAGAGCGATTTGGGTCACGGCTCTACAATATGTTTTTCAAGACCTACACCGAAAAGGTATGGGGTATTCCCTGCAACAAAATTCGAGCGGATTGGGCAGCTCAGCGGATTCAAGGAATGTCACTCAAAGGGGCTGTCATTAATGCGTTGTTTGGCAGTCAGAATGCCAAAAGCTTGATCAAAGAATTTGATTACCCGATTTTGGGGCCTGGAATGATGTGGGAACGCTGCCAGGAAAAGCTAGATGCAGCTGGAACACCTGTGCGTCTCAATACCAAAGTCACTTGCATTGAACGGGTTGGCACCCGGATCAAGAGCATTACTGCCCAACAGGGCGATCGTACCTTTCGGTATAGTGCTGACCACTTCATCTCTAGTATGCCAGTGACGGCATTACTGCGCTGTCTGAATCCTCCGCCCCCTGCAGAAGTTTTACAAGCTGCCCAGCGCTTAAAGTATCGGGATTTTTTGATTGTTTCTCTGATTATCAACCGAGAGTACCTATTCCCAGATAACTGGATTTACATCCATAGCCCTGAGTTCCAGGTAGGTCGGATTCAAAACTTTAAGAATTGGAGCCCGGCGATGGTGCCGGATCAGAGCAAGACCTGTCTGGGCATGGAATATTTTTGCAGCGTAGGTGATCCCCTCTGGGAAATGTCCGATGTGGATCTAATCAAACTGGCCAGTCAAGAAGCAGTAGCCCTTGGATTAGGGGTGCGAGAAGGCGATGTGGAAGACGGGATGGTGATTCGTCAGCGCAAAGCTTATCCGGTTTACGATGATGAGTATCGTCAGCATTTGCAGGTAATTCAGGACTACCTGGAAACCTTTGATAACCTGCAAACTGTGGGCAGGAATGGGATGCATCGCTATAACAATCAAGATCACTCCATGCTGACTGCAATGTTGGCTGTGCGTAATATTTTTGGTGAAGAACATGACCTCTGGTCGGTCAATACGGAGCGCTCTTACCACGAGTCTTTCACTGTGGAAGAAAAAACTGCAAAGTTGGGCTTGAAACCAGCGATGCCTTCCTTACCGGCTCAGTACCCTGCAGCAACTATTCGTTAATGCGAACAAGAAAGAGCGATGGTTCAAAATATGGCCCAAGTAGCCGAATGGCCCAGTTTCTCTCTAATTATTGAAACTGAAAATCTATCAAGCGCTGAATTGGAGGGGTTGGGTCGATCGCTAGACTCCCTTTCAGCCCAGACAATTCCGCCTGATTGCGCCAACGAAGTTCTGATTCTGGAGAGTGGCGATGTTCCCAGGGAGATGATAGAGCACCTCTGCTCACGTTATCCCTGGTTGACTGTCCGTGCCATTGAGTCTGATGTGGATTACTATGCCGCCAAAATGCGGGGTGTGACATTGACAACGGGTGAGGTGACTGTCTTTGCAGATTCTGATTGCATTTATGAATCCGATTGGTTATGTAATTTACTCACCCCCTTTGCTCAGGAGTCTACTATCCAGATAGTTGCTGGAGAAACAACCACATCGGCAGACGGCCCCTATGGCTTAGGCGTCGCCCTCACCTACATCTTTCCTCGGTGGACTGGGCAGCGTCAATTATGCCCAACTAGTTTCTACTTCTTTAATAACGTGGCTTTTCGGCGGCAGTTTCTCCTGGAACATCCCCTCCCTGCCGACCTCACCCTTTATCGCGGCAACTGTGTCATCCATGCTCACACCCTGAAGCGACAGGGAACTGCCATCTGGCGGCAACCCACGGCACGGGCCTGCCATGCCGCTCCCAATGGGGGGGCTCATTTCTTCTGGCGCTATGTGCTATTAGGGTACGATGGGATTCTGATTGATCGCCTGCGACGGGCCAACGGCCAACCCGATGCCTATGCGGTAATAAGACCGATCGCCGATTTGGGTGCCTGTCTCAAGTTGGTAGTGGCAAAGGTTGCCAAAGCTGGAATACGCTGTGGACAACTGCTGGTGGAACAACCTGGTTGTATCATTGATCTGCCACTGGGTAGCCTGGTTGCCCTGACCGCTTTGCTTTTATTTTTTGCAGGGCTGGTGATTGGTTATCTGCGTCCTGACTTTTTCCGCACACCTGCCGGTCGGGTAGAAGCCAACTGGGAGCTATCCTGAGGATTCGGGGTCTATGGCTGTAGATGCGTCTTTGCCCACTGAAGCTCGAAGTCCTGCTGTGCCCTCTAAAAAGCAGATGGCGACTGGCACCTTACAGGTGTTTCTGGCAGAAGGTCTGTTGTTGCCAACGGGGATTCTCACCGCAGCCTACTTAACCAGGCAACTGGGGCCTGAGGGCTATGGAGCGCTGATGCTGGCAACGACGATTATCTCCTGGATCGGCTGGAGCATTACCTCTGCCTTTACGCGCACAACGATTAAGTTTGTCAGCGAGGCCGAAGACTGGCGACCTGTAGCTGCCACCGTATTACGACTCCATCTGATTTTAGGAGCAGTAGCGGTGGCCGGGCTGTGGCTGACTTCTCACCCCCTGGCGATCGCTCTGGGTGAGCCTGGTATGGTCAACACTCTGCGTCTATTTGCCTTTGAAATTCCGATTTTTTGCCTGACCTATGCCCATCGCAGTGTGATGGTGGGCCTGGGTCACTATGAGCAGCGAGCAATTTCAACAGGGATTCGCTGGTGTCTGCGGATGCTGCTGATCATTGCCCTGGTTGCAGCTGGTCTATCTCTGACGGGGGCGATTTTGGGCAGCATTGGGGCCGCATTGGTAGAGCTGGTGATCTGCCGCCACTACCTGCAAGTGCCGCTGTTTACCCAATCCTCCTTTGCCATGGGGCGACTATGGGGATATGCCCTTCCCCTATTTCTTCTGGCCATCAGTCTCCGCTTGTACGAAAAGCTAGATCTATTCATGCTGAAGTTGCTGGGAGGGAGTGCCGCTGCCGCGGGATACTACAGCACGGCTCAAAATTTAGCGCTGGCCCCCAGTCTGTTTACCCTGGCCTTTGTGCCCCTCCTGCTTTCCACCCTGACTCGTACCCTCTATGCAGGAGATCTGACCTCGGCCAAACAGCTCAGTCGTAACGCCATGCGATTGGTGATGTTGTTCCTGCCCTTCGCTGCGTTGCTGGCGGGTTCGGCTCCTGAATTAATTGCCCTCATCTTTAGTGTTACCTTCCTTCCTGCTGCGTCCCTATTTGCCCTGTTAATTTTTGCAGCTGTGGCAATGGCCATGATTGCAGTGACAACGGCGATTCTCACTGCTGCCGGAAAACCAAATTGGACGATTGCTCTGGCGGGCCCGATGGTACCTCTAGCGATGCTCAGTGACCTGCTGCTGATCCCGAAACTAGGTGCCTTAGGGGCTGCGATCGTCACTACAGGAGTGGCAGCGGTTGCGGCAGTTACCTGTATTGCAGCAATATATTACCATTGGCAAATTTTGCCCCCTGCCCTCTCTTTAGGACGCAGTTTATTGCTCTCTATGGTTGTCTTTACTTTAGCTGGTCTTTGGGTGACTCCTGGCTGGTTGGTACTAGTAAAGCTGGCGATCGTTAGTCTCTTAACCCTTTTCATGCTCTGGGTGCTGGGTGAATTTAGTGACCATGAACGAGAGGCCATGCGAGGCTACAGCCAATCTGCTATGCGTAACTTTTCTAATGTCTCTAAAAAGTATCTGGGCCTACGCCTATGACTCTGCCCCTAACGCCGATACCAGCTTCTCCCCTTTCCCTTAAACAACCGTTTGTCTCCATCATTATTCCCGTCTTTAATGATGTCGAGCGATTGCAGTGCTGCTTGGAAAAACTTGAGCACCAAACCTATCCTCAACATCTTTATGAGGTGCTGGTTGTAGACAATGGTTCCAGTGCTGACCAGAATATTGCAGAAGGAGTTGCGCGGTTTAAGCAAGTCAGATTGACCAGTGAAAGTTATCCTGGCTCCTACGCCGCTCGCAATCAGGGGCTAGAACTGGCAAAGGGGGCAGTGATTGGGTTTACGGATGCTGACTGTCTTCCCGCCTTAAATTGGATTGAGCAGGGGGTTGCCACGCTTCTGCAGCATCCCGATTGCGGCTTTGTCGCTGGCAAAATTGAACTGTTCTTTCAAGATGAGGCTGAGCCAACCGCGGTCGAGCTTTATGAAAGTCTATGGTATCCCCTCTCGCAACAAGAGTTTGTAGAATCTCACCATTTTGGCGCAACAGCAAATATTTTTACCTTTACTGAAGTCATTCACCAAGTCGGTCGGTTTAATCACTCCCTTAAGTCCAGTGGCGATCGGGAGTGGGGGCAACGGGTGTATCGGGCTGGTTACCGACCCATCTATGAAGATTCCCTGGTCGTTCAACATCCAACTCGCCATTCCTTGTCTCAACTCTATCGCCGGGCCCGACGCATTATCGGTGGGCGTTACAGTCTGATCCAGCAAGAGCCATCCTGGTTACAGCGACATGGCAAGTTTATCGTTTTACTGGGGCAATACCTGCTGGCTCCAATTCCGATGACGGGGTTTAACCTGCTTTGCGATCGCCGGCTCAAAACCCTGAAACAAAAGGTTGGAGTTACCCTCGTCATGGATGTCGTTTGTGCCATTTATGTCTGGGAATTAATTCGCCTCAAGTTTGGTGCACTCCCCTATCGGGGTTAACTGCGCTTGATGCGAGACGGGCGATTATTTCAACCGATATAAATAGGTAAAAGCACGGGGTTGTTGAAAATAGTCGAGCTCTTGCCCAACTAAGCTGAGACGAGCCTTCACTGATTCAGCTCTCCGCCGTTCAAGGCCGGTAAAAATGAGCCACATCCGTTTGTTACTGGACAGCCCCTTAGATTGTTGCTTAAACCTGTGCCAGCGTTCTTCCGTAAAGTCATCTTTGCCAAACAGGTCACCCGCCCCGTGGGTTAAGGCTGAGCGAGGAAATCCAAATTGATTTGAGTAATAGGTAAATTGAATGATGGCACCTGGAGAATCTGCATAGATCAGGTCTCCTGGCTGGTAGTGGGTTTTGATGTGCTCTATCACAGGGCGAATTTCTTGTACCGTGGGTGGAATAAACAGCGATCGCCCTGCCTGAAAGATGGGTGGCAACAGAAGCAGGGCAGTCAAAGCTACCCCCAATAGGCCAACGAGTCGGCGCTGATGCCATTGAGCCAGCAAGAAGGCTAAGCCTTCTGCCAGGATCAGGATAAAAAAGGGCACCAAAAACAAGACTAACCGACCTCGAAAAGGATATTTATGGAGATAGGTTGCAACCAGGGTGACGGCTACTGGAGCTGATAGAACCAGTAATTTAAACCGATTGGCCCGATAACAGGCAACGCAACCAACGACAAAAGCAACGATCGCCGCCCCATCTGCCGGACTGGTGAACCCCAGCGGGCGATAAAAAATGCGCCCAAAAGAATCTAACAACCACAGCAGGTCAAAAATAGAACCTGGATATTCCCCGCCCCACTGACTTTGCAAAGACTGATTTTTCATAGCCTGGGATAGCACCTGGAAATACAGAACTGCAAAGCTAACCAGCCAGATCAGGTAAGCTGGCCACCGATTTAGCATCACTACTTTGCGGCGATCCCGAGCAATGATGATTAAATTGGCAAGCTCCAGGCCAGTCAAAACAAAAATAGCAGGGTGGGACAGCCAAATTGCGACCGCTCCCAACAGCCCAATCCATAAAACTTTGCCCCTACTTAAGGCCCGATTTCGTAACGGAATTAAGAGTAAGCAAAGCAATAGGGTCACCATTACATCACTGGAATATTGCTTCAGTTCTGTTGCGTAGTAAACGGTATATTGTAAACAAGCAAAGAGCAGCATCGCGATGGCTAATGCAAGTTGAGAAACAGCCCATTTCCCTAGTTTGTAAAATGCCAGTAGGGCAATGATGCTCGCAATCATGGGAAAGAAACGCAGGGAATACTCGTGATTGCCAAACAATTGCAGAGCCGACTTTTCAATCCACAAAAATAAAGGAGGGGCGGCCTGATCGTAGTCTAAAGGTTTGAGCAATTCCAGATAAGAGCGATCGACCAGATTAAGGGCGAGATAGGCTTCATCTGCCCATAGGGATCGATTGCTGAAATAGTGCACCATGCGGAGTAAAATACCAAAGGCCAGGGCTGCGATCGCGATGGAGGGCAGATGGCTGGATAGTCGATGGTAATGAATTGTGGGAACCTTAAATAAATGGGGTAAAATCTGCACAATCAATGTTGTAAATAGGTTGGCATCTTACATCATCCGTCTGGGTGCCAGACGGTCATTCAGGTCAGTGGCTTATCATTGCAGTGGAAAGCCCTCATGAAGGTTGTATTATGGGGGTCTGAGAAACACCGTAGCCCTCTCGCTTGCAATGCTGCAATGTAAGGCTCAATCGTGCGTGCGCCATGAACTGATGGGCCTGTAACTGCCAGAAATACTTCTGACTTGTTGGCAGTAGCTGAACCCAGGACGGTCTCTGACCAGGCCGTAAGCGATTGATTAGTCTCTGTTAGGCAGTTCCACGCCGCCGCAGGATCAAGCAACCGTTCCTGTCTGAGCACATGGTCATAGACATTAAACTTCTCGCACTGGGGCGTAAACTTCAGTTGGCTTTGTGCAGCGATTAGAGCGGGTGTTCTAAAATCATTCTCATAGCGATCGGCCCCTTTAGTTTGAGGGATGAGTGCTTGAAATGAATCAAACCAAAAGATTCCCAGCACTAGGGTCATCGAGATTGATACCATTGCGAACCGTTGCTGACGCCGATAGGGATCTTGCAATTGCAAAGCCACCCAGCAAAAAAATACGCCGATGAGGGAGGGCAAGATCACCACATAGTAACGAGGAAAGGAAGATGGTTTAAAGATCGAGATTAAAAAAGTGGTAAGAAACAGCAGACCACTGGCATCGAGGCCCCAATCGCTGATTAAACTTGACGATCGATTTTCTTTGCCCTGGGAGGTGGTGAAACAGAGTGCCAAGACGAGTATGACCAGAATGAAAAGGATCAGAGGCCAGTAAGTACCGAGCATCAGCTCAAGGGTATCTTCCAGTAGCCAGGTTCCTGCCTTGCGTAACCAACGACGACCTCCACGACCGACTAAAAAACCTAAATTAACCAGCATCCACAGGGTTGGAGCCACAAGAGCCCAGGCGAGCGACTTGACCGTCCTCCGCCGAGCCCGCAGGTCTAGCCCCAGTTGACAAAGCAATAAGCCCATGCCGTAATAATGGGTCAGGGCTGCAAAACACCAATTTATTCCATAACTGTAAGCTGCCCCCGGCTCACCTGCCAGTAAGCGCAGACGAAAGAAGGTCGCACTACAAATCAGGGCATAGATGAAGGCGTAGGCTTTACCCTCAATGGAATAGGTAACTGTTACCGGAAGTGCCAGGGCAAAGACCAGAGTCAGCACCGCTGCCGTGCCTCTGCCGCTATAACTCCAACTGGCAAAGCAAAGGAGAACGGCACCCCCTAAATAGGAAACCCATGAGAACGCACGCAAAAAGGTGGCGGTCTGCCCAAACATCTTGCTAAATTCCCAAAGAACAACGTAGTAAACGGGTGGATGTACATCATTCCTCAGCTGATCAAGCAGGGAAGCGAAGGAGGGCTGAAATGATTTTTCAGCCGTTGCTAGTTCATCATTCCATAGGCTGGTGTAATGGATGAGGGAGAGAGACTTAAAGGCAAAAGCACAACATCCTGAGAAAATCAAAATCAGAAATACAATCTGATAAGGTTTTAGCGTTTTCAAGTGATCTGTTAGTTTGGGCATTGTTATCAGATATGCAGCATCCTTAGGTAATCTAAGGTAATTGCTCAATCATTTATTTAATTGGTAAAAGTAGGTAAATGCGCCGGGCTGTTTGAAATAGTCAAGCTCGCGTCCAATCCGATCGAGGTGGGGCTTGACAAAACTTTGATCTAGGGGGCCAAGTCCTGAAAAAATAAACCATATTCGCCGCTTATTTCCCAGCAGTTGAGAATGCTGCTGAAAGTCTTGCCAGCCTTGCTCTGAAAATTGAGTTGGGTTCAAAAAATCACCATACCCAAAAATATAATCAGAAGTAGTGAATCCATATTTCTCAAAGTAATATTTCAATTGATCAGGCGACCCTCTTGAATCTACATAAATTCCATCTTCTGGGACTTTATGAATTTTAATATATTCGATTATCGGTCTGACTTCTGTGCGGGCTTCAGGCCGTAAAATTAACCCGATCGCATCAATCGTGGGAGGCAAAAGAATAATAAACGCAACAATAACTCCAACCAACCAACTGTACTTAAATGTATTTGATTTAAATAAAAGAAAGCTGATACCCTGGACAATAATTAAAATAAAAAACGGTGTTAAAAATAAAATTAAACGGGTTCGAAAAGGATATTTATGGAAATAAGTTGCTACTAGCGTGGTTAAAATTGGAGAAACTAGAATCAAGAGTCTGTAACGATTATTTCTAAAAACACTGCTTTTAAGAAAAGCAAAACACCCAATCAAAAAAACGATTGCGGCAGTTTCTTCAGCGATACCATGAAAACCTAAAGGGTTGTCAAAAAATTGCCTAAAAGACACGAAAATCCAGCCCAAATCAGTAATAGATTCGGGATATTCTGGCCCCCACGCACTTTGCAAAGCCTGATTTTTCATTGCATTTGCTGTGGTTAAAAAATAAAGGCTAACGCAACTAACAATCCAGATGCAATAAGCAAGTGATCGATTAAGAATCAATGAAATCCTTTTCCGGTAAGGAGCCAAAATTAAGTTGGCAAACTCAACACCCCCTAAAGCAAAAATAGCAGGGTATGCCATCCAAATAGCAATAGCTCCAAGAACTCCGATTAATAGGGTCTGGCCTATTTTAAGGATACGATCCCGGAGGGGGATCAGAAGCAAGCATAGAAGCAATACAACCATGACATCACTGGAGTATTGCTTGACTTGAACGCTATAGCGGACTGGATACTTTAAGCAAGCCATTAGCAGGATCGCCATTGGCAGGGCAAGCTCAGATACTCCCCATCGGCCCAGCTTGTAAAGGGCAAATAAGGAAACAAACCCAGCGATTAAAGGAAACAGACGCAGGGAATATTCACTATGCCCAAATAACTGAAGCGCAAGTTTCTCAATCCAAAGGAAGCCAGGAGGCGCAGCCTGATTATGATCCAGGGGTTGTAAAAGCTGAAAATAGGAACGGTGAACAAGGTTGAGCGCCAGACTGGCCTCATCTCGCCAGAGAGAGCGATTGCTAAAATATTGGATTAAGCGAACCAGTACGCCAAACCCAATTGCAAAAATGGCTAAGTAATTTAATAATTGTGACCTGTCTATCTGGGGTACTTTAAAGGTTGACTTCGATAAACATCTCATGTGTATACCGCCATAACAGCCCCGAAGCAGTGTTTGGCCTCCATTTCAAGTAATAAATTTTCAAGCGATAAATTGAACTCAGCGTCGGCTCTGCCCCATCCGACACTGAGTCCAGCACACAGAGCGGGCTTCACAGCGATGTGATCACTCACCTCTCTCAATTCTGCGGAGAAAAAAATGGCTATAAAAACTTAAACCCTACCCGGAAACTGCTTCATGACTGTCACAACTTACATAAGTGGACATTGCCCATTCTACAATTTGGTTATTCGGATAGACGCCTAGATTAGCTTGACGGAACGGAACGCAAAATAGAGTACTAGAGCCGTTCCCAGCGCACCACCAACCAACAACAAGTATAAAATTACGCCACCCATTAGCTGGATCCCTCGATTAACTCCTTAACAAACTATACAGAACAATGCCTCTCTTGAGTACAGTAAAATCAGCTAACTGCAAAGATCCTGCCCTATGCCATCTGTCATACCCGTTACGTTGCCGCAAAACGCTTATGAAATCGCCATCGTGCCCGGTGGTCTGGCCCGGTTAGGAGATTGGCTAACGGCCCAGTGCTGTGCCCCGTTAGGATTAGGCAAAAAAGTATTATTGGTTTCCAATCCAGTTATTTTTAAGCATTACGGTGAAGCCGTGATCACCGCTTTGCAAGAGGCTGACTTCATTGTATCCACCTGTATTTTGCCCGCGGGGGAACGATACAAAACCCTGGCTTCAGTGCAAAAAATTTATGATGCGGCCCTGGAAAATCGCCTGGAACGATCGTCCAGCATGGTGGCCCTGGGGGGTGGTGTAATTGGGGATATGACGGGTTTTGCTGCTGCTACCTGGCTGCGAGGCATTGCTGTAGTACAGGTGCCTACATCGCTATTGGCAATGGTCGATGCGGCGATCGGGGGTAAAACGGGGGTCAATCATCCCCACGGCAAAAATCTAATTGGCGCATTTCACCAGCCCCGCTTAGTCCTGATTGATCCTCAGGTTTTACGGACGTTACCAGGGCGAGAATTTCGGGCTGGTATGGCGGAGGTCATCAAATACGGAGTGATCTGGGATCCAAAGTTATTTGAACAGTTGGAACAGGTCAAGCGCTTAGATCAACGATCGCTGATTCCGGATGATCTGATGCAGGAGATTTTAATCCGATCTTGTCAGGCCAAAGCCCATGTCGTCAGTAAGGATGAAAAGGAGGCGGGTCTGCGGGCGATTTTGAACTATGGCCACACCATTGGTCACGCGATCGAAAGTCTGACTGGCTATCGGTTAGTGAACCACGGAGAAGCTGTCGCTATTGGCATGGTGGTGGCAGGGCAAATTGCCGTTGACCTCAACCTGTGGCAGCAGACCGATCAGGATCGTCAGCAGATATTAATTCAAAAGGCCGGCTTGCCTACCCGTGTCCCCGCCATGGTTGCGATCGATGAAATTTTGGCCAGTTTGCAAACCGATAAAAAGGTCAAGGCGGGCCAGGTGCGCTTTGTATTGCCTACCCAGATTGGTACAGTCACAGTGACTGATCAGGTTCCTGCCGCAGTGATCCGTTCCGCTTTGCAATCCTTACAGAATGATGAACCAGCAGCAGTTACCTCCACAAACGAGTCTTAAATCTCGTTCATCCTCCATTGCTTGGTTATTTCTGGTATTCCTGGTTGGGTTGCCACTCTCCAGAACATTCGTCCATGTCTTAACAGAGTCCTGGTGGTTTGCGGCGGTGGGTTTTTCCCAGGTCTTCTGGACTCGACTTACTGGTCGATGCCTACGATGGAACAGTTCGTTTCTTTGTGATCGATGACACTGATCCTGTACTCCGGACTTATCAGGCGATCTTTCCCAAATTATTCCAGCCTGCGGCTGCCATTGCCTCCAATGTGAAAGCCCATTTTCGTTATCCGCAGGATTTATTTACGGTTCAGGCTCAAATGTATCGCTCTTACCACAGCAGAAATTTTTGGTGAACCCGTTCCAACCGATTTAACAACGCAGCTTCCCGTTCCAAAGGCGACTTCTCCCCTGGCTCGTTCGGCCTTAGAAGTTTACCAGACTTGCGGTGGTAGCCAATCTGCGTTTCCGTAACGCCAAATAAAAAGCTCCTGCCAAGCAGGAGCTAAAAAAAGAACTTATTTACTGAAATGCCTTAATCAAGGTCAGGCATTAACAGCACTGGTTCATCTTCACGGTTAATCCCTTTCTCAAAGCCAGCCGCCGCTGCACGAGCGCGACCCGCATGCCAAAGGTGACCAATTAAGAAGAAGAAGCCCAGAATGAAGTGGGAACCAGCCAACCAGGCACGGGGGTTGACATAGTTAAAGGAGTTTGGCTCTGTAATGATGCCCCCCACCGAGTTAATAGAACCATTAGGTGCATGGGTCATGTATTCAGCGGCCCGTCGGATTTGCCAGGGTTGAACGTCATTCTTAATCTTGTTCAGATCTAGACCGTTTGGCCCCCGCAGTGGCTCCAGCCAGGGGCCACGGAAATCCCAAAAGCGCATGGTTTCACCACCAAAGATGATTTCACCCGTGGGAGAACGCATCAGATATTTACCCAAACCAGTTGGGCCTTGAGCGGAGGCCACGTTAGCCCCTAACTTCTGGTCTCTTACCAGGAAGACAAAGGATTGGGACTGAGACGATTCAGCATTAGTCGGGCCATAAAACTCACTGGGATAGGCCGTATTGTTAAACCAGACGTAGGAAGCTGCAATAAAGCCCATAAAGGACAATGCACCTAAACTGTAAGACAGATAAGCTTCACCAGACCAGATAAAAGCCCGACGTGCCCAGGCAAACGGCTTAGTCAAAATATGCCAGACACCACCCGCGATACAAATCAGGCCAATCCAGATATGCCCGCCGATAATATCTTCCATATTATCTACGCCAATAATCCAACCCTCGCCTCCAAAGGGAGAACGCAGCAGATAACCAAAAATCACAGCTGGATTCAAAGTTGGGTTGGTAATTACGCGCACGTCACCACCGCCCGGTGCCCAGGTGTCGTAAACCCCTCCAAAGAACATGGCCTTGGCCACCAGTAGGAGAGCGCCACAACCTAAAAGAATTAAGTGATAACCAATAATGTTGGTCATCTGATTCTTGTCTTTCCAGTCATAGCCAAAGAAGCTGGAGTACTCTTCCAGGGTTTCTGGTCCACGCAGGGCGTGATAGATACCGCCAAACCCTAGAACAGCTGAGGAAATCAAGTGCAGAACCCCAATCACAAAGTAGGGATAGGTGCTAACAATATCGCCACCGGGGCCGACACCCCATCCTTGGGTAGCCATGTGAGGGATCAGGATAAAACCCTGCTCATACATGGGCTTATTGGGAATATAGTGAGCGACCTCAAATAGAGTCATCGCACCGGCCCAGAAAACAATCAGGCCAGCATGGGCAACATGGGCACCCAAGAGCTTACCAGACAGGTCAATTAAACGCGCGTTACCAGACCACCAGGCAAACCCAGACGATTCTTGGTCGCGATTACCTGCAATTACTGAATTACTAGAGAGCGTTACCACGGGGCAGTACCTCTTCAGGGAAAACAAATTTTTCGTGGGGTTGGTCTGCGGGGGCCATCCAGGCACGCAAACCTTCATTCAACAAAATGTTCTTGGTGTAGAACGTCTCAAACTCTGGATCTTCGGCAGCACGCAACTCCTGG
>JBJTUO010000074.1:0-5791 GCA_046080785.1 Leptolyngbyaceae cyanobacterium | reverse complement strand
GTCTATCAAATCCGGCCAGATAACGTGCTGCCGTACATGATAGGCAAGACGGAAGAGGTGGAAAAAGGGCTATACCTGCGGCGGTATGGGGTGCCCTATGAGGGGATTGCTCATGTGTTAGGAAAAAGTCCAATGTACTGTACCATGACCACTGGCTTCGCAACCTGCTGATTGCCTCCTCCCTCAATGGCAGACACACCGGTAAACCTGTTCTCCACAAATCTATGGAGAACTAGAAATATCCCACAGGCATTCAAGTGAACCAGGAGCAGCTTGATTCTATCCTGATTGAGCACGACACTTTTCATGGGGAGTGGAACTATCAAATATTGCCTTCTCAATAATCGCAATAGTTCAACTTATTTCTGCGCGAGGCCTAAGATAGCTTCAGTTTTTACGGTGTCTTGCGTTTGAGCATATTCATTGAAATCTCAAGACTCGATTTCATTCGGTTAAAAGCTTCCGCTAAAGTCCCAATTTCATCTTGAGATTGCTGCTCAAACTCGACATCCATCTCTCCCATGCTAACGGCCTCTGCTGTCCGAGCAATCTGGCGAATGGGTCTAATCACCGATCGTCTCAGCAGGTAGTTCATTACCAACATCAGTGGTACAAAAATTGCCAAGAGAGTACCCATAATCAAGGTAAGTAACTTGTGAGAATTGTCCAAAACTTCTTCGGCAGGAACAGATACAATTTGGGCTGCAATGATCTCATTCAGTTTCCAGCCAAATCCACCTTCAGATCCATAGTCCTTCAGTTGACTTTTAGGCGCGACATCAGGGGTACTGTGGCAGCGCAGGCAACTTTCTTTTTTCACACGCAGGGGATGGGCGATATAGAAGATACGCCCTCCTGGTAGATCTCGGAACCCAGATAGCTCTTTCAGTTTGGGATCACTCCGGAATTTATCGACCAAACCGGCCTCAAAGGCATCCGCTTTATCCCGCAGATTGGTTGGGTTAGGAGCTGCCTCTTTATAAAAAAAATCTCGATAGTCACTTGCTTTCCTTAAATTCTGAAACACCTCTGTAGCAGAAAAAGCCGGAACCGTCTCTGGAATGAAGACAGGGGAAGTTTCCAGTTGGGGAGCAAGAATGGGTTGAATATGATTGGTCGTATAATCACGCACTCCATTCATGGTTTGAATTAATACATCCGCTCTGGTTGCGACCTCTGCCTGGGCCCGACGTTGAAGTAGATGGGAGAGCGCTAGACCGCTGAGAGCAAACCCCGCAATAAAGATCAGCGCTAGTAAAAGATTAAACTTAGGGCCAAGCTTTAATTTTTGTAACATAATTTTCACAATCAGGATGGTCTCAGCATTTTCGGCTACCACTGCAAGGCGGGACAAAAAGAAGCGCCGTTTCTGTTGCTATCCGCTCGTCCCCACTTTTTTTGTGGAAACTATCCCCACTTTTGTGGGAACCAGTCTATCCCGCCTTAAGCAGATGCCCGAATTTTCTACTAAAGATATAGGATTTTAGAAATCCGGTGAGCCTTAAAGAGAACAAACTTACAATAAATTTTGTAAAGTCTTTGGTTCAAACCCCTCTGAAGCCATTCAGCATAATTCTTGGTGGTAAAAAAGTTTTTAGGAGACTCATTTGAGACTTTCACGTCGTTCCTGCTTGTTGCTTCTGTTTCTGTCAGGCTGTAGTTTCGGTCGCCATTCCATTGGAAGTGATCAATTGGTGATTGGAACTGTTAGTTATGGTGCCGGAGAAGATTTACTCAATCGCTATGAGCGGTTTGACCGTTACCTGGAAGAAAAAATGAAGCTTTTGGTACAACTGGAACCAGCCTACAGTGAAAGCAAAGCGCTGGAACGGATCAAGGCAAACGCGTGGTCTTTGGTCTTTGCCCCGCCTGGTTTGGCTGTGATCGCAATGACTAAACACCAATACACACCGATGTTTCCGTTGCAGGGCGTTACTAACCTGCGTTCAGTCATAGTTGTGAAACAGGACGCTCCCTACCAGGATCTGAAGTCACTCACAGGTAAGCCGTTTGCCATTGGACAACCGGGATCAACAACTGGCTACTATTTCCCAATCTATAACCTATACGGGCTCACCCTGTCTGAGTTTGTGCTCTGCCCAACCCCCAAGGCGGTGCTGCAAGCGATCGCAACCAACAAGGCTGAAGCCGGAGCATTATCAATGGAAGAGTTCAATGCGTTGCGGAGCCAAATTCCCAACACCACTTTCCGTATTCTATATACCGATAACCACCGTGTACCGCCGGGGGTAGTCTTGCTCAGTCCAACCGTTAACCTGAACTTGCAGGAAGCTCTGCGTCGATTAATGGCAGAGAGTCCTTCGCAGATTGCAGATGAGGTTGGTTTTGTCCCAACGGGCAATTTGCCTGACTATAAATACATGATCTCGGTTGTAGAGCGGGTAAATTCGATTTTTCCTGCTGAGTCTACTAAAGATGGCAGCCTGCTACTGATGCAAAAGCCTGTGCGCCTATTCAAGTAACTGTCCCGATTTTGTGCTCCTCAGCACCCCCAAGTTACCCCCGCAAGACTTTTGTCTCCTAGCTAAATAACACTTAGACAGGTATCGTCTGTGCCCTTACTCGCGGGTCTTGAGCACGGCAATCAAGTCGAGATGCATTAACTGTCGTCGAATCATCAGGCCAGAGGTTAGGGCCGCGAGGGTAATCACAATTAGGGCAAATCCATAGCTAGCCCTGGTCACGATTAAGGGAAAGCGATATAGTTCCGTGTTGTAAACCAGGGTCAGTAAGGCGGCCAGCCCATAGCCGAGGCCAAATCCGAGGGGAATAGCGGCAGCCGTCAATAGAGCTTGCTCCCCTAACAGCACCACAGCGATCTCTTGTCGCGAAAACCCAATAATTCGGAGGGTGGCCAATTCGCGGCCCCGTTCTGAGAGGGCGATACGAGCGGCATTATAAATCACCCCAAAGGCAATCACACTGGCAAATACCACTTCTACTACATTCATGACGCGCTGACTGCGGGCAATAGTTTCCTGCATGTGCTGCATCATCGCCAGTCGGAGGGAGACACTGGCGATCGCGGGTGTTCGTTTTAACTGACGATACAGTTGATCGATTTGCTGACCATCGACGGCCAGAAATGCGCCGGAAATCACAGCCCCTTCCTGTAACAATCGATTCAAAGCATGAATATTCATGTAGGCAGAGACCCCCAGTAACTCATCCACCAAGCCAGCCACTATCACCGTGCGAACAGGTCGCGCCCCTTCCAGTATTTCCACCGTCAGGCTATCGCCAGATTTTACGCCCAGCAGATCCCCCAGTTTGGTGGTCAGGAGAATGCCATCCAGCGGGAGAGTCAGGGAGTTAAGTTGACTATCCACCAGTTGACGCAGTTGGCCTTCTGGGGCCAGCCCCATAATGGCAATCTGACGGGAGCGATATTCAAACCGGAGACGAGCAGGGACTGCGCGAAACGGCTCGGCATAGAGAACCCCTGGTAGTTGGGCGACTTCATACCGACTGCGGGCCGGCCGGGGTTGGTTAAATGAAATGGTCACGTCATCCCGTTGCATGATCCGGAATTGCACATCCATCAGATACGCCATCGCATCAAAGGAAAAATGCCCCACCACCAGCATGGCAGTTGCCAGGGCGATACCTAAGGTCGCCAAAAAAGACTGGATCGGTTTGCGCTCCAGATTGCGCAAGATAATGCGCCAGACGGGGGAGAGCCAGCGCTGTAACCCCAATCGCTCCATCACCGTAGGCCGAAACTGGGCGGGCGGTTCTGGTCGCATGGCTTCGGCGGGTGGCAAGGCGACGGCCCGGTTCACAGCCCCAAAGGCCCCAATCAGAGCGGCACCGCCACTAATCACGACCGCTGTCACCGCAGTAGCGCGATGCACCTCGTAGCGCAGTAGGGGAAATCGATAGAATTTTGCATAAACCTGGGTCAAGGATGAACCAAGCCAGATGCCAGTTACGGTACCCAAAATGGCACCCAAACCAACGATTACCAGCACTAATTTAAGGAAGTGCAACCCGATTTCCCAGTTGCCATAGCCAAAGGCTTTCAGAATGGCAATCTGATCCCGCTGGGTGCTGATCAGGCGAGACAAGACAGTATGGAGTAAATAGGCCCCAATTCCCAAAAAGATGGCAGGTAAAATAATCGCCTGCCCTCTGAGTTGGGTAATTTCATCAGACAAAAAGCGATTAGAGACCTGATCGGCCCGTGGTATGGCACCAAAGCCACCGTAGGGTGCCAACAACCAGTCTAAACGGAAGATGACATCATCCACATTGGCACCCCTGGTTAGCGTCAAGCTCACATTATTAAAGGCCCCATCCAGATTAAAGGCGGTGCCCACTGCCTTTTGTCCCATCCACAGCACCCCAAATCGTTGATTATCGGGGAAAAAATCGCCACTGCGAATTTCATAGACGTACTCTGGTGACAGGGCAATGCCGACAATCCGCAGATTTTGCCAGCGCTCGTTAATCACTGCCCCAAATTGGTCTCCTAGTTTTAAGTGATTGGCACTGGCAAAGGCTTCACTAATCAGCACTTCGTTTGGTTGCCCTGACTCGATATAGCGCCCCTGACGCAGGTAAAGGTCATTGAGTATGGGCTGTTGCTGTTCGGGAATGGAAACCACCAGCCCCGTGGCGGGCTCCCGCTGGTTCGGAAGATCCAGGGTCACTTCCATCACGATGCGAGGCTGCACCTGCCCTACGCCCGGTATGGCGCGAATGGCTTCTGTCAGAGCCAGGGGAGCACGCTTGAGTTGAGCAAACACCTGGGCAAAGCGATACTGATCGTAGTAAGCAGCCTGGGTCAGTTTGAGGGAGTGGTAGGTGCCACTCATCGAGACAAAGCTGGCAATGCCACAGGCCACAATCAGGGCGATCGCTAAAAGCTGGCCCCACAAACGGCCCAGATCCCGTACCAGTTTTTTATCCAGCGATCGCATAAAACCCCATAGGGACTGACACAAGAGATTTATCCTTTTACACCGCTGCCTGACTCGGTGGCTACAATGTAGCGCTGCATCAAGATAAAAAACAGGAGGATGGGAACAATAGAAATAACTGAGCCTGCGGCAATTAAGCGCCAATCCAGGGAGAAAGTTCCGGCTAAGGTCGCAACCCCCAGAGGTAAGGTATAGTACTCTGGTCGGTCGAGGATGATTAAGGGCCAGAGAAAGTCACTCCAGGCCCCAATAAAGACAAAAATTCCCAGTGTTACCAGAGCCGGACGAATCGAGGGCAGCATCACGTACCACCAGAGGCCCAACTCCGAACAGCCATCCAGTCGAGCCGCTTCTTCCAACTCCTTTGGGACACCCCGAAATGCCTGCCGTAGTAAGAAAATACCAAAGGCCGAGGCGATCGCTGGAAAGATAATGCCCAGATAGGTGTTTCTCAAACCCAGTTTGACCGACAGAATGTAGAGCGGAATCATCACGATCTGAAACGGGATCATGATTGTGGCCACAATCAGGGTAAAGATCAGATCCCTGCCCCGAAAGTTGAGCCTTGCCAGGGGATAGGCCGCCAGGGCACAGAACAGTAGGTTTAGAACAACTGTCAGGATGGACACCACCACACTATTAAATAGATAGCGACCAAAGGGGCGGGTCGTCCAGACGGTGACAAAGTTTTGCAGCGTCGGTTGGGCCGGAATCAACTGGGGCGGAAATTGAAAGATATTTTCCGTGGGGGATTTCAGCGCAGTGCTGACCAACCAGACTAACGGCAACAGCATTGCTACCGCGATCGCCCCCAGGAGGGCGTAGGATCCAATCGTGCGAGAAAGGGA
>JBJTUO010000073.1:0-12418 GCA_046080785.1 Leptolyngbyaceae cyanobacterium | reverse complement strand
CTCAGCGATCGCCGCACTGCCTCCACACTGCCTTTACCCTGTAATGAGCTACCGGCACCCCCATGAATAATGAGTTTGGGCTGAACAAATGATTCTGACATGGTTAGACCTCAGTGTGGGGTAGTTTCGTCATTGACAGATGGGGGCTGTTGAGTTGCCTGCCCTTGGCTACGGCGATGGCGACGGCAGCGCTCGGAACAATATTTCACATCCTCCCAACAGTCTGCCCACTTTTTGCGCCAGGTAAAGGGCCGCTGACAAACGGGACAGTGTTTGGTCGGTAGGTCTGCTTTTGCACGGGCACGGGGCATGGGGTAATCTTGCTAATCTACAGTCACCATGGTTTATTGTCTCATCTGGGTTACAGTTCTTTGAGGCCAATTCAATCCATTGGTTTGGTGATCAATGGCGGCTACCTGTTTTTATGATCCAATCTCCCCTGCATTCAATCCGCATCGTGTTGGTTCAGCCCCTTGGCCCACTCAATCTGGGGTCGATCGCCCGGGTCATGAAAAATATGGGTTTAAAACACCTGTATCTGGTCAATCCCCAGTGCGATCCCCTAGGGCCAGAGGCGCGGCAGATGGCGGTTCATGCAGCCGATATTTTAGAATCTGCGCGGGTCGTACAGTCTCTGCCACAGGCGTTACAGGGATGCCAGCGGGCGATCGCTACCACCGGCAAACCTCGGACGTTGGCGGCCACCCTGGAGCCACCTAGGAGTATACTACCCTGGTTACTGGAGGCCGACCAGGAAAACAGTGCGGCTTTGCTGTTTGGGCCTGAAGACCGAGGGCTAGATAACACCGAGCTTAACTATGCTCAGCGGTTTCTCTCCATTCCCACCAGCTCGGCCTACCCCTCGCTCAATCTGGCTCAAGCGGTTGGCATTTGCTGCTATGAGTTGTATCAGTTGGCGCAGGGAGAAGACTATCCCCCTCCCTCTCCAGCTTCAGTACACCCTTTGATCCCCTCCCATGTCCCAGTGTCTCTAGATATTCTGGAAGGCTACTATCAGCATCTAGAAGCCCTCCTGCTCCAGATTGGCTACCTGTATCCCCATACGGCCAACCGCCGCATGCAAAAGTTTCGCCGTCTGCTGAGCCGGGCTTTGCCCACAAGGGAAGAGGTTGCCCTATTGCGGGGCATGGTAAGTCAAGTTGAATGGGCCATACGACAGGCTCAGCCCCCCCAGGGAGAGACTCCCCATAACCGACCTGAAAACTAATGGAATATTCCAGCTTTTTAGCAAAGTTTGGTCTACAATTCTGGTATCTTTTTGCAGATTTATTATTTGGGCCTTGGCATGTCTGGATCTGGGGAGACACCCTATCAACGCGGTCGAACGGGGGCTTCCCGCTCCTCCAGTCCGGTTGGGGCCGCTAAACCTGGTTCCAATCCAAAGCCAGCTCCTGCCAACCCTTCCCGACAGCAAGGGCGTAATATCTGGCAATCGTTATTTGGCATTGGGCGCAGCCGTTCTAACCCTCTTCACCCCCAGCAAAGCAGCCGTTCTAGCAGAGGAGGGTATTCCTCCCCCCCCTTGCCATCCCTACAGCCGCGTAGTCTGCCATCGACTTCCACTACAATCAGCCCGTTGCGTAGTCAGGCGGCCTTTCGTTCTAACGGTTCTGCCAGTAGCCAGCCTCCAAGGGCCATCCCATCAACCCCTAACGGCGCGCTGCGGCCCCTTCCAACCCGTCGATTACGGCCGCCGCCCGCCCCTGATCTGGCTCTTGCAGGCCGCTCCGACAACACCCTCCCTGCTTCCCGGAGGGTGCCAGTCGATCGGGCCCTGCCGGCCCAGCGGCCAACCCCTTCACCCCAGCGTAGACAACGGTCAGCATCCTCCAGGCTCCCCTCTCGCCGTCGAGGGGCTGCCATTTATGCCGTTCGCATCCTGATTCTCAGCTTAGGGATAGGAGTTTTGGCGGGTACCCTGTTGA
Organism: Leptolyngbyaceae cyanobacterium; assembly: GCA_046080785.1. Lineage (GTDB taxonomy): Bacteria > Cyanobacteriota > Cyanobacteriia > Leptolyngbyales > Leptolyngbyaceae > JBJTUO01. Next base: position 10,472 of record JBJTUO010000073.1, on the reverse strand, counting down.
CTGCCTGGGATCCGGCGAGTCGGAGTCTCGATGCTTCCCGGCGATCGCCCAAGCAAGCCGCGGTTAAACCCGGTGATGCCACCGCAGCTAACCCTGCCCCCATCACCTTAGGGTCAGAAATAACGGCCCTCAAAGTACCCATTCAAACTTTGATGGCAAAAGACCCCAATCTCCAGGCTGGCGTGTTTTTCCTGGACTTGGACACCAATGCTTTCCTGGATATTAATGGTTCTGCGTCCTTTTCGGCTGCCAGCACCATTAAATTCCCAATTTTGTTGGCATTTTTTCAGGATGTGGATGGGGGGAAGATTCGCCTGGATGAACCCCTGACCATGAAAAAAGAACTGATTGCTCAAGAATCTGGAGATATGCAATTTCAGCCGCCGGACACGAAATTTAGTGCCCTAGAAACGGCAACCAAAATGATAACCATCAGTGACAATACTGCAACCAATATGTTGATTGCCCGCCTGGGAGGTATCAATGCCTTAAATAGTCGGTTTCAATCCTGGGGGTTAACAACCACAAAATTAAAAAACATGTTGCCAGATTTAGAGGGTAGTAACCAAACCAGCGCTAAAGAATTAAGTCTGCTGCTGGGCCGCATCGGGAACGGCGATCTGGTTTCTGTGAAATCCCGCGATCGCATGCTGGCCATCATGGAAAAAACGGTGAGTGATTCTATGCTGCCCCGTGGTTTGGGGGAAGGGGCGACCATTGCCCACAAAACGGGAGACATTGGCACTACTGTTGGAGATGTGGGTCTGATTGACGTACCGACGGGCAAACGCTACATCGGCGGCGTTTTTGTAAAACGTCCCCGTAATGATGAATCTGGGCCAGCCCTAATCCGAGAGATTTCCCAGTTAACCTACCAAAACTTTGCCAAACGTCAGCCGGCACCCGTGCCATCTCCTGCGGCTAGCGATCCGCCATAAAATCGACCTTCTCTTGCTGTTGGCCTCCCTGTTGCTGCATCTGGTCGAGCCATTGCCAAATTTGATAGAGCATGGGTTCCAGGCCATCCTGGGTGGCCGCTGAAATACAAAAGACAGGGGCATGACTGAGGGCCTGTAGACGATGGATGAACGGTTCCAGGTCGTAATCATGCGACAGGGCGTCAATCTTATTTAAGGCCAAAACCTGGGGACGGGTGGCCAGGCTTCGATTGTAGGCCAGCAACTCATCCTGAATTGTCTGATAAGCGGCGATCGGATCAGGCTGAGTGCTGTCAATCACATGTAACAGTAGCCGAGTCCGTTCCACATGGCGCAGGAAATCATGGCCCAGCCCGACCCCCAGGTGAGCGCCCTCAATCAGACCGGGAATATCAGCAAATACCGTGCCATCTCCACTGGGCTTGCGAACCACCCCCAGATTGGGAACCAGAGTTGTAAAGGGATAATCGGCAATTTTGGGACGGGCCGCAGAGAGGGCCGCAATCAGGGTAGACTTGCCGGCATTGGGGAGACCGATGATGCCCACTTCCGCCAGTAATTTCAACTCTAACCGCAGTAGGCGAGCTGCACCAGGCAACCCAGGGAGGGCCTTTTCTGGTGCCCGGTTGTGATTGCTTAAAAAATGAGCATTGCCCAGCCCCCCTTTTCCCCCTGTTGCGGCACAAAAGGTCTGGCCGGTGGCAACCAGGTCACTCAGTAGCTCATCGGTTTCGGCATCGTAGATCACCGTGCCACAGGGCACTTGAATCAGGCGATCGGCCCCGGAAGCACCGGTCATATTTTTGGGGCCACCCCGCTTGCCATCCTCGGCTTTGAAGAGATGGTTGTAGCGAAAGTCGAGCAGCGTTTGCAAATTTTCTGCGGCCTGCAGGATGACATCGCCCCCCTTGCCTCCATTGCCACCGGCTGGGCCCCCCGCGGGCACATACTTTTCTCGCCGAAAAGCTACCATGCCATCGCCCCCATTACCCGCTTGCACTTGAATTTCTGCCTGATCGATAAATTGCATGGTTTTTCCATTCTTACCTTTTTCTATTTTATTTCCGCAATCTGAAAGTCAGCTATCCCCGGTCAAACGAGTGGATGATTCTGACTCAACTTCAAGAATTTCGGCAAGCGATCTACCACTGCCTGGGCAAAGCGAGAGATGCGGTGTTTGAGCTGATGAAATTGCTGACCCAGCAGATACCAAGCGAGAAGCAACCTCTGCTGGTAGGGGATAATAGGGTTTGGATGCGACCCGATGCACCGACATTGCGGGAGCGCACTGTGCATCGGTGACGTGGTGAGAGTCTGGGGGTGGGACAATACTACAGAACCTTAGCCTGGGTGCCGGAAGAGAGTGGGAGTTGGGCACTGACCCAGAAACCTGGCCGGATGCCGACGAAACAGTGGAGGTGGAAGGTGTGGAAATCGGACGGGGACGCCTGACCCGGTGGAGCGGATTTCATTTCCAGAAGTCTCCCAAACGGGAAATCGACTCCCCCTTGCCCTGGCAATCCCCGCGGGATAAACTGTCCCCAGGGCGCGTGGCGCAAGCATTTCCGGTTATTTTGGCGGCAATTGGTACTCCAGCCCAAGCGCCCAAACCCCGCAGAAAATCTCCCGGTCGTGCCCAGGGGCACCAACCGTCTCCGCCTCTCCGGTATCCGACGGTCAAAAAACATGCCTCGAAACGGAAGAAATCCGAGAAATCCCCGAAACAGTCTGAGCCAATAGCAGTCTAGTTTCGAGTGACTGAGCCGGACATTTGAACTATACTCAGTTTCTTGAAGGATCTGTGCTGTTTTGCCTATCTGGACGCGATCGCCCCTGTCACCCCATTAGTCCAAAGTTCAGTTGGAAACAACACTTCCTAGAGAGCAATCCTATCTGGATTGTGAGAGATTTTTCGCTGAATTTGGTACGCTTCTTGTAAATGGCTTCTCTGCGTATCTTGAGCGATTTACCACTCCCGCTCGAATGCAGGTAATTTTAGATGAAGCTGAGTTTTTCCACTAATCGTTGTGACGGTTAATGTTTTTTCTACTGGCCGCAAGAAATTTTGCTTATGTTCAGGCAAATATGTCAGGATGCCAGCCAGGGCAGCCTCCATCCAGAATAAATCTGCCTTGGTCGGCAGACCAAGCTCCCCGGTTTTGGTCGTTCGGCCAAAAACTGGATAAGCCCTCTCGCCTGGCATAGACCAGCCATACTTTGCCATCGCATCTAAATCATCAAAACTCATTGCCACAGCCTCTTCAAAAAAGAGAACAAGCCAGGTTGATCTTCTCATCAACTGTCGGGATGAAAGCTGCGGTTCAAAGACGAGCTGCAGGTCTTCCAATGTATCGTACACGGCTAAACCAAATACCTCGCCACCACTCCCCATCACGACGGCATAGCGGGGAGATCCATCCAGCGGATACCGGATTTCCATAGAATCGTTATCATCCAACCAGCGCCAGGGCGTTGCACGGTAGAAATCAGCCGCCAGCTCGAACAAATGTCCCACCAGGGGCGGAGTCACAGAGGGGATGGTCAGCAGGCCGGGAATGGGTTCTCCCCGATTCATACTCCTTTCCAGGGAAGCCAGGGCATTCTGGAGCGAGGGCAGCGAGGTGCGATGTTGACAGCGTACTTCTAAATCAGCCAGCCGGGGGGTAAGCGCAGAGACATAATCCGGATCATCCAGATTGATCACCTTCGGACGGCGTGCCCTGCCAGAACCCAGGGCTGGATGGAGCATGGCATTCAAGAGTTGCTCAAACAGTTGGTCAGGGGTTGGGGCCTGCTCCATCACCTGGCTGCGCAAAATAGCTCCAGTCATATTAGCGACCAGGATCAGGTAAGGACGAAAAGGTGGCTGATTGTGTGGGGTGATCCAGGTTCGGCCCAGCCGACTCGACCCTTCCCAGGTTTCGCCACTCTGGCGCAGCCGCCGTACTTTCTCCAGGAGCCGATCGATGCCCTTGTCAGATGCCATTTGCTGAACCTGCAGTTTAGTACAAATCATACTATCGTGCTGAGTCCCCAGAAGCATAACAAATTCTGCAGCAAGGGTCTCACCTCATTCTGATTGTCTACCCATCGATCGGGGTGGTGAGCCGGATCCAATCCATTCTTGCCAGTCGCTCAAAGCTCGTGATGTAAGGCATCTGCTCTCCCAATACTGCATTTAAGGGCATTCAAAATTAACAAATCGCTCAATCAACTCCTCGCGGGAAACGGTTAGTAATAAGCGTGTATATTCATCTGCTGAAAGGTTAAGTAGAGGCTCAATTACATTGACGAGCTGGTCATCTAAATCTCCAAAGCGAAACCTGAGTAAATTCTCGATCACTTGCCGACCTCGTCCAACACCTGCCACCGGGCTTCATAGTCCAGCAGTTTCGCGATCGGAAACTCAATTTCCATCCGGCAACCTGCCAATGCATAGCCATAAGAAGTCGGTCGCCAGGATTCCCGATCGTCTTGTAGGGCTAACGTACTAGCTTTTTCTCATTCGCCTGCTTCACTGCAATATCCCATTTGCTGGCTTGAATCCCGGTTGCCTTTTCCAGATTGCCTGGCAGCCTGTCGGAGAAGCTGGCTTCAAGTCTTTCTCGCCAGGAAATCAATTTCCTGGCTCACAGCAAAAGTCCATTGACATGGACTGAAAATCCCTCATCACAACTCTTTCAGGTCAATCTGAACGGTGCTGTGCTTTCCTTGGGGCGTGGGCTTCCACTGACAGAGGCAGGTAGCCCGATCAGGAAATCCCTGTCAATCCCTAAAATGAGAGAACAAGGTGCGACAACGGGGCAGGCAGAAATGGCAGGAAGCAAGCAAGTCGATTCACTCCAGACCCTTCTGACACGGGATTGGCTATTGGAGATGGCGGGCGATCGCCATTCCCTACCCCCACAGGTGCAGCAAGTCACGGAAAAGTTTGCGATCAAGGGCTGGCAGGGCGATCGTCTGTGGGACATAACCAAAATATGCAAATCCGCTCTCAAAATTCCGTTGCAACGACTTGTTATGCGGCTGACGCTACCTGACAGACACGCTCACGCCTGCAAATAGGGGTTGACCCCACCTATCTTCAATAGCCTCGTTGACGGTCAACGGTTGACCCGCTATCAGTCCTTACAGCCTGTAAATTTAAAATTAAGCAATTGATCATAGCAGATCATTTACTGGTAAAACATTAAAGAAGGTAAATTTTCTGAGGCTGTGGTGTAAGGGCAATGTCCAAGCTTTTGGCGACACTTCCAGACGGCAAGGTCTGTGACTTCATAGACCAGAAAACACGTAATGATACGCCCGAAGAATATGTTCGCCAGAACATCGAGCGTCGATTAGTGCTGGAATTGGGCTATTTGCCGGAACAGATTGAAGTTGAGTATCCCATCAAACAGGGTAGTAAGACGGTTCGCGTAGATCTGGCTATTTTCCGTGAAGGGGATCAGCACAATCAGGAAAATATTTGGATCATTATCGAATGCAAAAAAGACTCAGTACCACCCTCAGCCAGTAAAGACGGAGTTGAGCAGCTTAGGTCTTACATGGCTGCTTGTGATAACTCTGAGTGGGGGATGTGGACAAATGGTAAGAAAAAGACTGTCTTGCGCCGGATAAGGACAGAGGAGGGGATTGAGTATGAAGAGCCTAATGATATTCCGTCCAAAGACGGAAATATTGAGGAAGTCGATCGCCCTACTCGTGAATCACTAAAGAATGCAGTTGGAGACAACTTACTCTTTTCTTTCAAGATTTGCCATGATCACATCTACGTCACAGATGGATTACAAAAGCAGACTGCTTTCTTTGAATTATTGAAAGTTATCTTTTGCAAAATTTATGATGAGAGAAACTTTCCCAATCCCCTGGAGTTTTATGCGACTGCAAAAGAGAAAAAGAGCAATGACGGTCGACTAACGGTCTTTAATCGAATCAATAAGATTTTCAAAGCTGTTAAAAAGCAGTATCCAGCAATTTTTGATGCGAATGACGAGATCAAGCTCCAGCCTCGATCGCTTGCTTACATTGTGGGTGAGCTTCAGCGATATAGCTTTCTGAGCACAAATATTGATGTCAAAGGAAAAGCCTATGAGGAACTGGTCGGGGCAAATTTGAGGGGCGATCGGGGTGAATTCTTCACGCCTCGAAATATCCAAAAGATGACGATCAGAATGCTTGAACCCAAAGTAACAGATAAAATTTTGGATCAATCCTGTGGGACAGGCGGCTTCTTAGTGATCGCAATGAATGAGGTCATTGAAAGGCTGAAGCAACAGACCAAGAAGCATGTAGGGCGAGTCGCTGAAGAATCTGGGGTCTGGCGAGATGCTTTAAATGACAGCATTAGAACAACTGCTAAAAAGAACTTTTTTGGAATTGATATTAACCCGGATCTCGTCAAAGCCACCAAAATGAATATGGTGATGAATAACGACGGTTCTGGAAACATTTTCAGGCAAGATTCCTTACTTCATCCTCATCAATGGGAGGAGAGTTTCAAGAAGCAATTCGCTGAGGCTTTGGATATTGATCCAGCAAGTTTGCGGAATGAAGAGTCTTTAGCTCATTTTGATTTGATTGCGACCAACCCGCCGTTTGGCTCTAAATTACCCATTAAAGATGAGGAAACCTTAAAACAATACCAATTGGGGCATGTCTGGAAAGAAACAGAAACAGGCTGGGAACCCACGGATCAGCTTCAAACTTCTGCTCCTCCGGAAATTTTGTTCATTGAGCGGTGTTGGCAATTCCTTAAGCCGGATGGACGCATGGGCATTGTTCTACCGGATGCGATTTTGGGCGCACCTGGCTTGCTCTACGTCCGATATTGGATCATTAAGCATTGCCGCATTGTTGCATCCATTGACCTGCATCCCGATACCTTTCAGCCCCGCAATGGCACCCAAACCTCAGTCCTGATTCTTCAGAAGAAAACAGAAGAAGAAATTAATCGGGGAACCATGCCCGACTATGAAATCTTTATGGCGCAGGTGAAGGCGGTTGGGCATGATAAGCGAGGTAACACCATCTACAGACGCAATGAGGAAGGGGAAGAGATACTGTACCCACCTGAAGATCAAGAGACGATTCCTTTACTTGAGCGCACGGCAACTGGAGACGGCACCGTTAGACCTTTACCTCGCCAGAAGCGGGAAGATGATGATACCGAGCAGGTAGCCAACGAGTTTATCGACTGGAAAAAGCAGGTGGTACTGGGATGGTAAACTACGCCTTTCAACCGGAATATACGCCGATCTCGCCTCCCGATGAGTCTGAGAAACTCTCAACGACGATCAAACTCAGCGAGATCTTGAACGCTGGTGTGCGCCTGGAAGCCTCTGCCTTTAGCATTGAAGCCCATAATGCGGTAACTGCTTTGAAAAACAGTGGGTTACAACTCATTCCGCTCTATGGCGAAGGGGGGCTTTGCCAGGAAGCTCATAATGCCTTCCGATTCAAACGAATCTATGTGAAGCCTGAGAAAGGTATACCATTTTTGTCTAGTTCAGACATCATTAGCTTGCGACCCGAAACTGATCGGTACTTAAGTCGTAAATACACCAAAAAATTAGGCACCCTAGCAGTTCAAAAATGGGATGTACTAATTTCGCGCTCCGGCACAATAGGAAATGTTGCACTAGCTAATGATGCTTTCACCGGAAAAGCTGTTTCAGAAGATGTGATCCGCTTAAGTGCCAATGATCCTGACGTAGCAGGTTTTATTGCTGCTTTCTTGCGTAGTCGTTATGGTCGCCCTCAACTGACTCAAGCCACTTACGGTTCAGTAATCGTTCATATCGAGCTAGAGCATCTTAAGCGAGTTTTGATTCCTGATTTGCCGCCGATTCGTCGGATTGCGATCGGTCGTTTAATGTGCAAAGCAGGCGAACTGCGCGATGAAGCAAATCAGCTTTTAAATGAAGCGGATCGGTTACTGCATGAGCGATTGAACTTGCCTTATTTGAAGGACATTGCTCCAACTGGAAATGCTTCTGCGATCGCCAAAATTAAAGCCTCCCAGCTAATGGGGCGGTTAGAGGGTAGTTTTCATGATCCGGTGGCGATCGCGGCTGAAAACCAGTTGAGCGAACTATCTGTTCAAGTAACTAAAGTAGGCGATTCAAGAGTTACTCAAGAGATTCGACCGATTACTAAATTCCGTAAACGAACCTACGTTGAAAGGGGCGGGATTCCCTTACTCAGTAGTAAGCAGATCTTTCAAGTCGATCCAGTCGATATTAAGCGTTTGGCTAAAGGGGCTCACACTAAGGATCTGCCTGAAATTCAACTACAAGAAAACATGATTGCGGTGACTCGCTCTGGCACAATTGGACGAGTGCAGATCATTCCTACCTACATGGCAAGATGGACTGCTAGTGAACATGCGACCCGATTTTTAGCCGCAGAAGGCATGAATGCAGGTTATCTCTATGCTTGGCTAGCGTCTGACTATGGATATTGTTTAATCACTCGTAACTCCTATGGCTCAGTGATTCTTGAGGTTGACAAAGAGATGTTTTCCTCTGTTCTAATTCCACTCCCTGAACCCACGATCAGAGATGAAATTGGCAATCTCGTTCTCAAAGCCAATCAGCTACGGGATAAGGCTTGGCGCAATGAGCAAGACGCAATTACCAGGCTTGAAAGCCTGATTGCTAATAAACCAACTGCTCCAGCTCCAGATGAATCCAGCCCCAATAAAATTTCCCTGAAAGATATAAAATATGATCCGAATGCAATCCCCATTTGGGAACTGGCTGCTCGAATTTCCGCTAAAGTACCTGACGAGGAATGGGCAAAAGTGCCATCTGACTTGTCACAGAGATTCGATTATTACCAGGGATTAAGGGACGATTCGTGAGGTTCATTTTTGCAGATACGGGCTATTGGGTTGCATTGTTAAACCCCGGTGACAACTTGCATCAAAAAGCGATTAATCTGGCGCAGGCTTTGCAGCCAGCCCATATTGTCACCAGTGAAATGGTGCTGACAGAAGTGTTAAATGATTTCTCAAAACGGGGTGAATATTTACGAGATGTTGCATCTGATTTGATTCGAGATTTGCGTTCTCACCCCAACAACACCATCATTCCTCAAACCAGCCAGCAGTTTGAGAAAGCATTCAACCTCTATACCCAACGCAAAGACAAGCAGTGGAGCCATACAGATTGCGTTTCCTTCAACATTATGGAAGAAAATGAAATCGCAGAAGCACTCGCTTACGACAAGCACTTTGCCCAAGCGGGCTTCACTGCTCTGATGCGAAACTGTCGGGTATGAGTAGAGGGTGATCGTTTCCTACAGATAACCTCGCGGCTGTGCCCCCACAAATATCCTGAAGCCGCATAACGGCTGGCGCGTCACCGGACGGCGGCTCACTTTACATCATAGCCGATAGCTTATATTTCCGTTCCGAGTGCACGCGCTGGTTATGCTAGAAATACCCAAGTATAAAAGCACAGAAAGTTAATTTTTTAATAGTCTACACTTGTCCATACTTCATTAGTTTTGTTCCTCGCACTACTATCTCGTAGATTTCAACAAAACAAAATGTTTCTCCTAACAATGCAAGATACCCCATCATAACTGGGATCTTCCGCCATTGCTTCAATCATTAGTCTGGCCCAAAGTCCCCCTTTATACTGATGTAGCTTGCTTCCGATGAAATGGTTTGTCCACTATTTGTCAGCGTAAAGGTGCAGGACTGATATACGATTCCGTAGTGGGGGTCACTGACATCGAGTATGCAGCGACCACTGCCATTCTCAAAAGTCCTTGTATTAGATCCCCCAGGGCCAGAGAAAATGGCTCCAATTATTTGGAATTCCAGGCGGCGGTTAGCAACGTCTACCCCTTGTCGCCCTGTAATGAATTGCAAAGAGTTGGTGGAGATGCCGGGTCTATCAACCTGAGAAACAACAAACCATATTACCTCCCCCCCCTGTCTGCCAACCGCTGCTGATTGACAAGGAAATCTTTCCCCGTCAAAAGTCATGGTGCAGCTTATTTGTTCTGGGCGATTGTCGTCACTGAGGAAAAACCAACGGATCTCTGGTGCCTGGTCTGCATGGGCTGGCAAGTTTAGTGCTCTAAAAGTAACTGCTACTGCCAAAGCTGTTAAGGCGATCACGCTTCTATGATTGCGTTTTAGCGTATTCATGCTTTCTCCGTGATATCCACTGAGTTTCAAAGGATGATTTATATAGCGGGTTTCATTGAGGTGCGCTCCTTAGAGATACGAAAGCTCTGTCTGGCAAGGGTTTTGTCGTTTACGAGTGTTCTCATCATTATGAATTCCGCTATATGTGATTTATTTATAGTTTTATCTTACATCCCGCAGGTTGCTTTTGGTTTCTAGGTGTGTATTTAATTTCCGGTTGCTAAAGACCTTTGGTAACCGTTCAGGGGGGGGACGAACCTCGCAGGTTTCAGCCGTCGCTGAAACCTCGGACCGACGAAAATCAGGCTCAATTAGGCCCAGGCAAGCTATTCCAAGACCTGAAACCTTCATTCTCTCGTGACCCCCTGAAC
>JBJTUO010000072.1:0-18280 GCA_046080785.1 Leptolyngbyaceae cyanobacterium | reverse complement strand
GTAGGCATTTTCTATGCTGAAACCGATACCTTCACTGAAACTTTTGCAGCCAGAGGACTGTTCTCCGTCGCTGGTTCACTCTCCGGATCTAGTTCGGTTGCTGCTTAAAAAGTACTAGCTGAGCAAAACTTAGTCATTCATAAAAGACTGAGTTTAGATAGCTAATAAATTGCTGAGAGTAGCTCAATCAAAATTGTGGGAGAGGCTCTCAGCAATTCTCAGCCTTGGAGGAAATATGAGCCAAATCACAATGAAGGATCTAAATTTTTGGTTTGAGACCGCAGTTCCTAATGCAGGTCAGCTAATCGGTGGAGTCAGTTACTTAGCCGACTATGCGACAAGCCGCTATACTGACCATTCCTCAGGCTATAGTGCTACCTACACTGTAAGCAAGGATGGGTACGTAGCAACAGTCGATGGTCAAGTGGGTGGGGTAGCAGCTGGAGCTATAGCTGCAGCCATTGCAGTTGGGAACCCCATTATTGGAGTGTCTACTAACGCAGGAGGAGGCGTTCGTTAAACGTCTGGATTCAGAGTTGAATAGTCGTTACTTTTGTTTCTATAGAATCATGACTTCGTCCAGAGGATGGCTACCAACGCAAAGCGGGACAAAAAGGAACACAGTTCTTTTCTGTATCCTCTCATTCCTACTTTCTTTGGGGATAACCTGTCCGACTCTAAGCGGATACTTCAAATGATTAAGGAATAAAGTTAGGGCTATTCAACTTTGTATATTCTTTACGGCTGCTAATGTAAAGTAGGATATTTTGTCGGGACAAAGGTCAGAATCCAAAGTTTAGAATCCAGTAGTTTGGCTGACTCCTGATCTCCTGACTTCTAACATTTTTACTTACCAGTATGTCTCGATTTTGTTGATCTCCTTTTTTGCGGAGGTGGGTGTAAAACCGACCCCTAAGCAGGTAAATGCGGCGGTATCTCGGAGGATTCCTAATGATTATCTCTGAAATTGATCACGTAGAAGAGGTTTCACATGCCTCTGATGCAATAGGCGGGTGGATGGGCCCATCTTTTGGGTCGCCCTTTTCTCAATCACTACATAATCTTACAACTTCCTCTGCTGCCATCATTAACTATGGCAGTGGAAGCTTAAGTGGTAATACCGCTATTTCCTACAGTTTCTCTATGCCACTAATGGTTGTTATTAATACACCAACAGCCCGCATGTCATCTCGCTCTAGTCTGGGTTTATGGGGTGCTTCAAGTGGGCGAGGCAGGATCACACAAAATATCCTGATGGCCCTTCTGTTTCAATCATTTTTTGGTGATTTCTGACAAATCGGCTACAAATGATTGATGTCTTCCGTGGAGGAATGAAGATTTAATAACCTGAAATTTTCATCTTTAGCCTTTGGGTCTAGCCCCTCAGGGCGCTTAAAACAGGAAATGATGTCAAGTCTTACAGGTTATTTGTTTCCTGATACTAAGAATAAAAGACAGAATAGCTCCCTGTGGACTATAGGCTGATAGCTTTATTTTATAAAGTGCTGTTAGTGAAATGAGTTTATAGTCCGGATTCGTTTGGGAGATGAGCGCACTATGATTCATTGGAGAGGGATCGACATCCAGGAAGATGATATTCTCTTCCGTCTGAAAAAAGAATTGGGTTTAAAGGATGTCTGTACCCAAGTTGTCCGTCAACAGATTATCGATCGCGTGGCTCAGGAAAACAACCTTGCAGTTACGGATGAAGAGATCCAGGCAGAAGCCGATCGCCTGCGCTATGCCAAACGGTTATTCCATATTAAAGATACCTACGCATGGCTGGCCGACCAGTTAATTACCGCAGATGATTGGGAAGCGGGTATTCGAGACCACCTGCGCGCCGAAAAATTGGCAAAACACCTATTTCCCAAAGAAGCGATCGAAAAGTTTTTTGCAGAACGAAAATTGGACTTTGATCAGGTATTGCTCTATCGGATTGTGGTTCCCTACCCAAAGCTGGCCCAAGAAATCTCCTATGCCATTCAGGAAGATGAGATCAGCTTTTATGAAGCGGCGCACTTATATGATATCGATCAAAAACGCCGACATACCTGTGGTTACGAAGGGCTATTTTATCGTTGGAGCCTGAAACCAGACATATCGGCGATTGTATTTGGCTCAGAACCAGGAGAAGTGATTGGCCCCCTCGACATCGATCAAAGCAGCCACCTGCTGATGGTTGAAGAATTTATTCCAACGGTGCTAACGCCTGAACGCTATCAAGAAATCCAGAACCGACTGTTTGATGAATGGCTCACAACAGAGCTGAATTTCAGCGTCAGTAATGCCAACGTGTGACGTGAGCACATCTTGTCTCCAAAGAAAAAGCCTGACAAAAGTCAGGCTCATGCTATCTCTCATGTCTTGAGCGTTCTACAGAATTAACCGAGGAACCCTAACCCGCCCAACATCCTGATTAAAGGTCTCCGCCACGGGCAGCTAGCAGAAAGATGACAACTGGGCCTGCAATTACTACAGCGGCTAACATCAGAAGTTGGGCAATCAGTTCAAAATTGATGTTGCCAAAGAAATTTCCAATCGCCTCCATTTCGCCTCCAAACTAGAGTCTCAAACTGCCGTAACTAAATTAGTATCTTACTGGCCTACGGCAACACTTTTAAGAAAGTTAATAAAACTATACAACCGTTGATATACACGTCCGTCTACTTTTCCTGGCCAGGAATTGCTAGGCTTTAAGAGGCATGATCCTTTAATATACCGCAATGGCCACCTGGCAATGTGTCAAATACTGTGGTGCCTGCTGCCATCTCGACCCGGCAGACCGCCCCGATCTCGCGAGCTATTTAACCCCAGCAGAATTGACCTTCTACCTTAGTTTGGTCGGTGAGGATGGCTGGTGTATTCATTTCAACCCTCTGACACGGGAATGTCGGATCTACGCCGATCGTCCCCGCTTTTGTCGTGTTCAAGCCGATGTCTTTCATGATCTGTATGGTCTTAAGCCAGAGCAACTCAACGACTTTGCCATTACCTGTTGTCAGCAACAAATTGAAGGGGTTTACGGCGATCGCAGTCTAGAAATGATGCAATTCAATCGGCAAGTTGGGTTTATTTGTTACGAATCAGATGAGAGTCACAAATAAAGTCACAAATACTGTGAGAAATGGGGATGTCATTCAATCTGGGAAATCTTGGGTAGGCAAGGATCCAATGCTCAGAATATAAGAATGGACTAGATGCGGGTATCAATTTAAGCCGTGATCCCTCGGCACCTGGAGGAAGACTCGCGAAAACGGATTAGTCTAGGGCGAGTGGTAGGGGCGGGGAGACTCTCCAGCAAGTTGTACTCTGATGAGGCACAACGAAAATTTGGGCGGTTTTTACTCAACAAACCCGGTACAGTAAGTAAGGTTATCTGATTCTTTCGACTAAACTTTTGTTTGTTAACTCTGTGCAACTCAAAAATCTACCCTTGACCGGCCCAAAAACTGATTCTGCAGAACAAGAACTTCCCTTCACTTTGCAAGATCTCAAAGCCGCAATTCCTGTTGAATGTTTTGAACCCTCCGCTGGCCGATCCCTGGCCTATTTTTTTGCTGATATTGGCATCATTGCCGGTTTGTATGCCCTGGCCGCCTACCTCGATTCCTGGTACTTTTACCCGATTTTTTGGTTTGCCCAGGGCACAATGTTTTGGGCTTTATTTGTGGTTGGCCATGACTGTGGTCATGGTTCCTTCTCCCAATCTAAATGGCTCAATAACCTGATCGGCCACTTGTCCCACACCCCCATCCTCGTTCCCTACCATGGTTGGCGCATTAGCCACCGCACCCATCACGCCAACACCGGCAATATTGACACCGATGAAAGTTGGTATCCGGTAACAGAAACGAAGTATGCAGAAATGACCTGGTATGAAAAGCTTTTTCGTTTCTACCTCCCCCTGTTGGCCTATCCTCTTTATCTTTTTAAGCGGTCTCCCAACCGGGAAGGTTCTCATTTTCTGCCCAATAGCTCCCTATTCCGCCCCTCTGAGAAAACAAGTGTGTTGACTAGTTCCCTCTGTTGTCTGGCTATGATGGCCTTTCTGGGATATTTAACCCTTAAGTTTGGTGGGTTATTTTTGCTGAAGTTTTATCTCGTCCCCTATGTCATCTTCGTGATTTGGCTAGACTTGGTGACATTTTTACACCATACCGAAGCCGATATTCCCTGGTATCGCGGGGACAACTGGTATTTTTTGAAAGGAGCCCTGTCTACCATTGACCGGGATTACGGCTTTATTAATCCGATTCATCACGACATAGGGACTCACGTGGCCCATCATATTTTCATCAATATGCCCCACTACCACCTCAAAACAGCGACAGCGGCCATTAAGCCAATTCTAGGAGATTACTACCGTTTTTCTGATGAATCGATCTGGAAAAGCTTCTGGCGCTCCTATTGGACTTGTCATTTTGTCTCCAACTTCGGCTCTCCTGTGTTTTATCAGTCCCGTTCCCAGGCCAAAAGAGTCTAATTGAATTGGCATGTCACAAGCTGTTTTTGGGAGAACGGCAGTTCCTTTGATTCTGGCATATCAAAGGAACTGCGTTCCTTTTTGTCCCGCCTTAAGTGGTAGCCACATCTAGGCTCCCACTTAAGGATCGCTTTCCAGGCATAAATTCCGGTCTGCCCGACCATACTCAAAAATTTGCTTTGCTTTCGCCACCGCTTGGTTGGCCTAGCTGCTTAGAGCGCTTTCGCTACCGCTTTGCTTTTTGTTTCCCAGCCAATCGTTCTCTTCCGAAATTTAACGTGCTGGCGGCATTCCAACCTGTAGCAATCCCCTCTCAAACTCTCCCCTTTTCGGTAAGTTTGTCAATTTTTTCAATCCATTGATCAGTCAATCCAGATTAAATTTACGTATTATCTGGGATATTTCTGAGAGCTTATTGTGCCAAAAGATACCTTTAATTTATTGTTTCCTCTGATTCAAGGGATTTAATTTACATTTAAATGTTTATGTTAAAAAGAGTCAAATTCCCTTCCATTTCCATGATTTGAATGTTGTAAACTTCATGAAACTGAAAAAGTTTCAGTTTTCAATGACCATCATCGGTGCTAAAAGCAAGGTTTAGCTCCCTTTCCTTGGAGGGCGTTGACTGTAGTCCATTAGGTTGACTTGAGCCGTATAAAGTTACCGCTTAAAGTGCATTCGCTCCGCGTTGCTCCTGCATCAAATAGTCTGTAATTTCTCTTTGGAGGCCTTTTAATGAAAGCCCTTTTACTCTGGCCTGTGATGCCCAACTCTTTTTGGTCTTATCAAGAAACTTTAGATCTAGCGGGCCTGCGATCGACCAATCCGCCTTTAGGTTTAATTACTGTGGCAGCCCTGTTACCGTCGGATTGGGAAATTCGGTTTGTCGATCGCAATGTCCGACTTGAAACGGATGCAGATTGGGAGTGGTGCGACCTGGTAATCATCTCTGCCATGATTATTCAAAAGCAGGACTTTCAGGCATTAATTGCCAAGGGGCTGCGGCTGGGTAAAAAAGTGGCTGTGGGCGGGCCTTATCCCACCTCCTATCCAGAAGTGGCCCAGGAGGCTGGAGCAGATTACCTGATTTTGGATGAGGGAGAACTGACGATTCCCATGTTTTTAGCAGCCCTGGAGCGGGGTGAACCAAGCGGTATCTTTAGAGCCAGCGAAAAACCGGATGTGACAATGACACCGATCGCTCGCTATGACCTGCTCGATTTGGATGCCTATCTGGCGGTTACTGTGCAGTTTTCTCGCGGTTGCCCCTTTCAATGCGAATTTTGTGACATCATTAACCTCTATGGCCGCAAACCTCGCACCAAAACCCCAGAGCAAATGTTGACTGAGTTTGAGGCGTTATATCAACTGGGCTGGAGGCGCTACATTTTTGTTGTGGATGACAACTTTATTGGCAATAAGCGCAATGCCAAGGTGTTTCTGCGAGAGTTGATCCCCTGGATGGAGCAACACCAATACCCCTTTAAGCTGATTACGGAAGCTTCCCTTAATCTGGCGGAAGATGAGGAACTGGTTGAATTGATGGTCAAGGCTGGCTTTGTCCTAGTGTTTATGGGGATTGAGACACCAGATACCGATAGCTTAATGGGCATTAATAAGGTTCAAAATACCCGTCAATCTCTGATCGACTCCTGCCATAAAATCACCCGCATGGGGCTCCAAATCATGTCCGGCTTCATCATGGGCTTTGACAATGAGAAGCCGGAGGCGGGCCAACGCATCAAAGATTTCATTATGGAGACGGGCATTCCCCAGGGGCAGTTTAGCCTACTCCAAGCGCTGCAAAATACCGCCATGTGGAACCGCCTGCAACAGGAAGGCCGCCTGGTGAATGGCATGGGCACCTTCCATCAGGGCGCAATCATGAACTTTGAGCCAACTCGCCCAGTGGAAGAGATTACCGAAGAATATATCAATGCCTTTTGGGAAATCTATGATCCTGTTAATTACTTGAAACGAACCTTCCGCCATTTCATGATGATGGGTGGCTGGCGCGGCAAATCAAACCGTCAATTAGACTGGCAGCAGTGGCAACTGTTCCGTTCCTTGCTCTGGCAACAGGGCGTTGTGCGGCCTACTCGCTTCCGTTTCTGGTGGCAACTGGCAGTGATTGCCATGATCAAGCCCCGTCTGCTAGAAGAATATCTGGCAACCCTGGGGTTGGGTGAGCACTTCTTTACCTATCGCTATGAAGTAAAGGAGCAATTGTGGCAACAACTGGCTGACTTAAAGCAGCAGAAAGGAAAGGCCACCCAGGAAGAAAAGACCGCGATCGCGGTTTAACCGCCTCAAAAAACTGACTCAATGGCATGGGCAATATTTCTGAAACGGCTTACCTGGTCGCCATGTATCGGGCATTAGAATCTCAGCGTTCGGATGCCCTGTTTCAGGACCCCTTTGCCCGTGCCCTGGCCGGTGGTCAAGGCAAATTGCTGCTGGCTGTGTTTGGCTCTGACCGACGGATCATCAACGCCATCGCCGTCCGTACCTATGTGATGGATCAACTAATTCTGGAGCGTGTCAAATCCGGGCAGGTTGATACGGTTTTAAACCTGGGGGCTGGGCTGGATACCCGTCCCTATCGATTATCCTTACCCCAATCCTTACGATGGATTGAGGTAGATCAGGCTGCTGTATTGGCTGAAAAACAGCGGGTATTAAGCCAGGAACAACCAGTCTGTCGTCTGCAGCAGGTGCCTTTGGATTTAACAGACCGATCGCAACGGCAGTCCTTATTTCGCACTGTTGACGCAACTTCTGGCTCTGTACTGGTGATTACAGAGGGGCTGCTGACCTATTTGAGTCAAACAGTCGTGGGTGAAATAGCGATGGAACTACATGGCTGTCCTACTTTTCAGGGCTGGCTGTTAGAGTTCATTTCAGCCAGCATGCTGCGCAATCCCCAAACCAGTTGGGAGTTAAAGCTGTTTAATCAATATTTTGCTCAAGAAAACACCACTCCCCTTTTATTTGCCCCTGAAACAGGGGCTGACTTCTTCACAAACTATGGCTGGCAGCCAGTCGTGGTGCGATCGGCCTGGGAAGAGCTGCATCGTTTGCATAGAGGCACGTTTTTGAGCCAGGTCTACAACTGGCTCCTCAAGCATTTTGCCAAACGGCTCTGGCGACAAACCTGTCGCCAGAGTGGAGTTGCGTTGCTAGAGCGATCTAGGGCGTGACATACTCCCAACATCGCCGCAAGCGGACGGTGTGGGCTTCTCCCACCGGAAAGTCGTTTTACGATGAAACCGGACTGGAGCGTTTTATAGTGAGGCGATGCCCAACCCCAGTTAAGTTCATTATACCTCATGCGGCTTTCATCCCGTCACTGAGCCGCTCTTGAGTAAACACAATTTGCGTCTACAGTGCGGGGCTTCCCGCCGAGTAAGCTAAAACCGCCTAGCGATCAACGGATCCCATAATCACATCAATGCTGCCCAGAATCGCCACAACATCTGCTACTTTCATGCCCTTGAGCAAATGGGGTAGTATTTGCAGATTATTAAAATCAGCCGCCCGCACCTTAAAGCGCCAGGGGAAGACCGTATCATTACCCTGAATGTAAACCCCCAACTCACCCTTGCCACTCTCCAGGCGGACGTAATGCTCACCCGCCGGGATCTTCCAGGTAGGAGCCAGCTTTTTACCCAAATATTGGTAGTCAAACCCATCCCACTCTGATTTGGGGCCAGCGGCTATGCGCTTAGCCTCCAGGTTTTCGTAAGGGCCACCTGGTAGGCCCTTAAGGGCTTGCCGGATGATCTTTACCGACTCCCGCATTTCTTGCATCCGCACCCGGTAGCGGGCAAAAGCATCCCCTTCCGTAGCCCAGGCCACATCCCAATCAAAGTCGTCGTAGCATTCATAGTGGTCTACCTTGCGCAAATCCCACTTGACGCCAGAACCGCGCAACATTGGGCCAGATAGGCTCCAATTAATGGCTTCTTCACGGGAAATGGTGCCAATGCCCTCCACCCGCCGCCGAAAGATGGGGTTGTCGGTTACCAGGCGCTCGTACTCATCGACCTTGGGCAAGAAGTGGTCACAAAAATCTGCACACTTATCGACCCAACCGTAGGGCAGGTCAGCAGCGACGCCCCCAACCCGCCAGTAGTTGTTATTGACCATGCGGTAACCTGTCGCTGCTTCCCACAGGTCATAAATCAGTTCCCGTTCGCGGAACTGGTAAAAGAAGGGGGTTTGGGCACCCACGTCAGCTAAAAATGGGCCAAACCACAACAGATGGTTGGCGATCCGGTTTAACTCCAGCATGATCACCCGAATGTAGCTGGCTCGTTTGGGTACTGCAATACCAGCCAGTTTCTCAGGCGCATTGACCGTAATGGCCTCATTAAACATGCCCGCCGCATAATCCCAGCGGCTGACATAGGGCACAAACATAATATTGGTTCGGCTTTCAGCAATTTTTTCCATACCCCGGTGGAGATAGCCAATCACAGGCTCACAGTCAATCACATTCTCCCCGTCCAGGGTAACGATTAACCGCAACACCCCATGCATAGAGGGATGTTGCGGCCCCATATTGAGTATCATGGGTTCAGTTTTGGTTTCAATCATTGCCATAGACAAAGACTCTCCCCTGCAGTGGCTGGCGGTATGGATTTAGTTAAACTCCTTTACATTATAGGGAGCGATCGCCACTCAACAGCCCCCCTTGCAGGAAAGTGACTATCAAGCTTGGATTGACTCAGAATAGAGTGACCTCAATCCCTCACAAGCAGGATGGGGAGTTTGCCATCCTGCCCCATGCGGGTCATAAAAACTCAGCTTAGAAACTAAACTGGGCTCTCAAATTACCGACATAGATGTTGGGGTTGTTATCGAAGTTATTGGCATTAAAGATAGCGTAAAACGACGGCACCAGAGCAATGTTGTCGGTCAGGGGGTAGTAGTAGTTGGCTTCAAGCTCATACATGGTGCCCCCATTGCCGCCACCGGATGCGTAGTACTGCCGCCCCTGTAAGATATCCATCGGCATCAAGAAGGTCAATACAGCCTGCGCCCCTTTTTTAAACAGGTCAGGGAAGCCTAACCCCACCTGGAATGACTGCACATTAACATTTTCATCGATCGGCTCCAGTCGAGTTGAAGCCCAAGAATAACGGCCAAAAATGCCGAATCCAGATGTAATCAACCAGTCAAAGTTAAAGGCAAAGGTATTGGCCGCACCATACTTTAAGCCCCCAGAGCTAACTTCGCCAGTGGCCGGGTCATAGACCGAAAAGCCGGGGCCAGCATCGAGATAACCGTAGGGAATGGGCTCACCGATCGCCCCCCCCAGCTGACCACCGTAGGCCTGGATCCGAGAGTAGTTATACATCAACCGCAAATTTAAGGTTGAGGTGGGTGAGAAGGTCAACTCTGCGGTGGTGGTATTCGTGCCGCCAAACAGACCAAATTCTGGATTACTGGAGGTGTTAAAGCCAGCTTGAAAGGGCAAAAATTCTGTATTTTCCCCCAGGTAGGCCGCTGCAAACCGCAACATCTTGTTGATGTTCCATTCCAGCACAACCCCTGAGCCCCGGTCGATTGTATTGGTCTGGGTGCTGCCAATCGAGTCAAAACTACCCGCCCCGGTTAAGAAAAAGGTAAAGCGGTTAAAGTCAAAATAGCGATACCAGTTAACCCGTGGCCCCACAGAAACTTTAATGGCATCCCCAATCGGAAAGCTGTAGAACAAATCGTGAATGACAACCCCGCTGCTGCCATTGTTAGACTCTGCGGTTTGATCAGTGAAAGGAACCCCAAAGGCATTAAAGAACCCGGCAGAGGCAAACTGGTTAGCGGGAGAAACCCCATTTCCAGCGGCCAGTTGGGTGACAAGCTGGTCTTTGCCGGTGAAGGAGGTATTGAAGGTGAGCCAGGTTAGGTAGCTGAAGGTGGGCTGGGCACTATTAGTGGTCAGCACAATGGGGTCACCCGCTGCATCCCGGGCACCGGCGAAGCGAGCAGTCACTGGGGCACCAGGTTTTGCTTCATAGCGCACATTACTATTGCCGCTGGTGGCACCTGACAGGTTAAACCAGCCCAAACCACTCAGCTTGGTTGTGGTAGAAAACTGTTGCTTTTCTAGAGTGGCCGTGCGAATGTCGAGAGCGTCAATCCGACCGCGCAAGGCGGCCAACTCAGCGGCAAATTCTTCTTGCAAGCGTTGCACCGCCAGTAAGTCTTCTTTCTTAACCAGATCAGCGGTGCTGGCGGCAATTAGCTCATTGATCCGATCCATACAGGCATTGAGGCCAGCCGCAAACTCATAGCGGGTCAGGGCCCGGTTACCCCGGAATGTTTTATCGGGATAGCCCACAATGCAGCCATAACGCTCGACCAGAGACTGCAAGGCCTGAAATGCCCAATCGGTTGGCTTGACATCTGTAAGTTGGGATACAGAGGTCACCTGATCCATTTCAGTTTCGCCAGATTCTTGTACCTCTGAAACAGCTAAAAGGGGGCGATCGCCTCCCGCTATTTCGGAATTTAATTCTGTTAATTGGGACTCTGCCGCCGCCGGCAGCGCAACTGCCGCCAGACTCGACAGCACTAAAGCTGCACTTAAACAAGCGGGCTTTGTTAACCAGACCTGCCGGGATATTTTCATTTGTTCAAACACTCTTCACACCAATTGCTAACTGATTCAGCAAGTCAAATGTATCCTAACAAACATGCAGGATTGATTATGTAACACCTGCCACATCCCGATTCACCAGAGTGTCAATTGCCCTGTCTGGTTAAAAAATTGACGGCAGATGCCCCAACTGACCAAAATCGTTGTCACCAGAGTGGCAAAAGCCAGCATAAACATAATCAACATCTGATAGGCTGCGGCCTGGAGTGGATCTGCCCCGCCCAACAGTTGCCCCGTCATGATCCCAGGAAGGGTGACAATCCCGACGACCATCATGGTATTGAGGGTGGGAATTAAGCCCGCTTTGATCGCATCTTTGCGGTATTGACTGACCGCCTGTTGGGGCGTCGCACCCAAACTCAAATGGGTTTCAATTTCAAGTTGGCTGGCATTTAAGCTGCTCACTAATCGCTCACCAGAGAGAGCTGCTCCATTCATGGCGTTGCCCAACACAATCCCCGCTAAAGGAATCAGGAACTGCGGCTCGTACCAGACCTCAGGTTGAATGATTAAAAACAGCGTATAGCTGAGGGTAAACACGGTGCTGACGAGGATGGAACCGCCTACCCAGGGCAGCAGTTGGGGGACTTTCTGGCTAATTCGGTTACGGGCAACGATGGTGGCAATCCCTAACATCACCCCCAACACCCCCAACACGAGCCAGGGGTTGCGCAGAGCAAATACCGCCGCCAAAATGTAACCAACCACAAACAATTGCAGGATGGTACGGCCGGCAGCAACGGCAAGATTCCACTCCAGGCCAACTTTTTGCCAAACGGAGAGGGCGATCGCCAGTACGACCAGCCCGATCGCCCATAACAGTTGCATCGGGTCTGCGATTCCGGGGGTTCCTTCCATTTCAGGTCAAAATTTGATTCTATTAAATGAGTACAACTGCGGTAAAACCTGTGACTATCATCCCTCCTTTTGATGTATCTGAGCAATACAGGGAAATTGGTTCTGCCATTAACGGGGCTGCGCTAGAAATACTGGCTTCGGGCCGCTATATTGGTGGGCCACCTGTGGCAGGGTTTGAAGCCGCTTTCGCCGACTACATTGGCAGCAGCGAGTGTATTGCCTGTAATTCGGGAACAGATGCCCTCTATCTGGGGCTGCGGGCACTCAAAATTGGGTCGGGCGATGAAGTAATTACTACCCCATTTACCTTCATTGCGACGGCTGAGGTGATTACGGCGGTGGGGGCAACGCCTGTTTTTGTCGATATTGACCCTCAAACCTTCAATCTAGACTTAGACCAGGTAGCCGCCGCTGTTACCGAGCGGACACGAGCCATTATTCCTGTACACCTGTTTGGGCATCCGGTGGATATGACCAGCCTGATGGCGATCGCAGAGGCTCATCAGTTAGCTGTAATAGAAGACTGTGCCCAGGCCACGGGAGCATTGTGGAATAACCGTCGGGTCGGCAGTATTGGACATATTGGTTGCTTTAGTTTCTACCCGACTAAAAATTTAGGAGCTTGCGGGGATGGAGGAGCGATTACCACCGACGATCCTGCGATCGCCGCAGCCATTCGCAAATTGCGGGATCATGGGCGAGAAAGCGGCTATTACTACGAAATGTTGGGGGTGAACAGCCGCCTGGATGCGGTACAGGCAGCCATTTTACAAATTAAGTTAAAGCATCTAGATCGATGGAATACCCAACGACGAGCGATCGCTCAACGCTACGATCAACTACTCAGCCCACTGACAAACCTGGTCTTACCTGGAAAACCAGTCGGCGGTGAGAGTGTCTGGAACCAATACACTATTCGGGTTAGCAGCGCCAATGGAACTGCAGAAAACCGAGATGCTCTGAAGCAACACCTGCAGGAAAATCAAGTACTTTCCATGATCTACTATCCCCTACCGCTCCATTTGCAGCCGGTTTACCACCATTTGGGCTACGGGCCTGGTTCCTTCCCTGTGACAGAACGAGCGGCTCAAGAAGTACTATCCCTCCCCATGTTTCCAGAACTGTCTCAGGCTCAACAGGATCAGGTTATTTATGGCCTGAAGGACTTTTTGTCTTAGTAGACTTTCAACCAGACAGGAGTGCTTTCAGTTCGGTCGACGTCAGGTCGCGCCAATCACCGGGCTGTAACCCTAGTAAACATAACTCCCCGATTTGCACCCGAATCAAACGCAGAGTCGGAAAGCCGATTGCTGCTGTCATCCGTCTTACCTGACGATTACGGCCTTCGGTCAAGGTTAACTCTAACCAGGAGGTGGGTACGGTTTTGCGAAACCGGATTGGGGGATGACGGGGTGGCAATTCAGGCTCCGGATCTAAACGTTTTACCTGGGCTGGGCGAGTTCGATAGCCCTGAATCAAAACGCCTCTTCCTAAGGTTTCTAAATCAGACTTCTGGGGCACACCTTCTACCTGAACCCAATAAGTGCGGGGATGGTGAAACCTGGGATGACTCAAGCGATGCTGTAAGGCACCATTACTGGTAAGGAGCAAGAGCCCTTCGCTGTCCTGGTCTAATCGCCCTACGGGGTAGACCCCTGGCACCGGAATATACTGCTTTAAGGTTTGCCGCAACTGAACCGTGGCATCTGAATCGGTGAACTGGCACAGAACGTTGTAGGGTTTGTAAAACAGCAGATAGCGATCTACCACAATCAGAGCCTTAAAAAAAAATAACCGACCAGGGAGGCATTGCTGATTTTAGGGATGGTCGATCGCTACCCTTAAACTGCGACAAAAGCTCTCAATTGCAGCAAGAGCTGGTTTGGGAGGGGCTTCTGCCAGTCGTTTCACCACTGCGCTTCCCACAATCACGGCATCTGCGCCCCAATCTACCACCTGGCGTGCTTGTTCTGGTTGAGAAATGCCAAACCCCACCCCGATCGGTTTATCCGTTACGGTACGAAGCTCTAACACCAAGTCTTTAACACGGGTTTGTAGTTGGGAACGCACCCCTGTTACCCCGGTTACACTCACCAGATAAATAAAGCCCTGGGACTTTTGAGCGATCGCCATAATTCGCTCTTTAGGGCTGGTGGGCGCTACCAGCAAAACTACTTCAATGCCATGCTGGGCCGCTGGTTGCAACAGGGTTTCGGCCTCCTCTAGGGGCAAATCGGGTACAACTAGCCCTTTGACGCCAGCGGCAGCAATTGCTTGCAAAAAAGCCTCGACCCCCCGATGCAAAATAGGATTGTAGTAGGTAAATAAAATGATGGGTGCCTGAATGGTGGGGCCAACCGATCGCACCAGGTCTAACACATTTTCTAATCGGGTGCCCCGCTGTAAAGCACGGGTAGCGGCGGCTTGGATCACTGGCCCATCGGCCAGGGGGTCAGAGTAGGGCACCCCCAACTCAATGATGTCAGCGCCACTCCGATCTAAAACCCGCAGCGCATCTGCCGTTGTCTCCAGATCCGGATCACCAGCCGTAATAAACGGAATCAGGGCGCAACGAGCATGGGAGCGGAGATATTCAAACCGTTCAGAGACAGAAGCCATTCCAGCAGAGGTATACAACAGGACAGGAGTATAGCGTACAGTCAATCGGGGACAGGCCGCTAGTCTGTCTAGCCTTCTTCTGTTGCAGGAGATTGAGGCAGGTCTGCTGGTTCTGAATCTTGCTCTAACTGAGCTTGCAGACTGGCTAATTCTTCAGGAGACAACTCCTGCAAACGCTTTTGCAACATCGCTTCTTCGTATTCGCGACGTTGTTGACTGTAAGTCATGGTTTGGGTGGCAGCACGGTAAGCGTAGGTGCCAACCCAGCCCAATAGGCCAAATACTAAAATGGCCTGGGCCCATAGGCCAGCAGTGAACCTATCCAGCCCCCCTGCATTCAACAGCACATAAATCAAGCCACCAGCCAAAAACATGGCTAGGGTAATACCAATTACATCAATGCGTCGCATGGCAAAGTTGGTCACCCCCTGATAGTGATCTAACCAGAAATCGCCCGTCGCTTGGGCCGTAAATTAAGAAAGGGCGCTAACAACAATAAACCCGGAAAGAAGAAAAATACCAAAAAATACATGAAGCCCCGCTCAAAGGAACTAGCGACATACCAGCGGGCCTGCAGGTAGAAATAAATCAGGAGTGGGACACCCACCAGGTAAGCACCAGCCAGAACCAGATAAAGCAATGCAACTTCCATAAAAGTGCCGGAGAATCGATGGACAAACAATACACTTAGTAAGATTTTACCTGGGATGGGGGAAATTTCTGTAATTGATTCTCGTCAGGTAACGGCCTGCAATTTCTCTATGATCCTCCCCCCTTGCGGTCATAAATTTCGATCGAGGGCTTGCAAATGGTAGGGTGTAGTGGTGGAATAAACAAGTGCGCGTTATGATTAAGGTCGGCTAAATTAGGGTTCTGGGTAATTCTGTTTAGCTTGATTGTTAAACCGCGTTCAAAATCCTGGGGGCATGGCGGAATGGCAGACGCTACGGACTTAGGAAACTGAGCCTTGATGGAGAAATCTGTCAAGTGACGGCTCTCAAATTCAGGGAAACCTACGTTCGGTTCTGGAAAGACTGAATAGGGCAATCCTGAGCCAAGCCAGATACTGCTTCACCATGGCAGGTTTGGAAGGTGCAGAGACTCGACGGGAGCTACCCTAGCGCAGGTCATTAGTCTGCGTGGGTAAAGGGAGAGTCCGATTCTCAAGTCTTCTCTGAGAAGATGACAGTGAAAGCTGTGGGAGAATGAAAATCCGTTGACCGCAAGGTCGTGAGGGTTCAAGTCCCTCTGCCCCCATCAAAAAGAAGTCAAAATTTGGGCTGAAATTTCAACCCAAGAAATCTGAATGAGATTTCCTGACTTTTGTCTGCTAACCTGCATTATTCATCAGGTAACTGAACTGTTCGTCATTCGCGCGTAGGTGGTAATCCACTGTGGTAAAGGCTGCCCAATCTAGATTCCCGTTCCCCACTCGTAGGTGGGGACAAGCTGCACGGGAATGACAGTCAATAATTGAGGGGTTCGTGAATAATCCAGGTTAACCTGGATCGTTCACCAGAGTTTTAGAAGGGGGCATGAATAATGGAGGCTAAATCAATCACCCTTCAACTGGAAACACCTATCTTTTCCGGCTTCAATTCAAAGATTTTTTCCAGTACTTCTTCTACGACTTTATCTGGGGTAGAAGCTCCAGAGGTAATGCCGATCGTCAGGGGGCCATCTGGCAGCCAGTGATCCACGGTTTCCAAGTCACGGTTGAGCGGTTTGTGTTGAATCCGATTACCAGGGCCAATGCGACCAGCACAATCAATGTGGTAAGAGGGAATGCCCCGGTCGATCGCAATCTCCTGTAAATGGGTGGTATTGGAGGAGTTGTATCCTCCTACCACGATCATCAGATCCAGGGTTTCGTCTACCAATTCAAACATGGCATCCTGCCGTTCCTGGGTGGCATCACAGATGGTGTTAAAGCTCAGAAAGTGCTGATTGAGTTGTTCTGGGCCATACTTGCGCATCATGGTGCGTTCCAGTAATTTGCCAATCTGTTCTGTTTCGCCCTTCAGCATCGTGGTTTGGTTGGCAATGCCAATCCGTTCTAAGTCTCGATCGGGATCAAACCCGGCAGAACAAGAACGATTAAATTTCGTCATAAATTGATCTCGATCGCCCCCATTCAAAATGTAGCTGGCAACTAGTTCAGCCTCTTCCAGATTCAGCACAATCAAATACTTACCTGCGAAGGAACTGGTGGCAATCGTTTCTTCATGGTTGTACTTGCCATGGATGATCGAGGTGTAGTCGCCTTTTTTATGCTTTTCCACTGTGTTCCAGACCTTTGAAACCCAAGGGCAGGTGGTGTCTACGATGGTGCAGCCCAGCTCGTTTAAGAGTTGCATTTCTTGAACGCTGGCACCAAAAGCCGGCAAAATTACGACATCGCCTGGCTGGACGCCAGAAAAGTCTTTACTGCCTTGCACGACAGGGATAAAACCAACCTGCATTTCTTGCAAGCGCTGGTTGACGGATGGGTTGTGAATGATCTCATTCGTAATCCAGATGCGCTGCGCGGGAAAATGAGTGCGGGTCTCATAGGCCATAGCGACGGCTCGTTCAACCCCCCAACAAAATCCAAAGGCTTCTGCTAGACGAATGGTGACCTCGCCTCTCCGGATCCGGAAATGATTGTCTCGAATCTGCTGGATTAAATGGCTCTGGTACTCAGATTGCATCAGGCCCGCAACTTCGGTGTCATGACCAAAGCCTTTTCGATAATACTTCTCAGAACTATTCAGCGATCGTTTGAATGCTTTGGTATCCATTCCCACTACTCCCACAGGTATTGGACAAGACTGATCACTATTTTTTACATCATACGGTGTCAAAGGGAACGCCTGACATAGATGCCTGAGAGACTGGCGTTCCAAAATAGTTCCGCTATAATATTCAGAAATTCTGGTTTTGCATTGAAAATTCACAGATGGCTGGTTGCAGCGTCATTTATTTTTTAAGCGAAGCCGCCCCCTAGTGTTCTGCTCGGAGATTGTTGTGACTATTTACGTTGGCAACCTGTCCTTTCAGGCAACTGAAGAGGATATTAAAGAAGTTTTTCAGGAATACGGCGAGGTGGTTCGTGTAACCATTCCGACAGACCGTGACACAGGCAAGAAGCGTGGCTTTGCTTTTGTCCAAATGAAGGATGATGCCAGTGAGGAGGCTGCGATTAAAGAGTTGGATGGCGCTGAGTGGCTAAAGCGTGAATTAAGGGTCAATAAGGCCCGCGATCGGGAAGATCGCAGCTAATGACTTTTATTAAGGTTAGCAGTTTTAGCTTCGACTATCCCTGCAAGGCGGGACAACAGAGAGTGCGATTCCTTTTTGTATGCTCTAATTCCCACTTTTGTGGAGACTAGTTTGCTCCACTTTAGATGCATACGCTTAACTTCTATAGCGATCGATCTGGGAAGTTAACTGCCTTCACTGCGTGACATCCTCCAGACACCGACCCTAGCGAGTACGATTCTGGCTTCCCAAGATCGCTCCTGAGAGTTTCCTGTTTCATCCGTCCTCCCTAGAATGTTGTCATTCCCCGTTATGGATACGTCCACAGGCAGCTTTACCGACTGTCCATCGGCTGACTTGTACAAGGAACAAAAGTTCTGCACAACCGACCAAATTGGTTTTACGCATCAGTG
>JBJTUO010000071.1:0-8778 GCA_046080785.1 Leptolyngbyaceae cyanobacterium | reverse complement strand
CTGGTGGGGGCGATCGTCCTGGGTAGCCTCTTAGCGGGGGCAGGGGGCATCGTTGCCAACGTGGGGGGGCTGCTGAGCTTTGTGCAGGCGATTTATTGGGTGATTTTGGGCTATGGGCTTGGCTTTTTAGGGATCCCAGCGCTACGCTACTTCTGGATCAAACAAAAAAATCGGACGATCGCTGAGCGTAACAAGCAGCGGCAACAGAAAGCTGCAGCGTTACAGGCAGACAATTCAACCGTGCAGCAAAAGCTCACCTATGCTCAGCAGTTTGCCAAAGAAACGGTTATCACCCAGCAAGACTTGATTTACACCACTGAGAGAGGCATGCTGGAGCAAGATGCAGAACAGGTCGATCGGATTGACGCTGAATGGCAACAGCGCTTAACCCAAGGGCATTAAGCAATAGAATGCTTGGCATGGCTGATTTCAGGAATGAAAAGAGGTCATTCTACCGTAGACAGTCTCCTAGGATAAAGCTCCCCATCCTGTTTTTCAGCAATGCCGAGGGGTTTACTGCGGGCTAACCTTGCCAATTACCTTGACTTTGCCATCATCGCTGACGGCCCAGACGTCATAACTACCGATTACATCACCATTGGCATCAATATCCACATTGCCGCTGGCCCCCTGATAATTGATCGGCTTGCCCTGACGCAGCAATTCTAAACCCTGACAAACATCAGTGACTTCCTCACCAGGGCCATTCGCCACTTCTCGTAACTTGGTTTGAATGGCCTCCCCCGTATTGGCTTTGGCTGCCTGAGCGGCTAACACCAATAGAGCTGCTGCATCCCAGCTATGGGGAACATAGGCACTGACTGGCCGCTTTTGCGTTTCTTCCCATAGTTTAGTTAGGGCCGCTAAAGCCTTGCCATTGGCCCCAGGGACGGTTCCTAATGCGCCTGCCAGAATGAATTTGCCATCGGCTCTCTTGCCGACCTGTGCCGGAAAATCAGGAGTATAGACGCCATCGGTTAGTAAGATCTGCACATCTTTGGTAAGGCCCTGCTCATAGGCTGATTTCAACAAAAGGCTACCCGTCTCGGCATAAAGCACGGCAGCCAGGGCTTGGGGTTTACCATTCAGGGCAGACTGTACTTCTGTATCAAAGGTAGTGGCCTTAGGGTCGTAGCGGGTCGGCTTGGCATCATTGGTGATTGTTCCACCCTGGGCCTTAAAGGCTTGCTTAAACTCGCGCTCAAAACCAACCCCGTAATCATTGTTAATCACAATCGTGGCAGCAGTTTTCTTCCCTTTTTCAGTCGCTAGCTTGGCTAAGGCCTGAGCCTGATAGGTATCAGGGGGAGCAGTTCTGGCCCAGTACCCCTGAAACTCACCTTTTTTAGCCCTTTCAGTAAAGACAGGACTGGTGCTCCCAGGAGAGATCAGCACCACTTTATTGCGGACTGCGATCGGCAGGGCCGCAGCGGAGACGCTGCTGGCAAAGGAACCGACCACCCCGGCAACTTTATCGATTTCAGCCAGTTTTGTCATGCCCTCTGCCCCAGCGGCAGGATCTGTCTGGTCATCAACGGAGACCAGGGTGACCGGTGCCCCATTGACGCCACCACACTGGTTCACTGTATCGACCAAAAGCGGTACAGATGCTATCATCGGTTGCCCAACCGATGATAGGTCTCCTGTGGAGGGTAATAGTGTTCCAAGCTTCAGCCCGCCACTGCCAGCCGTTGTTGGAGAAGGCGTATCAGACTGAGCGGTGGGGGGCGGGGCATTTTCTTGACAGGCCGCCGCCAAAAGGCCCGTTGCCATCACTGTTAGCCCCAGGGCGATCGCCCTGATGGACTGCATAGACATCTGTTGCTTAAAGTCCATCCCTTACTCCTCTATTACCATTCCTGAATTATAGTGAGGCACTGTCCCATCTATGCAATTATCTGCCAGGAGTGAATCCATGCTGAAACCCTATGTTTTCCTTAATCTGTATTAGTAGAGCTAAGAACTTGAATCACTGTAAAACTTTTTCTCCATGGATCCAGAACTCAAGCAATTAGGTATTCCCCCCAATGCCTGGTCCGTTAACCAAACGGTTGCAGACATTACCCGGCCAGCCCTCCCCCCCAGAGCAATTCATTTAGTCAGCGAGACAAAAACCCTACGCATTGATCTGGCAAAAACAGCCCTCTTGATCATTGACATGCAGAATGACTTTTGCCATCCCCACGGCTGGCTGGCATCGATTGGAGTCGATATTACGCCAGCGCGGCGACCCATTAAACCGTTACAGACGCTAGTTCAACAACTCCGGCAAGTGCAGGTTCCCCTGTGTTGGGTCAACTGGGGAAATCGGCCAGACCTCTTGAATATCAGCGCTGGCTTGCGTCATGTTTACAACCCATCTGGAACAGGCATTGGCTTGGGCGACCCCCTGCCCACCAATCAGGCACCGGTGTTAACAGCAGGCAGTTGGGCCGCAGCGATCGTGGATGAGCTAGAAGCCGAGCCGTCAGACATTCATGTTGCGAAGTACCGGATGAGCGGCTTTTGGGATACCCCTCTGGACAGCATTTTGAAGAACTTAGGCAGAACGACGCTGCTGTTTGCTGGGGTCAATGCAGATCAATGTGTAATGGCAACCCTACAAGACGCTAACTTCCTGGGCTACGACTGCATCTTGCTGAAGGATTGCACGGCCACCACATCCCCCGATTTTTGCTGGCAGGCAACCCTCTATAACGTGAATCAGTGTTTTGGCTTTGTTACCGACTCCCTGGCCCTACAGACTGCGCTGACGACCCCCAACTAAACACCTGGCAATGGAGAATGTGCATGAACTCTGAACGTTGCATGATTCCAGTGGTAAAGACCCCCAACGATTATCAAGCTTTCCGGATCAGCCCAGGAGACACCAATCGGTTGGCGATCGTCTTTGATCCAGAACTGGCCGATGCGTCTCTGACTTTCTGTATCGAAATTTTTGATGTCAATGGCAAGACCCCCCCTAATCGGCATCAACTCGCAGTAGAAATGTTTTTTGTCTTGAAAGGCGAAGGGTTGGCGACCTGCGATGGTAAAACTGTACCGATCAAAGCGGGGGATAGCATTTTAGTGCCTGCAACAAGCACCCATGTCATTCAAAACACGGGCTCAGAAAAGCTCTACACCCTTTGTATCATGGTGCCCAATGAAGATTTTGCTGAATTAATCCGTAGTGGCACCCCGGTTGATTTAGATGCGGAAGATCTGGCTATTTTAAGGCAACGTTAAGTTGAGATTAAAACCAACAACCCATCCTCATCCTACTGCCCCAGGTAGGCTTCCAGCACCTTCGGATTGGATTGAATCTCTACTGGTGGCCCCTCGGCCAGATTACGTCCCTCGGCCAACACCCAAACCTGGTCGCAGAGCGACATGATTACATCCATATTGTGCTCAATGATCAAAAAAGTCATGCCCTTACGATTCCATTCCAAAATGCGATCGCAGATCTGATTAATCAGGGTTGGGTTGACCCCTGCCGCCGGCTCATCCAGCAAAATCAAGCTGGGATCGGTCATTAAAGCGCGTCCCATCTCCAGCAGCTTACGCTGCCCCCCTGAAAGCGCGCCTGCATACTCCTGGGCCATGTGAACCAACCCAACAGACTCCAGAATTGCCATCGCCTTATCTTGCTGTTGTCGTTCTTCCCGCAAGATACGCTGACCCTGAAACCAGATTTTCCAGAAGTTTTCCCCCGTTTGCCGTTGGGCCGCCAGCAGCATATTTTCTAGCACTGAGAGACGAGATAACACCCGTGCTACCTGGAAGGTGCGAACCATGCCCCGTTGCGCGATTTCGTAGGGCTGCAAGGTCTGAATGGGGCTGCCATTTAATAACACCCGGCCCTTATCGGGCTCGATAAAGTTAGAGAGCAAATTAAACAGGGTGGTTTTCCCTGCTCCGTTTGGCCCAATCAAGCCAGTAATGCTGCCAGACTGCACTGAAATCGCTGCATTATCAACGGCTCGCACACCACCAAAGCTTTTTTCCAGACCACTTGCTGCTAACAAAGGCCCGGTTGTCGGCAACGCTGAAACATCATTGACCAAGGGTAAGCTCCTCCTTCTTCCCTAATAAACCCTGAGGTCGCCACATCATCAACACAATCAATAACAGGCCAATCAGCATAATCCGTAAGGCACCCAGACGAGAGTCATCCAGAGGAATGATTTGATCCAGAAAACGGGTGCCTGTCGTGTAGGCCCAGAAAATAATCGCTCCCAAAATCGTGCCCCCATTGTTGCCAGCCCCCCCCAATACCACAATTGTCCAGGCATTGAAGGTAATCAGGGGTTGGAAGTTTTCAGGATAGATCGTACTCAATTGCCATGCAAACAAAGCGCCCGCAACGCCACCAATAAAGCCGCCAATCATGAGGGATTGCAGCTTATACCAGAAGACATTTTTACCCAGGGCTTTGGCCACTGCTTCATCTTCTCGAATTGCTTTTAGCACCCGGCCCCAGGGCGATCGCACCAGCCGCTCCAAAGCCCAGAAGGTAAAAGCCAACACCCCAATGCAGACAAACATCAGCCCATTGCGAGCAGGGTTTTGACTGTAGTTAAACAGGGCCACGGCGCAGACGCCATAGATCCAGAGGCCAAACCCCATAAAAAACAAGACGGTTAGCAAAACCAGACCGCCTTCCCAGGCAGGCAGGCGAGTCACCCAACGCCGGCCCAGCCAAATACTGAGCCAGATCATGCCCCCTAGAGCGGCTAACACCAGAATTGTTAATAAACCTGCTGCCGCATTGGTGGCTGCTAATACCGGAAAAACAAGGCTGACGCCAAACACCAGTGCTGCCAGCAGGAGCAAATATAAGCCAATCCCCGTTGCACTTTTGACGATGGCGGAGAAAGGCTTACCCTCTAATTGCAATCGCAGCCATCGCGCCAGCCGCCACAACACGACAGCGAGAATTGCAGTCAAAACTGCGATCATGACCAGCCGACTCAACAACGTGGGCCGAAAGTTTTCTAGGGGTAAAGGGTAATTTTGAATGCCAAAACTGCCTTTTGTCAGCCATTCTTCGTTTAAGGCAATCAAGCGAATAATTTCAGACACGCCGATGGTCACGATCGCTAAATAATCTTCCCGGAGTCGCACCGTAGAAAAGCCAATCAACAGCCCCAATAGGGCGGCCAGCACCCCGCCGATGACAACCGCGATCGGCAAAGGCAGATTCGCCAAACTCAGCAACACGGTGGCATAGGCACCCACGGTCAAAAAAGCCACATAGCCAAAGTTAATCAGGCCAGTGAACCCCCACTGTAGGTTGAGCCCTAGGCTAAACAGGGCATAGATGCAAGTAAAAATAACCAGGGAAACCAGATAACCGCTCATATCAACAGGATGCAGCAAAAATATAAGGCAGTGGCAATCGTATCCTATCAGGCAACCCCGGCCCGTTGCTAAAGTTCTATAAACCTGATGGGGTTTCCTACTAGTCCATGAGCCCCAGTCTCGTTACACTTAATCATGGTTGATGTCACGGTTGATGTGAGGAAGGGAAGGCTGTTATGGATGCTGCTGCGCTCTGGCAACGCTATCAAGACTGGCTCTACTACCATGAAGGCCTGGGCCTCTATGTGGACGTCAGCCGCATGCGATTTGACGATGCCTTTGTGCATCAACTGACCCCTCAATTTGAGCAAGCCTTTCAGCAGATGGCCGGGCTGGAGGCCGGGGAGATCGCCAACCCCGACGAAAACCGCATGGTAGGTCATTACTGGCTGCGAGACCCCGATTTGGCTCCCACCCAGGCCATCAAACAAGAAATTATTGCCGCCCTGGAACAACTGGAGCAGTTTTCCCAAAAGATCCTGACGGGTGAGATCCGCCCGCCCCAGGCCGTGAAATTTACCGATCTTCTTTCCATTGGGATTGGAGGTTCTGCCCTAGGGCCCCAATTTGTAGCTGAAGCCCTGGCTGCTGCTGACCCCCCTCTCACGATTCACTTTTTTGACAACACAGACCCCGCTGGCATCGATCGGGTACTAGCCCAGATCGGCGATCGGCTCAGCAGCACCCTGGTGATCGTTATTTCTAAATCGGGCGGCACTCCTGAAACCCGCAACGGCATGATCGAAGCCCAAAAAGCCCTGGCCGATCGAGGGTTAGACTTTGCCCGCCAGGCTGTCGCCATCACCATGCCCGGTAGCCGGATGGATCAACTGGCCATAGCGGAAGGCTGGCTGGCCCGCCTGCCCATGTTTGACTGGGTGGGAGGCCGCACCTCTGAATTAGCCGCCGTAGGGCTACTGGATGCAGCTTTACAGGGAATCCCCATTCGCGAGATGCTGGCTGGCGCTAAAACAATGGATGCCGCAACCCGGATCCCAGAGATTCGCAAAAACCCCGCCGCCTTGCTCGCCCTCTCCTGGTACTTTGCGGGCAACGGCCACGGCGAAAAAGACATGGTGGTGTTGCCCTACAAAGATAGCCTGCTGCTGTTTAGTCGCTACCTGCAACAACTGGTGATGGAATCCCTGGGCAAGGAAAAGGATCTGGACGGTCACACCGTCTATCAGGGGATTGCGGTTTATGGCAATAAAGGCTCTACCGATCAGCATGCCTATGTCCAACAACTGCGGGAAGGGGTACCAAACTTCTTCATCACCTTCATTGAGGTGCTCCGCGATCGGACTACCCCTTCCATTGAGGTAGAACCGGGCATTACTTCTGGAGACTACCTGTCTGGCTTGTTACAGGGCACCCGCAAAGCCATTTACGAAAACCACCGCGATTCCATTACCGTTACCATTCCCGCAGTTACCCCCACCCTGGTTGGTGCCCTGATTGCCCTCTATGAGCGGGCGGTGGGGCTGTATGGCTTCCTGATTAATGTCAATGCCTACCATCAACCAGGGGTAGAAGCTGGTAAAAAAGCAGCAGCAGGGATTTTGGAACTGCAACGCCAGGTGATGCAGGTACTTGCTCAAGACTCTACCCCACTCACCCTCCCCGCCCTAGCTGAAAAGCTGAACGCCCCTGATCAGATTGAAACCATCTACTGGATCCTACGGCACCTCAACGCCAATCAACGCGTGGTTCTACAGGGGAATCTTGGTCAACCTGCAACTCTGACGGTGCAGGCAAGGTGACAGGAACTTTTTACGCCATTTCAAAAGGGGCGCATCATAACTTGCCGCTTTTCGTAAATATCGTTACTAATTTTCATATTTTTCTCAGCTAAATTGGTAAGAAACTGCTGTTGGGGAATCTATGGGATTAGTTAAGCAAGTTGAGCTACGCCAATTGCAATCGATCAGGGGCGGCATGGCAGAGTTTTATACTCCCCAGGCCAGCCATGAGACCATGTTGGTGCATCTGCCAGCAGGGACGATCGATGACCTGTTTGTGCACCAGACCCAGACAGATCAATTACTGGTAGTGCGGGGTAGTTTTGTCCTAGTAGTGCTACAAAATCGGCAATATCACTACATTCCCTTAAGTGAAAAACGACCAATGGTTGTGCGGATTCCAACGGGCGTTCCCCATGCTGCCATTAATCTCAGTAAAGCCCCTTGTGTATTAGTTAATGCCGTTTTGCGCCATGCTCCCCCCCGAGAGCGGGATTATCAACCCCTAACGCCTCCCTTTCCCTACGACCTAATCACTGTCTCTAAAGCCTTGCGATCGCTCGATTTTTTGGATTCAGCCCAGATTGTCTAGAGAGACCAGCCCCGTTATCCTAGGCTCTAGGGAAAGCATTGAAACCTAAGTATGCCTCTGACCATTCTTGTCGCGGATGACGATCTGGGAACACGCCTTGCCATCACTGATTATCTAGAGATTGCAGGATATTCTGTACTTCAGGCTGACAATGGCCAGGAAGCTCTAAAGCTAGTGGAGCAATACCAGCCTCACCTGGTTGTAACAGATATCTCAATGCCCCAGATGGATGGTTATCAGTTTGTTCAAGAACTGCGGAGACATCCCAATTCGAGGTTATTGCCTGTGGTGTTTCTCACAGCCCGCAATGACAGCCAACACCGGATTCAGGGCTACCAGACTGGCTGTGACGTCTACCTCTCAAAACCCTTTGAGCTGCAAGAATTGGGAGCGATTGTGCGTAATTTACTGGAGCGCTTGCAGTTGATCGAAGCCGGGTGGCGGTCGCTGGTTGTGCCAGAAAAAAGCACTGCCAAACTAGAATTATCTGTTGCAGAAAAGGCTGGGCGATTGTTGGAAACACCGAAGTTGACAGAACGAGAGCAGCAGGTGTTAACAATTTTGGCAGAAGGATTATCAAACATTCAAATTGGTGAGCAACTCCACCTCAGTCCCCGGACGGTTGAAAAGCATGTGACAAATCTGCTGCGCAAAACTGAAACCAGCAACCGCGCAGAGTTGGTTCGCTTTGCGATGGATCGCCACCTAGTTGGTTGACGGACTCATGTTTCGAGTGCTTCAGAGCTTAACCCCCTGTCCAGTTTTGTTGTTCTACTTCACAAAATTCCCCGGTGTCTGCCCCTCAAGGTTCTCAACCAATAGCTCTGTGGTTAAGGCCGGTGCTATCAAATTATCTTCAATTTGTAGCCCGATCAAACTAGTCATATTCCACTTCAATTGATTGAATAGTGACATATCCTACTAGCTTGCCTACCCGAGGCTGATTTCAATCAATACAGGGCGGGCTTCCAAGCTTTCGGCTACACAGTTCACAGGCTGGGCAACCCCATCGCCTCCCTATGCGTTGTTTAGACTCCGCGTGATGACCCACCGCAGAGTATTAATTTTTGGTTTGATGCGGCATCACCTTGCAGCTATCCG
>JBJTUO010000070.1:0-8728 GCA_046080785.1 Leptolyngbyaceae cyanobacterium | reverse complement strand
GGTCAGCATCCACCAGCAAGACAGGATACTGTTGTTGGGCCAAGAGTCGCCCTAAGAGCAGAGAAACGGTGGTTTTGCCCTGGCCTCCACTGAGAGAAGCGATCGCCAATGTCAACATCAGATATTAGAATGAGACTATTTTTAGTTTTAGCCTGAATGTTTAATTTTGAGTCAAATAAATTTATTGTCTATTAAAAAACTAAAAAGTTAAAAAGCTAAATTTATTTATTGAAACAACGTAAAAACCGAGTCGTTGAGGTCGTTAAGCATAAGACCTGCAAAGCCGGAGAATGTCTCAAATATACTGTTTGCTAAATTACTAAAAAGCTAAATTTTTATTTTTATTGTTTTATGATTTTATAATCCTGACTAGAACACCAAGCCTGCATGATTGATGAAGTGCCTGAACGGCTGGTCGTTCCTAGGCGGGCAGGAATCTACTCTGGGCAAAATTGCCTATGGCGATCGCTATCGTTATATTTTTTATCAAAAAAATTAAGGAGTTAAAATTCAGAACCTGGACTGGCCGATGGCATCTGACTCTTAGCTCCTGCGGTATGCGGTTAAACTATCTGACGCGGCGATCGTTGTCAGGCAAGACGTGACATATCCTACTAGCTTGCCTACCCGACGCTGTATTGCTTGCAATCAGCGTCGGCTTCCAAGCCTTCGGCTACACAGTTCACAGGCTGGGCAACCCCATCGCCTCCCTATGCGTTGTTTAAACTCCACGTGATGACCCACCGCAGAGTATTAATTTTTGGTTTGATGCGGCATCACCTTGCAGCTATCCGACTAGCGCAACTCCGCCCAATTGAATGAGTCTTGTACTCTTGGGTTTAGACATTCCCGGATTATGCTGGTTCTGATGGTTGCAGGCGTTCCGGTTGGCGGCTTCACCAATAGATTTATTGTATCATTTTGCTTGTTTCGTTGGCATCAAGCCACACTCAACAAGCGCGGCTTTCATCCCGTCACCGAATCGCTCTTGAGTAAACACAATTCACGTTTTCGGTGCGGGGCCTCCCGCCGACTTAGCTAAAAAATCGTCAAAATATAGAGCAGAGTGAACAGCACAATCCAAATAATGTCGACAAAGTGCCAATAGATTTCTGCCATCTCAATGCCTGTATGCTTGCTGGCGTTATAGTGGCCAGAACGCCGCGATCGCCAGATGACCCCCAGGATCAGCAACACCCCAATAAAGACGTGCAGCCCATGGAAGCCTGTCATCAGGTAGAAACAGTTGGAAAACACATTAGCCTGCAAGCCATAGCCTAAATTTAGGTATTCATAGACCTGCCCCCCCAGGAAGATAATCCCCATAATGGCTGTGAGACCGTACCACTTGCGCATTCCGGCCACATCATTTTGTTTAATCGCCACATCGCCCATGTGAATCACGAAGCTACTGGAAACCAGGATGATGGTGTTAATGGCAGGAAGCAACAACTCAACTTCCGTGCCTTCTGGCGGCCAGTTCTTGTAAGTGGAGTAAAAGATGAGGTAGGTGGCAAATAACCCCCCAAACATGAGGGACTCTGAGGCCAGAAAGGTCAATAACCCCCAGACTCGCAGATCGGGATGCTCCTCATGATGT
The DNA here is from genome assembly GCA_046080785.1 of Leptolyngbyaceae cyanobacterium. Lineage (GTDB taxonomy): Bacteria > Cyanobacteriota > Cyanobacteriia > Leptolyngbyales > Leptolyngbyaceae > JBJTUO01. The sequence continues at coordinate 7,128 of JBJTUO010000070.1, read as the reverse complement.
GCCTCTGCCGCAGTGGCTGCTGGAACGGAGGAGTTCAAAACAATGTTCGATGGGTCAACGGTTGAGCCTTGCATGCCAGATTCTCCAGATTGAAGGAAGGGGCCGGGTCGTCAACCCACCCGGCAGGGGATAGGAACGGGTTAGCCTGAGATGGCAGGTTCAGCGACTGGGGCCTCTGGTCGATCGCCATTTCTGCCGTAATCGTAGGGGCCATGGGTCACAATAGGTAACTCCTCCCAATTTTCGATCGGAGGGGGAGAGCTGGTACTCCACTCCAGGGTCATGGCGCTCCAGGGGTTATCCCCTGCGACTGGGCCATTGCGCCAACTCCAAACCACATTAATAATGAATGGAATCACCGATAGGCCCAGTAAAAATGCGCCATAGGTGCAAATCTGATTCACACTGGCAAACTCAGAGGAATACATCGCCACCCGACGGGGCATGCCATGGGTCCCTAAATAGTGCATGGGCAAAAAGGTCAGGTGCGTCCCAATGAAGGTCATGGCAAAGTGAAGGCGGCCCAGGGGCTCATTCAGCATCCGGCCAGTCATTTTGGGAAACCAGTGATAGAGGCCAGCATAAATGCCAAACACAGAACCGCCAAACAACACGTAGTGGAAGTGGGCCACCACGTAGTAAGTGTCATGCACATGCAGGTCAAAGGGCGCAGCCCCCAGGGTGACACCACTGATGCCGCCAAACACAAACATGGAGAGGAGGCCGATCGCAAACAGCATGGCACTGGTGAGGCGAATCTTGCCGCCCCACAGGGTTGCCACCCAACTAAAGATCTTGATGCCGGTGGGCACTGCCACAATCAGGGTGGAGATGGTAAAAAACATCCGCATCCAGGCCGGGGTGCCACTGGTAAACATGTGGTGCACCCAGACAAACAAACCGACCAGACAAATCGCCAGACTGGAATAGGCGATCGCCTTATAGCCAAAAATGGGCCGCCGCGCATGGGGCGGAATCACCTCTGACATAATGCCAAAGATGGGCAGAATCATCAGGTATACCGCTGGGTGAGAGTAAAACCAGAACAGGTGCTGGTAAATCACCACGTTTCCCCCAGCCTCGGGCTTGAAAAAGGAGGTGCCAAAATTGATGTCAAACAAGAGCAAAATCAGGCCCGCTGCCAGCACAGGGGTGGAAAACAAGGCCAACATCGAGGTTGCTAAAATTGCCCAACAAAAGAGCGGTAGCTGATCCCAGCGCATACTGGGTGCCTTCATTTTTAGGGTTGTCACGACAAAATTAACCGACCCCAAAATGGAAGAAGTCCCCACCAACACGATGCTGAGAATCCAGAGGCTTTGGGCCATCGGTGCCGTAATCACACTCAGGGGAGGATAGGACGTCCAACCGGCCTGCGCCCCACCAAACAAGAAGCTGGCTAAAATTAAAGCCCCTGCTGGGGGGTTTAACCAGAAAGCGATCGCATTTAGTTTGGGAAAGGCCATATCCCGTACCCCCAGCATTAGGGGCACCAAGAAGTTACCAAAGCCGCCGATGGCAGCGGGCACCACCCAGAGAAAGATCATGATCGTGCCGTGATTGGTCATTAGGGCGTTGTAGAGCTCTGGCGGAACCACATCGGAATCGGGGGTATACAGCTCCGATCGCATGACCAGCGCCATCAGCCCCCCAATCAGGTAGAACATAAAGGCTGTAACCAGATACTGGATCCCGATTACCTTATGGTCTGTATTAAACGTGAAATAGTCATACCACTTCCAGGCAGTCGGGTGACTACTGGTCGGGACAGCCCCCCCCGTAGAAGAGGCTGTAGTAGGAGTTTGTGTTTGTTTCATGATGCCAATCAGGTAACTATTGCAGATTGCTGATGCAGATTGCTCAAGGGAGGCATAACGAATCAATCAAGCCGGGTAAATAACGGTTAGGAGTGATGCTGCAGATGGGCGAGAGCCGTTGTATCCACTCCAAGCTCCCGGCCATAGGGTGCCAGAAAATCCTGATCGGATAACTGTCGAGAATTAACTGCGATCGTCTGAGATGCAGCGGTGGACTGAGCGATTTTGTTTTCTTGCAGCCAGGTATTAAACTCCTCTGGCGGATGAACGATGACTTGGGTGCGCATACTGCCGTGGTAGCTGCCACATAGCTCAGTACAAACAATGGGGTAGGTACCCGGCTTAGTTGCAATAAACCGGAGCTCAGCCATTTGACCGGGCAGGGCATCCTGCTTTAGGCGAAACTGGGGAATCCAGAAGGAATGAATTACATCCTGGGCACTGAGATTCAGCTTAACGTCTTGATCCGCGGGGATATGGAGCTCTCCCGAGGTAATGCCGCTGTCTGGATAATTAAATAACCAGGCAAACTGAACCCCTGTGACATTAACGGTCAGATCCGGCGTTTTCCCAATCTCTTTGGGCAAAGCCCCTACCCCAAATACCTGGGGCTTTGAACTCTCTGATGGGGCTGCTTCCTGACTGAGTTGGGCAACATCAGGGGACGTCTCCGCAGGGGCTACATCAGCGTCGGCGACTAAGGGGAGGGGAGCCGCGATCGCACTACCAGGGGTTACTTCAGCCATTGTTGGGTGCCCGGCAGAGTGATTGTGAACCACCATGCCACCGGGCAAAGCTGCATCAAACCCACCCATGCGCTCATAGACATCAACACTGTAGACCCCCAAGCCAATGACGATAATGGCGGGAATCGCCGTCCAGAGAATCTCAAGGGGAATGTTGCCTTCTAAGGGTGAACCATCTCCGGGTTCATTATTGCGCCATCGATACTTCACGGCAAAAAGCACAATTGCGCCTTGCACCAATATAAAGAGGGCAGTCCCAATGGTAACCATCACGTTAAACAGAGCATCTACCATGGGTGCCTGGGTAGATGCCTGTTCTGGTAGCATGCCGTGATGCTGCCCCACCCAAACACTAATTAAAGTAACTAAAACTCCGGCGATTAACGTCCAGACGGAAGCTGGAATATCTTTCATTGTATGACTCCTTAAGATGAACAACCGGTAGGCCGCATCCGAGTCTCATTGTGACCCAGTTCCCCTAGGAAGGGGGGTTGAATTTAGAAAGTTTTTATCTTAATGGCTGCATTGGCCATCTAGGATACAAAAGTGACGATCCCAACACGGGGCTCACTCCCCTATCGGCGACAGCCTCTCGGTCTTTCCACATGCCAATGGAAGAAGGAATTAGGAGTTGGGAGTTGGGAGGCAGGAGTTAGGAGGCAGGAGTTAGGAGGCAGGAGTTAGGAGGCAGGAGTTAGGAGGCAATGCTTTTGAAGCCACAGGCGCAGCAGGATTCAAAAGTATTGAAGGGAGTTAGGAGTTATTGCCATAAAATTGAATCATCGTGAAGTAGACAGCAGATGCGATTTTTTTGGGGGGTTGGGATTGGAGTATGCGCTGCGGTTTTGCTGGCCTACTCTGCACAGGCAGAGTTAATCGCCTCGCCTGAAAGCATTACCTTAGCTGGAGAACGGGCCAGCTCTGTTGCCAGAGTGTTGCACTTACCAGAGGGCTGGTTTTTTCCGGGCGATCGCTCCAGCCGGGTTACCACGACCCTGACCTTGAGTGACCCCAAGGGGATTCAAAAACTAACAGCAGCCGTTTCAGATTTACGTCGGGCAGACGGGGCGGCGTTTATTCCTGCCAGCAGCATTGAGGTTAAACCCACCGCCGTCTCAGTGCCAACGGATGCGCCCCAGTCGCTCACCATTACCGTAGATTTTGCCCAGGCTCCAGCCAGTGGAGAGTTTACTGGGTCACTGTATCTCTACCATCAGGATGGTCGCCAAGTGATACCCCTTGTCGCCCGTCTCAAGGCGGCACCTTTGTTGCCCTGGCTAGTCATGGGTTTGGGTGTGTTGCTGGGTACCGGGCTTTCGCTGTATCGAGCCGACGGTCGATCGCGGGATGAGATTGTGGTGCAGATTGGGCGACTGCGCAATCAAATGCGGGCAGATACTGAGTTGGATCAAGATTTTCGAGCCAGCATTGAGTCTGAACTGGTAGATGTGTTTGCGGCACTAGAAGATAAAGATTGGAAAACCGCAGAGACTGAAATTGTTGATGCAAAGAACTTGTGGAAACGGTGGCGGAAATATCGGGAAGATTGGCTCGCTCAGTTAGCCTATGGCCAGAAACTGATAACGGAAAATTTTGGCAGTCTTGCTGATCAAACTCAGACAACGGTCTATATGCAAGAAGTTAAAAACAATATCGACAATATCTACCGTAAGTTAAAAACTGGCCAGTATAAAGAGCCGCAAGAACTCAATGCTAGTCTTGGTGAAGTACGGCAGCAAATTGATCAATTTAGAACGGCAGAGGCATTGGTAGAAAGCCTGAGAGCGCGTCGTAAACTGTTGCCCAAAGAGAAAGCAGATATTTGGCTGGATGAGTTTGACCAGCTTGAAAGTCGATTGCATGATTTAAGCCCTGAGAGGAAGAGTTATGAAACCTGGCAGGCGACTTTAGAAGAAATCAAGCAAAGGCTAGAAGCCGACATTGCTGCCTCAGCCCCTGACCAAACTACTGAGTCTAATCTCATCATCATAGGGCGGTCAGCTAAGGGGATGCCAAACATTCAGCACATACCATCTGCTCCCAATATCAGCGCCTTTGACCAACCTGATCAAATTGCTCAAGCTCAGAACAATCTCAAGTGGTTTAATCGAGTTAGTCGGGTAGTCGCGATCGTTTTTCTGGCCTGGTTAGGCATGACTGAACTTTATGCCAACAAGTCAACCTTTGGATCTGACCCTATGCGAGATTACTTTGCCCTACTTGCTTGGGGATTTGGCGCAGAGCTAACTCGGGAATCTGTACTGAGGGCGTCTCAAGAGCTAGGGGTAACATTGACCAAGTAAAATTTTTGCAAGTCATTTTTCTCAGAAATTTAGGGAAAGGGCACTGTAGGTTAACAAGTGGCTCAGGTCAGGTTCAATCTAAAGGATCAATGTCAAATCGCAAGTGTTGGGCTTTTTTGGTTGGAATCAATCAATATACCGGCTATGCCAGTTTAAATTACTGTGTTGATGATGTTCGATCGCTTGAAAGTTTGCTGAACCAGGTGGGCTATACCCCTGTTTGCTTACATGACCGACTGGAGTCACGAAATGGCAGGTTTCCAAGTCGAACCAATATTTTAGCTGAGCTGGATATGCTGCTGAAGCAGGTTAAAGCCAATGACCTGTTGCTTGTCTACTTTGCCTGCCATGGCTGGCGCGGAGAAAACGGTAAACCTATTCTGATAGCAGCAGATACCCGCAAGATTCATGTAGAAACTACAGGAATTTCGATTATGGATGACCTGGAGCCTAGAATCCAAGCTAGCCCGGCTCAGCAGAAAATATTGATGCTAGATGCCTGTTTTATGGGCCAGGGGCGAGGGCAGCAAGATCCAACAGCCTTTTTGCGCAGGGTTAACGATCTGGCTTCTGGGTATGAGGTGATTGCAGCCAGTAGCGAGACTCAAGAAGCTCTAGAGTCTTCAGGGCTCAACCATAGTATTTTTTGCCATTTCGTTCTCCAGGCGTTAGCGGGTGAAGCAGACATGGGGCAAGGGCTGATTATGCTCAGTGGCCTCAAAAATTATGTGTTAGATGGTATCGCTGAATACACGGTGCGCCTGAGTCTTGAACAAGAGCCCCAAGGACGATCGCTCGGTAATCTTGGCGATTTTCTCCTAGTAGACTACACGGTCTACCAGCGTCCGCAACTTGATCTCATTTCGCCGCCAACAGAAGACACCCCTGTGGGATTAACGGTTCGAGGTCGGGGCCGATCGCCGTCCCAGATCATTGAATGTCTGTGGTCGCTTGACTACGATGCTCAGCATCAGACGTTCAGAAATTGCACCCCTCGATCGCGACGGGCGGCGGCATTTGTGGTCCAGGCCAGGGATTCCCGGATTCAGTACTGGTTGGTCAAACGCCTGGTCAATCAAATTCCCAATGTGGCCCATGCCAGAGTCTTTCCCTTTGTGGTGCCCAATCATCCGATGTGGAAAAATCGAGATTTTAATGAGGTCTGGGTCGATCTGGCTCGTAAGTTAAACTGTGCAGCGGTACCAGCCAAAGTGATCGATACCTTAGTGAAGGTTTACCAGACCCAACCAATTATCTTTGCTTTGTATGGCTGGTCAGACAGACCCCGATCGCAACAACTCCAACAACAGGTCTTAAACGAATTGTGGAACCCCCTAGTGCAGGAAGTGGCCGCCCTCCCCACTCAACCGATGCGATCGCGCCTAGTTCTATTTCTGGCAGAAGGTGGGGATATCGTGCCAGACATCCCAGCAGGTAACGACAGTGATCTGAGCATCCCGATTCGGCTGCACCCCCTGACCGCCATTAGCAGTGATCAGGTGGCGACTTGGATCGAGAGTGACGCCGTGTATCCCGTGGTGACGCAATTTCGCTCTGAAGCGCAGATCCGTACGCTAATTGAAGAAGAGATTGCAGAGTGGAATTGTGACCCGGTCGAAACCCTGGAGCAGATTTGCTATATCTTTGAGCTGGAAAATGGAATTGCCGACATTGAGGCGGAGTGGAGGTGGGCAGGATGAGCAACTCAGGTGAAATTGATGACACCTACACCTATACTGGCGACGATCGCTACCAGCCGCCGTCTGATGGCATTCGCGACCCAGAGGGAAGGCTGTACCTTCCCTATTTACCAGAGCCGTCCCTAAAAAAGGCGATTAATTTAGCCATTGACTTGCGCCGCCCCCTGCTGCTAGAGGGGGAACCGGGCTGCGGCAAAACCCGCGTCGCCGGAGCGATCGCCTATGAGCTAGCCCGCAAAAGTTTACAGGCAGACCAACCTGACCCCACCAATCCTGAGCACTGGTGGAGCTTTTACATCTGGAATATCACCTCCACCAGCCGGGCCCGGGATGGTCTCTATACCTTTGACGCCGTGGGCCGGCTGCGGGATGCCCAGTTGATGGGCACAGACCCCACGCGATTAAAACAATATCTGGGTGAAACAGAAACCGCAGCCCTGAAGCATCGTCTGGCGGATAAGAAACGATACCGGGAGTTTGGTGCCCTCGGCAACGCCCTTACCGCAAAGCGTTATCGGCCAGTGATGCTGATTGATGAAATTGACAAAGCCGACAGCGACTT
>JBJTUO010000069.1:0-11403 GCA_046080785.1 Leptolyngbyaceae cyanobacterium | reverse complement strand
GGGCAACAAGGGAATGAGCGAGGCTTTCGGTTTCTCAAAGACCCTCTGTTTTTTGCGTCCAGTGTTTTCCTCAAATCCCCAGAACGAATCATGGCCCTGGGCATGATTATGGGGTTGTGTTTGTTGGTGTACAACCTGGGTCAACGCCAACTCCGTCAAGCACTCCAGCAGGCCGACCAAACCTTGCCCAACCAACTCGGCAAAGCCACTCAACGCCCAACCTTACGTTGGGTGTTCCAATGCTTTATGGCAGTCCACTATGTGGTTCTCAACGGCATCCAGCAGGTGGTTAATCTCACCGACGATCTCCGTCATATTCTCCAATTCTTTGGTTCTGCCTGTCGGGGATACTACTTGCTGTGTTGAAGGTCATATTAATCCTTTTGTGCCAGTTGAAAGTGCGGAATATGGGATGAAATGCTAGGTCACAGTGATGTCCGCACCACAATGGTCTACACCCACACGCTCAAGTCCGACTTTAAGCCCTTAAAGAGCCCTTTGGATCTGGATAAGTAATCTAACCAGGAGTTAGTCTGCCCCAGATTAGCCGTTATTTCGGGGAATAGGGAAGGCATATCTGCCCTCCTATCGATGCTTCAACGCCCGCGCCATTTCTCGCTGATCATCTCGTTTTTTAATGTCTTCCCGTTTATCGTGCAACTTCTTACCCCGCACTAGGGCCAGATCTACCTTGACCCAGCCTCGCTTTAAGTACATCTTGAGCGGCACCAATGTCAGTCCCTGTTGTTCTACCTTGCCGGTTAACTTACGGATCTGATCTCGATGGAGCAACAGCTTCCGAGTCCGGCGGGGGTCATGGTTAAACGCTTGGCCTGTCGTTGCATGGGGAGAAATATGCACATTCAAGAGAAGCACTTCCCCATTCCGAACCAGGGCAAATCCATCCCGCAGGTTCACCTTCCCTGCCCGAATCGACTTGACCTCAGTGCCCGATAGCTCAATTCCAGCTTCGTAGGTTTCCAGAATTTCATACTGGAACCGGGCTTGCCGATTATCACTAACAATTTTAAATCCGCTACTATTATTTTCACTCATATCTTCAATCTAACCTGTTCACTACTTTGGGGGAAACTTTTGGGAGCAAGACTCGTCTACTCTGCTAACCCGCCGGGGTAGATTTGAGTGCACTTACCTGATTCACCATGCTGATCCAACATCCATTAGTCCGACGCTGGCGCTACCTGTTGCTTTCCCTTCTGGTTGCGATCGCCCTCTGTCTAAGCCAACCTGTTGTCGCTCGGGCCATTCCCTGGGCAGATATCATCTTTCGTGGCATTCAAGTTCTACAGCTCTCTACTCTCTCTGACCAGCAAGAGGTTGCCCTGGGCCAACAGATCAATCAACAATTAATCACCAGTCAGATTCGCATTTTACGCAATTCCAGCTTAACTCAGTATATCAATCGCATGGGTCAACAGCTTGCTGCCAATAGTGCCCGTCCCCAAATTCCCTACACGTTTCAAGTTGTCAACGATCGCCGGGTCAATGCCTTTGCGACAATGGGTGGGTTTGTCTATGTCAACGCGGGGTTGATCGCAACTGCAGACAACGAAGCAGAGCTGGCCAGCGTTTTAGCCCATGAAATTGGCCATATCGCCGATCGAGATGCGGTCAACCAGATGAAAGAAACCGCGATCGCCAGTGGCCTGGTCAGTGCGGCTGGGCTGAATCGCAATACCGCCGTTGCCATCGGGGTAGAGCTGGCCCTGCGTCGGCCCAACAGTCGCCAGGATGAGCTACAGGCTGATGAGTTTGGGCTGGCCATGATGCGACAAACTGGTTACGCCCAATCTGCTGCCGTTACCTTTATGACCAAACTGTTAAACCAGGATTCCGTGCCTGCTTTTCTCAGTACCCATCCCGCCACCAGCTATCGGATTCGCCGCATGCAGCAAGTTATTGATAGTTCAGGTCAGGCTAACCAGGGCGGTGGCTTAGATAAAGCTGATTATCGGGCCAGAATCAGCTCCTTCCGCTAAAGACATCGGTTAGAGTGGGTTAGGATACTTTTGCTCTACCTATGTCTCCCTTTGCTTTAGAACGGCTTTTATTTACCCCTGCTACTCCAGAACCAGGAGCCATCCCCCTCATCTTTGCCTTTCCCAACGACTATAGCGTTGGCATTACCAGTTTGGGGTATCAGGTCATATGGGCCATGCTGGCAACCCGTTCTGATGTCGCAGTTAGTCGTCTGTTTACCGACTGCCATGAGTCACTCCCTAGCCAGCCAGAATTGTTGGGGGTTTCTCTCTCTTGGGAGTTAGATTACGTCAACATTTTCAACCTATTAGAATCCCTCGACATTCCCCTGCGAACCGGCGATCGCCACCAGCAACACCCCCTCATCTTTGGCGGTGGCCCCGTCCTCACTGCCAATCCAGAACCTTTTGCCGACTTCTTTGATGTCATTCTGCTGGGTGAGGGTGAGCATCTCCTACCCAGTTTTATTGAAGCTTATCAAGCCGTGCGTTTCACCGATCGCCAGACCCAATTACATCATCTGGCGACAGTTCCTGGGGTCTATGTTCCGGCCCTTTATCAGGTCGAGTATACAGAACGTGATGGGCCGATCGCCTCTATCCAACCGATCGCTGCCAATTTCCCCATCCAGGTCGAAAAGCAGACCTACCGGGGTAAGGTGCTCTCTGCCTCCACCGTCGTTACTGAAAAGGCAGCCTGGGAAAATATCTATATGGTGGAGGTGGTGCGAAGCTGTCCTGAAATGTGTCGCTTTTGTCTGGCCAGCTACCTCACCCTGCCCTTCCGCACCGCCGACCTGGAGACATCCCTGATTCCTGCCATTGCCCGTGGCCTAGAAGTCACCGATCGCCTGGGCCTGCTTGGGGCATCTGTGACCCAACATCCCGAATTTGCAGACCTGCTCGATTACCTAAACCGGCCCGCATACGACCACATTCGCCTCAGCATTGCCTCCGTGCGCACCAATACTGTCACCGCCAAATTGGCCCAAACCCTAGTCAAGCACGATACCCGCTCTATCACGATCGCAGTGGAGACAGGCTCCGATCGGCTGCGGCAAGTAATCAACAAAAAGCTGACCCATGCCGAAATCATCGAAGCCGCCCGCAATGCCAAAGCCGGTGGCCTTTCTCATCTAAAACTCTACGGTATGGTTGGCATTCCCACTGAAGACTGGGATGACTTGGAGCAAACCATTGCTCTCTTCCGTGATTTAAGGCAAGCAGCCCCCGGACTTCGCCTCACCTTGGGATGTAGCACCTTTGTCCCCAAAGCCCACACGCCCTTGCAATGGCAGGGGGTTAACTGCGACGCTGAGAAACGATTGCAATTTCTCCAGAAAAAATTGCGTTCCCAGGGCATTGACTTTCGACCTGAAAGCTATAACTGGTCAGTGATTCAAGCCCTACTCTCCCGTGGCGATCGACGGCTCTCCCCTCTGCTGGAACGAACCCGCCACTACGGGGCCACCCTGGGTAGCTACCGCCGTGGATTTAAAGAACTCAAAGGCCAACTCCCCCCCCTGGAACACTACGTCTATGCAAACTGGCCCACCACTCAGGTGCTGCCCTGGAGCCATCTGCAAGGGCCACTGCCTCAATCGACCCTAGAGAAGCACTTAGTCACTGCGACCTCTAACTCCTCTAACTAGATTGATACTGGGGTAAGAGAGCCGCTTTGGGAATAGATTCAAACCCAGGTGCCTCCAGCTTAGAATCAATCTTCTGAAGATTAGCTTTTTCCCACGCCCTGACCTTGGCTTTTGCCTGATCAAAGACCCGCTGATAATTGCCAGCTTCAATCTTAAACAAAGCATCTTGACTGAGTAAGCTCCAGAGAGGCTTGTAGTCTTGGTAAGTCTTAAAGTAAGACACTTGATCTTTAGGAGCAACCGCATCGGTTCCAAATAAGAAGCGATCGGGATAACGGTTGATTAAGTTAGCCCATGCCTGAGTTGTTTGAGGTGACTTAACCACCCACTTTGCGACCTCATCCCAAGAAATATCAAATACCACATGCTTCATTCCGGGATCCTGCAAAATTTCCTCCAGCAACTTGAGGTGATTGGGAGTCGGTGCAACGACGCGCCCCAAGCCAGTATGAGCCCAAATGATCGAGGTATTAGGATGACGTTTAAACAGTTGCCTCAAGTCGTCAAAGTAGGCAGGTCTACCACCCGGATTAGGGCGAATCGTATCAATATCGCAGTGAATCAGGGTGACCAATCCAATATCACCTGCTAGGGCAAAGACGCGATCGAGGGCTGGGTTTGTCAGGCTTGCTGTATGCCCCCCCACCTTATAACTGACAAACTCTTTGTGGATTGTAAATTCTCCAATTCCTGAAAAGACCCCCGGATATAACTTCAACACTCTCAGGATGTGAGCAGTAGCATACATATCTGTAGGATTAAACCCTGTAATCATCGGGTCGAAATGTTTTTGCTGTTCAGGTGGTAACTTCAAATATTCCTGGGCGATCATGGCATCTACCAGAGAGTAGTAATACAACTCTGTATCAGATAGTAGATAGTAATCTGGAGCACGGTTGCCATCTACGAAGTAATCCCACTTTTGTTGAAGAGGGATCCCAAACACGGCTACCCGATTTACTTGATCACCCATTAACTTCAAGAAATCTTTGAGTTGGATGCCTTTCTGATATATAATTAGTTAAATGAAAATGCACATCATTAAAGGCAGTCGTCGGCTTGGCTGAGCTTTGAGGGGTTTGGGTAAACCCCGAGAATGAAAGGGTAATGACCAGACAAACCGAAGCAACAAATGCAACCAGAAACACCCTAAAACCTCTGAAAACAAACATTCGCTTATTTCCACCCAAAATTATGTTTAGAGACAGGTAAACCTAACTAAATATAAAAGATAGACCCAAGCAGGCAGAAACATAATTTACTTTTCGTGACATCCCCCAGCTATCGAGTCACCCTGGCGACTGAAGTTGCGGCTATACAGAGAAAACCTGCCGTCGCAGGTTACTGAAAACCTTGATTTTATTGAGTCCGCGTCGGCGGACTTTGTTTGTGTAGCAGCGGTTTTAACCGCCGGATACTTTTCAACCCCCTCTTAGACAAGCTGGATCCCAGTGCACAAGAGTGAAGGATATTCGATGCCGGGTTGATTTGGGACTCTATCAATAGGTGTTTGGGCGGTTCGACCGATCGAGGGCTTGCCATAGAACTTATTCAATGCTAAAAAGATTGTGCTTAAAGTTTCTTAAAATATCATTTTCAAATCATTCTTACCTGGCCATGCGCTTTTATGGGACTATTTTCCCCTTCTACCACTATTCAACTCTGGCTGACCCGTCAGGTGCGAGGTATTCCCTTATTGTTTGTATTGGTTGTTCCCTTTGCGCTTCAAACCCTGGCTACCGTCGGGTTGACTAGTTATTTATTATTGCGTCAGGGGCAGCAGGCGATCCGAGAGACCTCGATCCGGTCTGCTGACGAAATTAGCGATTGGCTGCAACCCTATCTGACAGAATATTTGCGAGTTCCCCACCTGGTCAACCAGATCAACGCTGATGCCGTTCGACTCAGACTGTTGCCAGACATCACCCCTCAGAATACCAATCAGTTTGAAGCTTATTTGGGGCAACAGATTCAACATTTTCCTGGCGTTAGTCGGATTGAGATTGGTACTCCCCAGGGTAGCGTGGTCGGTGCTGCTCAACTTGATTTAGGGCAAACGGTTGTCTATCACACCGAAAAGTTAGGGCCAGGCCAGCCGCTGGTTTATGCCTTTAACCAGAAGGGCGATCGACTGCCCCTTCAGTTAATTGCTCATGATGATGGTGACGTGCAACCCCGCTCCTGGTTGACGATAGCCGCCCAAGAAAAAAAACCAACCTGGCATAATGTTCAGTTGTTTCAGCAAACTGCAATTAAGCCACCCCTACCAGCTATCTCTGCCAGCCTACCGCTCTATGATGCTAAGGGGCACTTGCAAGCTGTATTGGCTACCCATATCACCCTCGACAAACTGAGTCAGCATCTAAGTCAGTTTAATCATGGCAAGACCGGAGAAATATTTATCATCGAACGCTCTGGCTTGCTGGTTGCCAGCTCTACTAAAGAATCACCTTTTTTGAAGCGGAGTCAGCAGTTTGAACGACGGAAGGCGACCCACAGTGTATATCCCTTAATCAGTGAATCAGCCCAGTACGTTCAAGAGCTGCTGACCACTTCGGCTCAGATTCAAACTCAAACCAGTTTTGACTATCAAGGTCAAAATGGAAATTCAGTTTTCGTACAGGTCACTCCCTTGCAGGATGCCTTTGGGTTAGACTGGCTCACCGTAGTCGTGTTGCCTAAAGCCAGTATGATGACCTACCTTTACACCGGCAACCAAACAGCCCTATGGCTATCCTTGGCATCCCTGGCGGTTTCCCTTGCTCTAGGGCTATTGACCGCCCGGTGGGTTGCTTATCCCATTTTACGGCTGACCCAGATTAGTAAATCTGCAGCCCTGGGAGAATGGAATTTTCCGGTGAAAGAAAACAGCAAGATTGCAGAAACAGAAATTTTAATTCGCTCTTTTAATCAAATGGCCAAAGACATTGAGCGATCTCTCGATCAGGCCAAAACTTCACTGCAAGAGTCAAACAACAAATTTACCCCAATTTACCAGATGGGGCCCGATGCGATCGCGATTATTTCTATCCCAGAAGGGCGCTACCTAGATGTGAACGATTACTTTTTAGCGATTACTGGATACCGACGCGAAGACGTGATTGGCCGCAAAACAGTGGATCTCAACTTGATTGTAGATTTTGAACAAGAAATACAAATGCAGCGGTTGCTTGCAGCAAACGTATCCTTTCGCAACTTTGAATTTTCAGCTCGGGTGCAGTCTGGTGAAATTCATACCTTTTTACTGTCTGGTGATGTGCTGCAACTGCAAGGGCAGCCATGCCTCTTAACTGCGGCCAAGGATATTACTGAATACAAACAGTCAGAAGTTTTATCTAGCTCCTGTCACAAGAGCGCATTGACTTTGTTGAAAGATTAATATTCTACACAGGTTTAAAGACAGAGGTTGACACCTGATTGACTGACAAAAGATCTGATGTAGGTTGGTGGGCACTGGTTCAGTTTAGTGAAAGCCTATAAGTCTTGGCAGGTATGGGATTCGAGACTTGATAGCTTAAAATTGAACTTTGGACTAACGAGGTAGAGAAAGGCAGTCAGTAGGACACCAACTGCCGTAAGGTCAATGAACACTGGTATCGCTTTGCCAAGCAACGGTTACATTGGACACTACCACAACTCGGCACGACCCAGGCAGGGGAACGGTGGAGTAACCTGATGCCCTTGCTCACCTGGCAACTGTTGAACTATACCCAGTTTCTTGAAGGAACTGGGTGATTTTGCCTGTCCGGACGTGATCGCCCCTGTCACCCTATTAGTCCAAAGTTCAGGATAAAGTAACAAATTATTACCATGACTTTGCTCAGAAGGTTCGAGACAAACAGATCACCAGATTCTTAGAATCGGAACCTATTTGATCAAACTCGATAAATTACAACGGCAACTCGTTTATAGGCTGGCGTGCCGCAGCGAGGGTCGGTTTTAGCCTTGAAAATTAGATTCACCTCGGGATAAAACATCAGGGCCGCCCCAGATCGTACAGCCCCATAAATAATTTCCACATTCTCTAGTTTGCCTGCGTCTCCCTGCACAGTAACGCAGTCGTGTTCTTGAAAACCCGCTTTTTCAGCATCTGTGCGATTTAGCAGAATGCAATGGCGATGGGGCATGCCCCGATATTTGTCACCTATTTTGTAGACGACGGTGTTGTGTTGAGAATAGCTGCGTCCGGTTATCAAAGCCAGGACTAAACTGACGGTCGATTCAGGCACCCCAAAGTCCTGGGGGGTGGGGAGGGTGAGGGTCGGTAGCGGTGTGGTGAACATGATTGCTTTGCCGGACGGTGTTTTGAATTGGGGTTCAGTCAAAATCCGTCCAGAGATGGTGAATTCTTCCTTGGTATCGTCGATCGCGCCAATTTTTTCGTAACCGGGAATCGTTTTAGCGATCAACTGCCGCACATAACGAGTATCCTGCAACCTGCGCCAATCAACGGGATCGTCTCCCAGCAACCGATAGGCCAGGTCGGTTAAAAATTCTACTTCAGAAATCAGATCTCCCTGCTTTAAGTGCGTCTGTCCTTCATCATTCAGCCGTACAAAGTTGTTACCCGATTCCACGGTAGTTTTGTGCGGATTCTCAAACCGATTCAGTACTGGAATGATGATCGTATTTGTTTTTGCCAGTCCATGAAAATGCCCTGGATTGGGTTTGGTAGACAGATAGATAATCGTGTCGATAGTGCCCAGAGCTCGTTTGGCCTGATCAGAATCGGGATTAGCGCCATAAAGGTTGCCCCCAAGGCAAATCAGACTGTCTACCTTGCCTGCCGCCGCTGCTTCGATTAGGTCACGGGTGTGATAGCCCTTGGGTAAATTGAGCGATCGTCCCAGCAATTGCTCTAACGCCTGCTTAATTTCTTCCCGCAACTTCACCGTCACACCCATGGAGCCAAACCCCTGCACATTAGAATGGCCACGCACAGGCATGACGCCAGTTCCCATGCGTCCGGCATTCCCTGTGATCAGAGCGGTATTCGCAATGCTGTAAACGTTATCCACGCCATTTGCTTGTTGCGTGATTCCCATCGCCCAGGCAAACACCACCCGTTGGGACTGGCTGATGATCCGGGCTGCGGCCTCGATTTCAGCCTGAGGCACACCACAGGTTGTGGTAATCGTTGCCCAGGAGTGAGACTGGGCCTGCTCCAATACTGCTTGCCAGCCCTCAGTATGAGCCTCCAGAAAATCCTGCCGGATCTTACCCTGTTGGATCAGGGCTTTTTGTATGCCCACAAACAGCGCCACGTCGCTGCCAGGAATCGGCTGCAGATAGAGAGAGGCGATCTCAGAACCCGCCAACAGGGATTTGACAGGAAAGGCCGGGGAGGCAAATTTGATTAAACCAATCTCTTTGATGGGATTAATCACAATCACCTGGCCGCCATCTTGACGCAACTTGATCAAATCATTCATCAAGCGGGGATGGTTATAGGCGGCATTTGAGCCAGCCAGCACCACACAATCTGCCTGCTTCAAACTTTCTAGGCTGACAATCGAGGTGCCGGTGCCAAACATCTGCTTCAGGCCAACAGTGGAAGGAGCATGGCACAGATCAGAACAATCTGCCAGATTATTGGAACCCAGGCTGCGTAAGAGCAGTTGCAACAAAAAGGCTGCTTCATTGGAACCCCGCCCGGAACTGTAGGAAGCAATCCGTTCTGGAGGTTTCTGGAAGGCAGCAGCGGCAATTTCGTAAATCTCATCCCAGGCGATCGGCTGATAGTGAGACTGCCCCGCCCGTAAAATGAGCGGGAAACTCAGGCGTCCCAGGCGATCCGCTTCCAGGGAGGAGAGTAGCTGGAGCTCAGCGATCGAGCGATCGGCAAAAACATGGGTGGGAACTGGCGGCTGAATCTCGGCTGAAATTGCCTCCACGCTTTTCATGCAGCGTTGCAGCACTTCACCATCTTCATTGGTGAAGCCGCCCTTCTGGCCCCCCGTCCCCCAAGCACAGGAAAGACAGGCGCTCTTATGGAACAAGGTCTTCCACAACTTCGGCCCCTCTGGAGACAGGGTATGCCTGGCCCAATATTGAATCACAGGCAACCCGCCGCCCATTTCTGACCTGTTTTCATTGCTATCGTTGGGGTCGTGTGGGGCAGCAGACTGAGTTGGGGGCAGGTTAGTATCCATAATTAAAGCAAGTTTCGATTCCAACCGATCAGGGCTGCTAAGTACCTGGACATAAAAAATTACCTGGTATACCCCCGGCTGTCGCCGTCCCCCTTTGTTCTAGCGCAGCGGCGCGTTAGCGCGGGGACTACAGGGGGTGTATTCAATAGCGTCCAACTACTTATTGGCATCCCACTTTATAAATTAGGATAGCCCGTTACGCCTATACCCGGCTCGATCGCTGATCTGAGTACAAAGCCTTATAAGTTAATTACCACCTGCTGAAACAGGTAGTAATTAACGTTCAGGGATGCTGGAAATCAGGAACCTTCGTTTTTCGAGAATCTAGGCCCATGGTTGCCCCATGTCAAATGTTCTACTTTGATACCATTTCCTTTTGGGCGGGGTCAGCTTGAAAGGACTTTTCTAACCGCATCACCTGCTTGGCCTTGAGGGAAAGGGCAGTGGTGTCCAGCAGGTTGGCAATCAGGGCGTCGGTGGAGAATAACCCAGCCCCGTTAACGGTGAAGTACAGGAAGCAGGCGGCGTAGATGGCAGACAGTTCCAGATAGGGTAAATTTAGCCCCGACACGGAGATGTGGTGGTATATAGCCACACACATGGTGCTAAACAGCCCCAGGGCGGCAGGGCGGGTGAATAGCCCGATCGCCACTAAGGGGGCACCGATTAGCTCTGTGTAGGCGGCGATATAACTGAGGAAAATCGGGAACGGTAGCCCTAGGTATTCCACGTAGGCGCGGGCAAAGCTTTCGATGTCAGCCAGTTTATCTTGGCCGTTGTGCACCATCATGACGCCGATCACCACACGGGCGATCGCTAAAGTTGCCTGAGACCAAAGGTTGGCGTTGACGTTGGGTTGAAAGAGTTTAGCGGTGGTACGAGTGAGTTGCATAGGAAAAAAAGGTGGATTTATAAATGAGAAGAATGCATACATTCTTTACTTAACTTAACAAATCTTTCTAATTTTTGCAGGTGAAGGAAAACGGGGATCCGGTCTTCTGGATTCTCTATGGCAGCAGACTGATCGGGTTTTCGGTAAATACTCGCGGGGCTGCGGCGATCGTTCCAATTTAATTAGCTGCCATCGTTGACAGAAGGGAGTGAACACGGTTTCAGCAGGTACCCCTGGTCTCATCTGTGTCAGCCCAGAGGGTCTGATTCTTCAACTCCAGTTGGATGTTTTTACCTAGATGGTGACCATTGTTGGGGGCTGGGCTGGGAAACCAACCCTCTCTAGTCAGATCGGGCCAGGGTGTTGGGGTTTAACCTGCATAATTCATGAGGTAACTGAACTGTTCGTCATTCCCGCGTAGGCGGGAATCCACCCTGGTAGAAGTTGCCCAACCTGGATTCCCGTGGAAACGGGAATGATAGCCAATAATTGAGGGGTTCATGAATAATCCAGGTTAATCCCTGTGAGGGTTTTGGGTGTTTTGGAGCCCTTCCCTCCCTGGGGAGCTACCGTGTACACACAAGTTGAACCTAGACTAGGATAGTCCCCTAAAAGCAGCACTCATTATGGATAACCCAATTCTCATTCACGCTGAACAAATTAAAGGAACCGCTTTTGGCGACCCTCGTTTAGTGAAAAGGGGGCTT
>JBJTUO010000068.1:0-4275 GCA_046080785.1 Leptolyngbyaceae cyanobacterium | reverse complement strand
TTCACCTAATCAAAGGTTGGTTTCAGGATACCGTACCAGTCTATCGAGATAAGGTCGGACCAATTGCTATTCTTCGGTTAGATGGAGACTGGTACGAGTCTACCAAAATTCCGCTAGACAATTTCTACGATCTGATCGTTCCTGGTGGAGCGGTTATTGTCGATGATTACGCGACTTGCTTTGGTTCTCGCAGAGCAGTGGATGAGTTTCGTCTAAACCGTGATATTAAATCTCCGCTTAATCCAGATGGACGGGGTGGAGTCTGGTTTGAAAAACCTCTGGAGTAAGCAAGACATGACTACTCAGCTTCAGGCCTACGATGCTTACAGCCATCCTATCTATAGTTTACTCAAAAGAATCTTTGACATTGCATTTGCCTGTTTAGGTTGCTTAGCCCTATTGCCATTCTTTATCGCCATTACCATAGCCGTTAAGCTATCCTCTCCAGGTCCCATTTTCTATCGAGGTGTGCGAACAGGACGGTTCAGTAAGCCATTTAGGATCTTTAAGTTTCGATCCATGGTAGTTGGTGCTGACAAAGGCGCTGGCACAACTAGTCGTAATGACCCTCGGGTAACCTCCGTAGGTAGATTCATTCGTCGCTACAAGCTAGACGAATTGCCCCAATTACTCAACGTCCTAATTGGGGATATGAGTTTTGTCGGCCCCAGGCCTGAGCTGCCTCGTTACACTGATCAATACCAGGGTGAAGAGCTATTAATTCTCCAAGTACGACCAGGCATCACAGATTACTCCTCCCTGAAGTTTTCTAATCTTAATGATTTGATTGGCGATGAAAATCCTGATCAAATCTATGAGGAGAGAATTCTCTCTGAAAAAAATCAACTGCGTATTCAGTATGTTAAGGATCAGTGTTTTTGGCTCGACTTGTCATTGATTATAAAAACTATTTTACGCATAGTGATTCGCCCATGAGATCTAACTCTTTAACCTACAGCGGTAAACCGCCCAGTTGTATTGCCATGGGTTGCGAGCCCTTAGGAGGCATAGATTGGGGGGATGTCGATATACCTTTGATCAGGAAGGCCGTAGCTCAGGCATGGGACTTGGGCATTACCACTTTTGATACGGCTGATGCCTACGGTCTGGGTGTAGGAGAAGAGGAACTTAGTAAGGCCCTAGGTTCTAATCGCCACGACGCCTTTATCATCACAAAGTTTGGAGTTGCCTGGGAGGTTGATCCCAACGGTGGTCGAGCTAGAACCTTTCGGGATGCCAGTCCCTCCTACATGAGGCAAGCACTAGAAGCTAGCCTTAGACGCTTGAGGATTGACGTTATTCCCCTTTATCTTGTTCATTGGCCCGATCCTGGAACTAAGTTAGACGATACCCTAGAAGCCCTAGAGGTTGCTCGTCAAGAGGGCAAGATTCTTAACTATGGTTTGTCTAACTTTGACAAAAACTCTATTCTTTCTGCAGCTCAGAGTCATTCTATCGGTGCCGTGGAAGCAGCCTATGATTTGTTGGGTAAGCATTCTCAAAGACCTGTTTTTGAGGCCGCTAAAACTAAAAATCTACATTGCTTTTCCTATGGCCCCCTAGCACAAGGTCTTCTAACGGGAAAGTACAAACAGTCCCATGCTTTTAAGTCTACTGATCGACGTACTCGCTTAGTACAGTTTCAACCCGACAACTGGGCAAGAAACGACAAGGCACTAAATTTACTTCAGGAGACCTCCTCTAAATATAACAAGTCAATAACCCAATGTGCCCTGCGCTGGATCTTGGACGACGGTTTGATCGATACTATTATTATTGGTGCCAAAAATCCCGATCAGGTGATCTCAAATTTTGATATTCTAACTTGGAAAATGGAAGCCGAGGATGTGGAGATGCTTTCACAGTCTGAATTGACCAAAGTAGCGTCCTGAGCTAATGTAAATAACCACTAATAATATCCTTGACTTTGCCAAGGTGTACTTAACTGCACCTTCTTCGACTAGCAAAGTATCAACTGATATTGCCTTGAAAGGCTCTTGTATTTGCTTTAACTGAGAATCATGGGGACTAAAATGCAATTAATAATTAATAATAACGCTAGATTATTAAAAGTTTATTCCTAGTTGACTGACATTTTTTACCCTCATCCCTAAATCCCTTCTGCCACAAGGGGCGAAGGGACTTCAATCCGAAAGCCTAACCCATAAACCCCTCTCCCAGAGCGGGAGAGGGGTTGGGGAGAGGGCAGTACTTCTTTTATCAGTCAATCAGGGTTTACTAATTTTTTGATTTTGTCTCCTTCGGTATTTTAACAACAATCGGTTTTTAGATTATGGCCAATACTTTAAATCTAGCCAATAAAATTCGTAAACATGCCTTAAGAATGACTAGTTTGGGCAAAAGCTCCCATATTGGTTCAGTTTTCTCCATGGCTGATCTCATTGCAGTTCTCTATGGGGAAGTTCTTAATGTTGATCCTGGTAACCCTCGGTGGCCAGACCGAGATCGTTTTATTCTCAGTAAGGGTCATGCGGGTGCTGGAGTCTATGCCGCCTTGGCAGAACGTGGATTCTTTCCAATCAGTAAGTTAGACAGTCATTATCAAGATGGCTCAGATTTGAGTGGGCATGTTTCCCATAAAGGTATTCCAGGGGTAGAATTTTCTACCGGTTCCCTTGGTCATGGACTTTCTGTCGGAACTGGTATGGCCTATGGCGCTAAGTTAGATAACTTACACCATCGAGTTTTCGTTCTATTAAGTGATGGTGAATGTGATGAAGGCTCTAATTGGGAGGCTATTCTCTTTGCTGCCCACCATAAGCTCGATAACTTAATTGCCATTATTGACTATAACAAGCTACAAAGCATTAAACCTGTTTCTGAAACCTTGAATCTTGAGCCTTTCCCTGATAAGTGGAAAAGCTTTGGTTGGGCTGTGGAGGAAGTCGATGGTCACGATCACGCAGCTATTAAAGCCCTATGTGATAACGTCCCCTTCACTCAAGGAAAACCGACCTGCATTATTGCCCATACGACCAAAGGTAAAGGAGTTTCCTTCATGGAAAACTCCGTATTGTGGCATTATCGCTCAGCTCAAGCCGAAGAATATGAAAACGCCTTACAGGAGTTAAATTCAGTGTCATGAGAGATTCCTTTATCCAAAGACTATACGAACTAGCCTGTGATAACCCCAAAATTATGCTTCTAACTGGGGATCTAGGATTTGGCGTATTCAATACTTTCTCAGAAAAGTTACCTAAGCAGTTTCTCAATGTTGGTGTAGCTGAGCAAAGTCTAATTGGTGTGGCAACTGGCTTGGCTCTAGAGGGTAAAATCCCCTTTGTTTACTCACTAGCGAACTTCCCTACCCTTCGCTGTTTAGAGCAGATTCGTAATGATGCCTGCTATCATGACGCGAATGTGAAAATTGTTTCAATGGGTGGTGGATTTAGCTATGGAGCCCTTGGTATGTCTCACCATGCCACCGAAGACTTGAGTATTCTGAGGGCTTTACCGAATATGACTATCGTTGCTCCCAGCGATGACTGGGAAGCAGCTGAAGCAACCTCAGCCTTGGTCAAAACCTCCGGTACCTGCTACCTTCGACTAGATAAAACCAGTGCCAAAGCAAACCACCATCCTGAGGAGAGTTTTCGCTTAGGTAAGGGGCGTCAACTGCGAAATGGAGATGATATTACCTTAATCAGTACCGGGGGCATTTTAGTTGAAGCCTTACAGGCAGCTAGAATCCTATCTCTCCAAGACATAGAATGTCGGGTGGTTAGCCTGCACACCCTTAAACCCTTAGATGAAGAATTAATCTTAGATGCCGTAAGCAGCACTGGTGGTCTTATCACGATCGAGGAGAATACCGTAGACGGTGGCTTGGGGGGAGCTATATCAGAGTTTTGTCTGGAAAATCATGCCATCCCTTCTATCTTCGGAAGAATTGGCTTGAGAAATTGTTTCTCCTCTATTGTTGGCAGTCAAGATTATCTTAGGTCTAAGTATCAAATGGATTCGAGCTATATAGCCTTTAAGGTAGTCGAGTTGCTGAAAACAAGAGCTCTGCAAAAGGTTTGAAGCCGCGTCCAACTGCTCAGCGCCAGCCTGGCGGTGCTGTGGTTTGGCCCCTTCCCCCAACCCTGGCTCGCCCCCCTCGGCCTGGCTACCGTGTACACACAAATTGAACTTACACTAGGATAGTCCCCTAAAAGCAGCAGTCCTCATGGATAACCCAATTATCATTCACGCTGAACAAATTAAAGGAACCGCTTTTGGTGACCCTCGTTTAGTAAAAAGGGGGCTTCATTA
>JBJTUO010000067.1:0-3887 GCA_046080785.1 Leptolyngbyaceae cyanobacterium | reverse complement strand
AGCTTTTGACGCATCATAATTCCTACTTTCTCAGCAATAAAGTGCTAGAGAATTTATCTTCTTATACGCCTAATATAGCTAAATGCCATCAAGACAGGGAAACTCTATACGTTAAGATTGGGCTATAGTCAAGCAAACAATATCATGTGGGACTCTGTATGAGTCACAACATCACACTCAAAGTACCTGCGGATACCTGGGTTAAGGCGAGCTGGGAGGAGTATCTCTAATTGTAAAAGCGGTGGTTGGGGGAAGGCATAATCGATAAGACTCGTTGCCTGTATTGATTGATTTGATTCAAGGTTCAAATTCCTCTATGTCGTATGAATCAACAACTCTAAAGCTGCGAGGCATGAGCTGTGCCTCCTGTGCCAACAACATAGAATCGGCTATTCGATCAGTTCCCGGTGTGGCAGACTGTGCCGTCAACTTTGGAACCGAGCAAGCGACGGTCACTTACGACCCCCGACAAACTGATATCCAGAAAATTCAAACTGCTGTTGCTGAGGCAGGATACATTGCATCTCCAATTCAAGATGACAGACTCGCTCCAGAAAATGACACAGAAACGGCTGCACGACAGGCAGAAAATCGGGATTTGACCCGCAAGGTCTGGGTGGGTGGTACGATCAGCACGATTCTGGTGGTAGGCTCCCTACCTGTCATGCTGGGGCTCCCCATGGCTTTGATTCCTGCTTGGCTGCATAATTTCTGGTTTCAGGCAATTTTGACAGCTCCGGTGCAGTTCTGGTGTGGCAAAATGTTTTATCTGAATGGCTGGAAAGCCTTTAAACGCCACACTGCAACGATGGATACACTGGTTGCACTGGGGACTCTGTCTGCCTATTTCTATTCTCTGTTTGTCACGATCGACCCCGGTTTTCTTACAGCCCAAGGCATTCAGCCCAGTGTTTACTATGAAGTCTCGGCGATCGTCGTGACCCTAATCCTGGTCGGACGGTTATTTGAGAATCGGGCAAAGGGACAAACTTCAGAAGCGCTGCGTAAACTGATCGGTTTGCAAGCCAGAACGGCACGGGTGATTCGCAACGGTCATGCAATAGATATTCCCATTGCAGAGGTGGCATTGGGGGATGTGATTCTGGTTCGTCCGGGAGAAAAAGTTCCCGTAGACGGAGAAATTATTGATGGGAGCTCTACCCTGGATGAATCGATGATGACAGGAGAGAGTGTGCCGGTTAAAAAGCAGGTGGGCGATGAAGTGATTGGAGCAACGATTAATAAAACTGGTAGCTTCCGCTTTCGCGCCACTCGAATTGGCAAAGACACCTTTTTGGCTCAAATCGTCAAACTGGTGCAGCAAGCTCAGGGCTCAAAAGCCCCGATTCAACGATTGGCTGATCAGGTGACAGGTTGGTTTGTCCCGGTTGTGATTGCGATTGCGATCGCCACCTTTATTCTCTGGTACACCCTGGTGGGAAATGTAACGTTGGCCCTGACTACCATGGTTAGTGTGCTGATTATTGCCTGCCCTTGTGCCCTGGGGCTGGCAACTCCCACTTCTATCATGGTGGGGACGGGTAAAGGGGCTGAAAACGGGATTTTAATTAAAGGGGCTGAAAGTCTAGAGCTGGTTTGCAAGATTCAAACAATTGTATTAGACAAAACTGGAACACTCACTCAGGGTAAACCCACAGTTACCGATTTCATTACGCTTCATGGAACCACTAACAATAATGAACTGAGGCTGATTGGGCTGGCCGCCTCCCTCGAACAGTATTCGGAACATCCTCTGGCAGAAGCCGTAGTGCAGTATGCCAAGTCACAAGCGGTGCCACTGACAGACGGGCGTGATTTTAATGCGATCGCAGGGAGTGGAGTACAGGGTATGGTTTCCAATCATTTTGTACAGATTGGCACCCAACGCTGGATGCAAGAACTAGGAATTGAGACCAGCTTCTTAAAACCGGACTGGGAGCATCTGGAATACCTGGGGAAGACCGTGATTTGGCTTGCTGTTGATGGCAGGGTAGACGGTATCCTGGGAATTGCCGATGCCCTCAAACCCTCCTCTGTCAGTGCCGTCCGTGGGTTGCAACGATTAGGGCTGGAAGTGGTGATGCTGACGGGAGATAACCGCCGCACGGCTGAGGTAATTGCCCGTGAAGTTGGAATCCAAGGGGTCTTTGCCGACGTACGTCCCGATCAGAAAGCATTGGTTATCGCAGCATTACAACGAGGGGATAGGGATGTAGGGAAAACAATCGTCGCCATGGTGGGAGATGGGATTAATGATGCCCCTGCCCTGGCACAGGCAGATGTAGGAATCGCCATTGGTACAGGAACCGATGTGGCGATCGCGGCCAGCGATATTACCCTGATTTCGGGTGATTTACAAGCCATCGTTACCGCGATCTCACTGTCTCGCGCCATTATGGGCAACATTCGCCAAAATCTCTTCTTTGCTTTTATCTACAACATTGCCGGAATCCCGATCGCCGCAGGGATCCTTTTCCCTTTCTTTGGCTGGCTCCTGAATCCAATTGTTGCGGGTACTGCCATGGCATTTAGCTCTGTTTCCGTTGTGACAAATGCGCTGCGACTGCGGAATTTTAAGCCCAGGCAGTTCCCCCATTCTAACTTCTGACTTCTGACTCCTTTCAATACTTTTGAATCCTGCTGCGCCCGTGGCTTCAAAAGCATTGCCGCCCAGCGTATTTTGATTTACGTTGATCTCCCCTCAATTCCTGACTTTTCAACCTTCCGACAATCATAGTTCACTAGTAGAGGCTAGAGTAATGCTCAAAAAAACAACATTTCTGGGAATATTAGTAGGTGCAGGATTTTTGTTAGGTACAGTCTCCGAGAGGACTGCGGCTGAAGTAAACATTAACAATCTAAATAGTCATACTCAAACATCTTCTCAGCTCAATCAATTTCAACAGATTAAACATTCCGCAGGCATTCAGATCGTCGTTACCATTGGTGGATTGGGGTTGATTGGTTTAGAACTTTGGTGGTTTCTCTTTAGTAAACCACCGTCAAAACATAAATAAATCACAACTTGTTGATAGCAAACATCTTTCCGATCTTTCAACCGTCCTGAAAGACCAGATGACAACTGTCTGGCTGCTGCCAGTAAATTTCCTGGTCTATCAAAAAAGCGGACGTAATCCCCACTGTATATAAACACCCAGTTTGGGTATTTATATTAGGCATATCTATCTATCACAAAAAACTGTCGATTGCAATATCTTGAAAAGATGTGTTACATTGATTTACATAAATTTACACATGTAAGCCCCAAACGATTATGAATATCCGTCAGCAGTTACCGCTTGAACAGCAATTTGAATTGGCAGTTTTTGAAAATCAGGTTCGGCAGCTTTCTCAAGAGGAGGTTCAGGAACTGCTGATTCAATTGCGGGAAGTAATGCTTCATCAGACAACGACTTTCCGTGAAATTCTCAAAGAAGCATGGGGGATCGGACAGGGAGTGGATGTCACTCTCACCCTGCTCACTGATGGGTAAGCTCAAAATGAAATATAGTTTTCATGGGCCTTTCAGCGATCGTTAACCTGTTTAAACGTCAGTTTGACGAATTTAAAAATAGGAGGAGGTAGAGCAGATAAGCCTTTCATGTTCAGATCCAATGCTGGTTTCTTTTCTTGGTAGGTATATGCCACCAGTCCTGCCAGTAAGTTGACCAAGAAGTTGAAGACGCTGCGATGCCGAGAATGCTCAATCTGGCAAAGGTTCTTCAGTTGGTCATTGACGGATTCAATCCTGGCAGGGGGACAAAGAAGGCTGAAAATATTATGTAGCAAGCGATACAGCACGATGGAACAAAAAAAGATAAGTCAAAAATAGTAAACTTGACCTATCCACCTAAAATGATAGCTAAACAATATCAGAAATTTCTGCA
>JBJTUO010000066.1:0-23250 GCA_046080785.1 Leptolyngbyaceae cyanobacterium | reverse complement strand
GTACTGGCAGATGAACCCACCGCCGCCCTAGATAAGCAGTCGGGGCGAGATGCGGTGGAAATTATGCAATCTCTTGCCAAAGAACAGGGGTCGGCGATCATGCTGGTGACCCACGACACCCGGATTCTGGATGTGGCCGATCGCATTATCACCCTAGAAGATGGCCAACTGACCACCCGATCGCTGACGACGGTATAGACATCCATGGCCGTTGATTATGACCTGATTGTGGTTGGCAGCACCCCCACTGCCATTTGTGCAGTGACTCTGGCAGCCCATCTAAAAGCACGGGTGGCGCTGGTGCAGCACTCCGATTTTGGAGACCTGGTTGACCCCAAGATTGTGCAGCAGGTCGGGCAATTGTGGCGATGTCACCACCACTTGCAAGACTGGAATTTGCAACAGCCATCTCTGCCAGATGCAACGGTGAACTGGCTCCAGATGCAACGGCTTGCTGACACCGCACGGTCTACCATGGCCGATTGCCAGTCCCCAGCCCGCTTAAGTACGTTGGGGATAGAAGTGATTCCCGGTCGGGGTGAGTTTTGTCGGAAGCCCGCCGTGGGATTGCGGGTCGGCCATCGATTGTTGCGATCGCGGGCTTACTTGCTGGCTCTGCCAGCGATACCACTCATTCCTACCATTGCAGGGTTGGCAGCAGGTCGTTACATCACCGCAGCAACCCTACTGTCAAAAGGTTACTCGCTCTTACAACACAGCTCCACAGTAACGATTCTTGGTGCCGATCCGATCGGTGTGGAACTAGCCCAGTCTCTAACCAATCTGGGCAAACAAGTGCAGTTGATCGTCCCCAGCCCCCGCATCTTGCCCTTAGAAGACCCGGAGGCCGCTTACCTGGTGCAGGCCAAACTAGAAGCGGAGGGCATTCACCTACTGACCCACGCCACTCTGAGGGGCATAGACCAAAACCCAGATGGCCAGCAGCTTTATTTAACTGGCCCCGGTAAACGAACTGTTACCACCGATGTTTTAGTTCTGGCGACGGGGTGGGGCTACGACCTGGCCCCGCTTAACCTGGATGCGATCGGTGTAGCTTGGGAAGGCCATCATTTACAGGTCAATGCCAAACTGCAAACCTCTAATCCTCAGGTCTATGCTGCCATGCCGCCCCGGAGCAATCACCCCGCTACCCACTCCCCCATCGACCTGGCTCGCACCGCAGTCAAAAATGCCCTTTTCTTCCCGCGCTTGCAGGTGCAGGATGTTGCCCCTAGAGTTGTGAAAACCAGCCCAGAATTTGCCAGCGTGGGCTTGACAGAGCCCCAGGTACAGGAGCATTTTGCTGAACAATCGGTAGAAATTGTGCAACGATCGTTCCACCCCCGCCTGCTGGAAACAGAATCGTTAGGCTTTTGCAAGTTGCTGGTCAAACCGGATGGCCGTCTCCTGGGCGCTGCGCTGGTTGGCCCCCAGGCCGGTACTGCGATTGGTGCCATTGCTTTAGCCCTGCAACGCCATCTTCCCGTTAGGGCACTGGCAACAGCCATCTTTCCCCCCTCTACCCTGGGAGAGTTGATTGCCTATACCGCCCAGGACTGGCAACGCCATCGGCTCAAGCGCCGCCCCTGGCAGCAAAACTGGCTGCAAGCCTGGTTTGACTGGCAACGGGGACGATCGAGTTAGCCACTGCACCAGGTTTCATACAGGCTACTTTCCATCACCTCTGGATACTCTTCTGCAAAGGATTCAAAGGCTGTTTTGTCCAGATGTTCCTGCCGCTGGTGAGCCAATTCTGCCTGCATCCGATCGACCTGATCCCAGGCATTACGACAGGCGATGGAGGTTGGGCCCTGGTCGGTACAGATCCTGCGTGCGACTTCAATCGCAGCCGAGACCGCCGATTCTAAGGCAGGCGTTACCGCAAGGCGGGGTAGCCCCTTGACGACGATGTCAGACAGGGAAATGATGCCGAGTAACTCTTTTTGAATAACTGGGGCGCGGGAGAGGCCATTCTCGGCAAACAGTCGGGCTACATACTCCACCCCCAAGTCAGGGTTAATCACGATGCAGGGCTTGGTCATGATTTCGTACACCCGCACCCGGCCTGGATCTTTACCCAGGGCCGCAACTTTGTAAACGATATCTGTTTCAGTCACGATGCCGTAGGCGTCCTGCCCATGACGACGGTCTACCACAAAGGCATGACAGCCCCGCTCCTGCATTAATTGAATCGCATCAGCAACGGTGGCAGAGCCACGAATCATGGCAACCTCTCTGGTCATAATGTCAGATGCCTTGATCATGATTGTTTTCTCAAAAGGGCTCGATCGCTGAGTCGGCACTGTAAGTTCCACCTTCAGCATGCCATAGAGGACACAGGAGAAATTGCATGAAATCATCTGGATTTGTTGCAAAGTTTGCCCCTTAGTAACGAAATGATCATTCCCATTTATCCCCCTCAAGAGAAATGACTAGAATGAAAAACAGGGGGAAATTTGGAGGCAAACCCATGCCAATCGCAACAATTAGTCCAGTAACGGGTGAGGTGATTCAAACCTTTGAACCCCTGAGTGATGGAGCGCTTGAGCAAAAACTGACGATCGCTCAGCAGCAATTTGACCGGTATCGCCATACCTCATTTGAGCAGCGATCTCGATGGATGCTTGCTGCCGCCGAGATTTTGCAGGCCCGCAAACAAGAATTTGGCCGCATCATGACCCTGGAAATGGGGAAAACCTTGAAGTCAGCCATCGCAGAAGTAGAGAAATGTGTCTGGGTCTGCCGCTTTTATGCAGAAAAGGCGGCTGATTTTCTGGCCGACGTGCCTGTGCCCACGGATGCCAGTCACAGCTACATCTGCTACCAGCCCCTGGGCATTGTTCTGGCCGTCATGCCCTGGAATTTTCCCTTCTGGCAGGTATTCCGCTTTGCAGCGCCAGCCCTGATGGCCGGTAATGTAGGTTTACTGAAACATGCCTCGAATGTGCCGATGTCGGCGATGGCGATCGAAGCGGTCTTCCAGGAAGCCGGGTTTCCCACCGGGGCTTTTCAAACCCTGCTGATTGGGGCCGATCGGGTTGCCTCCCTGGTGCAGGACGATCGCATCAAGGCTGCCACCTTAACCGGCAGCGAGCCTGCTGGTGCTAGCCTGGCCGCAGCTTGCGGCGCGCAAATAAAAAAAGTCGTGTTGGAGTTAGGGGGCAGTGACCCGTTTGTGATCATGCCCAGCGCCGATCTAGATACGGCTATCTCTACTGCCGTAACCGCCCGGATGCTTAACAATGGCCAATCCTGCATTGCAGCAAAGCGGTTTATTGTGGCAGAGTCCATCGCCGATAGGGTAGAACAACGTCTGGTGCAGTGCTATCAGGCTCTAAAAGTGGGTGACCCGATGCAACCAGAAACGGATATTGGGCCCCTGGCTACTCCTACCATTCTGAAAGAGATTGATCATCAGGTGCGGGCTGCCGTGGGTCAGGGGTGTCGTATCGCGACGGGGGGGCAACCGCTGGGTGGTTCAGGCAACTTTTACCCGCCTACGATTCTGGCCGATGTGCCCCCAGACAGTGCGATCGCCCAAGAAGAATTTTTTGGCCCGGTGGCCATGCTATTTCGGGCACCAGATCTGGATGGGGCCATCCGGCTGGCCAATAACATTCCGTTTGGGTTGGGAGCCAGTGCCTGGACAAATGACCAAGCAGAGCAGAAGCGTTTTATTTCCGATCTAGAAGCAGGGGCAGTGTTTATTAACGGTATGGTGAAGTCTGACCCCCGCCTGCCCTTTGGTGGCATTAAGCGATCAGGTTACGGTCGGGAATTAGGGGCAGAAGGTCTCCGCGAATTCGTTAACGTTAAAACGGTGTGGGTGAAATAGCTTGACTCTCAGGAAATGTTATTTATTGCTAACATTCCAAATCATTTAACTATGGAGTTCAAAGTTCCAACCGGCATGGATTATCGGCTTTCAGGGTGCTTGCTAGATTGTTTGACAGGCTTAATTGACCCTAATCACTCTGTAACAAAAGTGGTCATTTCACTACAAATCGGAGTGCAATGGGAATAGGAGTAACAGGTTTTGCAGATGGGAGGGCCATATGGGTGAACATAATGCCGCAGAGTTACTGGTTCAGTGTCTAGAAAATGAAGGGGTAGAATACATTTTTGGTCTACCAGGGGAAGAAAACCTCCATATTTTGGAGGCCATTAAGTACTCTTCGATTCAATTTATTACGACCCGCCATGAGCAGGGGGCCGCTTTTATGGCCGATGTTTATGGGCGATTGACGGGCAAAGCGGGGGTTTGTCTATCGACCCTGGGGCCAGGAGCAACCAACCTGATGACAGGGGTGGCGGATGCCAATCTGGATCGGGCTCCCCTGGTGGCTATTACAGGGCAGGTGGGCACCGATCGCATGCACATTGAATCCCACCAGTATCTTGACCTGGTGGCCATGTTTGCCCCCGTAACCAAGTGGAACACGCAAATTGTGCGCCCCACGAATACACCGGAAATTGTGCGGAAAGCGTTTAAGATTTCCCAGGCCGAGAAACCAGGAGCTGTCCACATTGATCTGCCAGAAAATATTGCCGCCATGCCCGCTCCAGGCAAACCCTTACCTAAGGGGGCCTCGGAAAAGAGCTATGCGTCATTTAAGAGTATTGAGCAGGCTGCTGAACTGATTTCTAAGGCAGAAAATCCCCTGATTCTGGTGGGCAATGGGGCAATTCGGGCCAATGCCAGCGAGATGCTGACTGAGTTTGCTACCCGGCTTAATATTCCAGTTGCCAATACCTTTATGGGCAAAGGGGTGATTCGCTATACCCATCCCCTGGCGCTGTGGGCGGTTGGCCTGCAGCAGCGAGACTACATCAACTGTGGCTTTGATCGCGCCGATCTGGTGCTGGCGATCGGCTATGACCTGGTGGAATACTCGCCCAAGAGGTGGAACCCAGATGGTGCCATTCCCATTATTCACATCGGGCTAACCTCAGCAGAAGTGGATAGCAGCTACATGCCAGAAGTTGAGGTGCTGGGCGACATTTCTGATTCCTTAAAAGAAATTCTATTCCGAGCCGATCGGGCTGGCAAACCAGAGCCCTACGCCCTCACCCTGCGTTCCGAGATCATCAGCGATTATGTGCACTACTCAAAAGACACGGGATTCCCAGTGAAACCCCAAAAGATTATCTATGACCTGCGTCAGGTGATGGGGCCAGAAGATATCGTCATTTCAGATGTGGGTGCCCATAAAATGTGGATGGCCCGCCACTACCACTGTGAGCGGCCCAATACCTGTCTGATCTCAAATGGCTTTGCCGCTATGGGCATTGCAATTCCGGGGGCGATCGCAGCCAAGTTAGTCCATCCTGATCGGAAAGTGGTAGCAGTGACGGGAGACGGTGGCTTCATGATGAACAATCAGGAGCTAGAAACCGCCCTACGTGTGGGGACGCCCTTTGTCACCCTGATCTTTAATGATGGGGGCTACGGTCTGATCGAGTGGAAACAGCACAATCAGTTTGGTGAGTCAGCTTTTATCAAGTTTACCAATCCCGATTTTGTCAAATTTGCTGAAAGTATGGGTCTCAAGGGCTATCGGGTAGAAGCGGCGACCGATCTGGTGCCTGTGTTGAAAGAAGCCCTGGATCAAGATGTACCCACTGTGATTGACTGCCCAGTCGATTACCAGGAGAACCTGCGCTTTTCTCAACGGGCTGGGGATCTAACCTGCGAGATCTAACTTTGGAGCTCACTACTCAGGTTTGGCACTGAGTCAAGCCTGAGTTGCTGAAAAGCAGGATGAACTGAAATGAAGTTTCCAGCACCCAGCATCCTGTTCATCCCTGGAATCAGCAATACCCAAACTTGAGTAGTTAGGGACGAGGGGGAGCAGTAATGGCATAGGGCTCAATCGCCAAACCGTCGATGGTGGGAGGCAGCATGGTTGCTGGTATGGTGGCGTAGGGTTCGATCGCCAGTTCCGATAAATTGTTTCTTGACTGAATTGGGGGCTGGCTGGTAGCCCATTGTGGCATTCTAACAGGCTGGGAAGTGATGGGTAGGGGCGTGGGTAATTGAGGTGATTGAACGGTTTGAGCTAGGGTCGTCTCGTTTTTGGGAGACGGAGTTCCCTGGGAGGGACGGTACTGCTCAATAAAATTATAGACAACAGCGATATTGGTGGCAAAACTGATGCCCGTGTTTTGTCCAGTTTCAGTCTCTAATACAGCTTTGTTGATCCCAATCATTTCGCCATAGCTGTTTAATAAAGGTCCACCAGAATTGCCCGGTTCTAATCGGACTCGCGATCGCAAATCCCCATTCGGTCGCACTTCTCCCAACGCCCCCGTCGTCATTACCCCAGGCCGACCGTAGGGGCTACCAATGGCATAAACCGGAGCGCCAATTTGAATCCCTGTAGAATTTGCCAGCCGAATTACCGGTAAACTCAGACGGGTTTGGAGTTGAATCAAAGCCAGATCGTTGCGGCGATCGCTGCCAATCACCTGTCCCCGATAGGTCTGTCCATTCGCAGTCTGTACCTCTACCCGGCCACTTGCTGACCCACGAGCCACATGGTTGTTTGTGATCACTAAACCATCGGGGCTGACGATACTGCCCGACCCAATTTCTTCTCCAGCGTAGACTGTGACAACTGCAGGATTTGCTAAGGCATAGACCTCTGAAGCGCCGATAGGGCGAGAAAATTGGCGCGTCTGAACCCATTGAGCGGGGGTACGGCCTGCTGAAAGCAGGTCTACCACAACAGCGGAAGCGGCAAATAATAAGAGGGAATGCAGTTTCATCATGGATAGAATGGGACGATACACAACCTGCCCTCATCCTTCGCCCGCCCTAAATTGCTATCCGTATAGTTTGAGAAATTTTATAACCTGGGTTATTCACCAACCCATCAATAGACGTCAGGTCTCGCGCTAAGGCTCAGCCCGAAGGGAGCCAGAAGTCAGGAGTAAAGAATGGGAAGTCAGAGATTTGCGTCAATTGCACCCAGGGCCTTGAGGGTGGCTCTGTCAGCTTCCGTTAAGCCTTTAGCCCCGGTGATGTTGAGAGCTTCATAGGGTTTGGGAATACTCAAGGTTTTCAGGCAACGCCCCGTCTGCACCTCCCAAAACCGGATCGTTTCATCGTCACTACCGCTGGCCAGATAGCGCCCATTCGGACTAAAACTAACAGAACGGATGCGATCGGTGTGCCCCCGCAATGTTCCTATGCGTTGGCCCGTGCTCACATACCAGAGGGTGATGGTTTGGTCACTGCTTCCGCTCGCCAGGATCTGGCCTACCCCCTGCGGGGTCGCTATGGGGACGGGGCTGAAGGCTAGAGTCCAGATCCATCCCAGATCTCCCTCTAACAGACGCAAACACTCACCAGTCCGCCCATCCCAGATCCGAATGGTTTTATCATGCCCACCGCTGGCAAAGATCGGAGCACCTGAACTAAAGGCGACGGTTCTAATTGCGTCCGTATGCTGCTTCAGCGTTTGCAGACACTGCCCACTGCTGACATCCCACAGCCGGACAACCCCATCGTCCCCTCCTGAGACGAGCAGGCGATTATCCGGACTAAATGCAACAGACCAGACCCAATTAATATGGCCCTCCAGGGTTTGGAGACATTGTCCACTATGAATATCCCACAATTTAATCAAGCCATCTTCACTGCCTGTAGCAACCATCTGGCCATCAGGAGCAATCGAGACAGTCCGGACGCGATTCGTATGCCCTCTTAAGTCGTGTAAACATTTTCCCTGATGAATATCCCAAATTCTGCCTGTTTCATCATCACTGCCACTGACCAGGATGTGGCCTAACCCCTGCGGGGTCGCTATGCGTACGGGGCTGAAGGCCAGAGCCAGTATGCGATTGGTATGACCCTGCAAGACATGGAGACATTCACCGCTACGAATATCCCACAGGCGAATCAACCCATCTTCACTGCCACTGGCTAAAATTTGACCATTGGGACTCCAATCGACTGCCCACACCCCATTAGAGTGCCCCTGCAAGGTATACAGGCAATGCCTACTGGGCACATCCCAAAGTTTCAGGGTGGCGCTGTCGCCCCCACTGGCAAGGGTGCAGCCATCGGGGCTGAAGGCAACACGTCGCACCCAATCT
Organism: Leptolyngbyaceae cyanobacterium; assembly: GCA_046080785.1. Classification (GTDB taxonomy): domain Bacteria; phylum Cyanobacteriota; class Cyanobacteriia; order Leptolyngbyales; family Leptolyngbyaceae; genus JBJTUO01. The sequence continues at coordinate 15,150 of JBJTUO010000066.1, read as the reverse complement.
GGATGCCCCGTAAAAGTGGCGAGGCATTGCCCCCCATTAACCTGCCACACCCGGATGGTTTGATCCTCACTGCCACTGACAAGCCACTGGCCATCGGGGCTAAAGGCCACGGTCCATACTCGGTCCGTATGTCCTTCCAGGGTTTGGCAATACTCACCGGTAGCCACCTCCCACAGTTTAATGCTACAGTCATCGCTGGCACTGGCGAGGAGGTGACCGTCTGGGCTAAAAGTAAGGGCTTTGATCTTTTTCCGGTGGCCTTTGAGGATGCTGTAACACTCACGGCGACGCAAATCCCACAGCCGGATCACATTATCCTCTCCACCACTGGCAAAAATCTGTCCTGCCGGATGGAAGGCCACAGCCCACACTCGTCCCACATGCCCCGGTAACGTGGCCAGACAGTGCCCTGTTGCTGCCTCCCACAACTTGACGGTGCCATTATCACCCCCGCTGATAATGAGTTGACCATCGGGATGGAATCTGGCGGAGAGAATGGGGGTTTCAGCTTGCATGGTGTGCAGGCAATTTCCGGTCTTCGTCTGCCAGAGTTTCAGCGTTTCGTTGACGCTGATAAAGTTGTGGCCATCCGGGCTGAAGGCCACTGACCAGACCCAATCCGGATGGGGTTTCAGGGATAAAACGATGTGGCCATTCACTACCTGACGTAGGCAAACCATGCCATTGCTATCGCCAGTCAACAGGTACTGACCATCTGGACTGAAGTCAAGGGCTAAAATCGTGCCTAAGGTCTGTTTAAATACACAGTCAGTTAAGTCCGTTCCACCCAAGTTAGTTCCCTTCAGGCTGGCAGTGGTGAAGTCTGCGTGGTGCAAAACGGTCTGGCTCAGATCCTGGTTTTCCAGAATAGACCGATCTAGCTTGGTGAGCAGGGTCGTGATGTTACCGCCCACATAACCCACCGCCTCTTCAGGCTGATTTTTTAAGGTTTTAAGAATTTCCAGAAGCGGGGCCGCATCCTCCAGCATGGGCAGCAGTAGATCGAGTACGGCTTTGGTTAAAGCAGCCTGCCCCAAGGCCACTTTCAACCCTGCCAGACTCTCAGGCAGAAATCGTTGCAATGGTGCAGTGGGTAAAATATTGCCTTCTGGATCGACCCGCCGTTGAAAATAGTCTGACCAGCGGTATGGGCAAGTCTCCGCCCCTGTATCGATCTGGGCCTGCTGCTGTGCCAACTCCAGGAAATCGGGTGCCAAGGCCCCCAACTCGGCTGCAAATTTGTAAGCCACAAAGAACTCTAACAATGACCGATGGGCGGGGGCATAGTCTCCATCCGCATTACGGACTAACATCGTCTGCCCCATCATGTCGTAATGCCAGTGATCCAGATCTTTTTCCGCCTGCACAACCTTACCAAACAAGCGCCGGATCCGATCTGGGAAAAGCCGATAATTTAAACTCATCTGATCGATTGACAGCATTTCCCAGGCCAACTCACACAGGAAGTAAAGCTTATCTGCCAGTGAGGTAAAAGTCCGTTCTGCTTTGATGTCCCGTTCCATCTTGCGCTGTACCGCATACAGGTATATCCGTGACATATCAATGGGCTTGCCAGTCGAAAGCTCTGGCAAAGCTTCCAGAATTAACTCCGTCATGATCGGACGACGGGCCAGATCCAGCAATTGCGGATCACCCATGACCCGTTCTACAGTGCTTGGATTGGCTTGTAACGACAGCAGTTGTCGGATCTGGTTATCATTCAATTTCTCCAGCTCCAGCACCTCAAATTGAGGGGTTTCTCCGGTCAGGTTTGCGGTGGAAGCCTGCAATTCAGCATTGAGTAGCGCCCTTCCTTCCTGAGCTTCTGGAAAGTGTTCGGTGCGGCAGGTGAGAATCACTTTTGCACCGGGCAATACGACCTTGGCCAGTTCCCAAAAGTTGTTGATCATCTGCTGTTTATCAACTTTGGCGGCCATTTCATCAAAGCCATCAAAAATCAGCAGCAATTTACCCATGCGGTTAAGCTGATCAAACACCTCATTGTTCAGGCGAATATTGTGCTGGGTGAAAAAGAATCCGGCCAGCACGTTTTCCACATTCAGGGCTCTAGCATAGTCTCGCAAGGTAATAATCAGCGGCAGGCGCGGACGTTGAGTCCCCCGTTCTTTTGCTTGCTGATACCGCTGCAAAGCAGTCCAAGCATAGTGGAAGGCAAACCAAGTTTTACCTGTGCCAAACTCACCCAAAACCGAAATGTGTTCTTTGGATGAGTCATCTAGCCAGCGATCGATATAACCATCGATCCAGCCATCTCGCTCATCATAGCGGCTGAGTGAAAGCCGCTGCTTCGTGACCGGATCGACTTCTTCTTTGCTACAAGCCAGCGGCACATAGCGGGTAGCGATACCCCGTCGTTCAATTTCTGACTCTAGCCATTCAATGTAACTGCTAAAGTCTGCATCCTGGTCAATCAGTTCGTCCAGGGTATAGCAATACAGATGACGACTGCCTGATCGTTCTACTGCCTCGCGGGCGGCTGGGCTGATGCGCCGGGTTGTCACCAACCAGCCTTCATCGGTTTGTTGAGTTTCGACAGACTGCTGTAATGCCATCACATCCCGGAGTTCGACTTCGCCCTCAATCCCCCTCACCAGGATGCGATCGTACCGGCCCCGGCGGGCAGTCACCTGAATGATCCATTCAAAATGCTCCGTTTCCCCAACTTCGTAAGGTTCAAACCGATGGCCGATGGTTTCAAACCAGCCCCTTAATTGTTGAGCCAATGCATAAAGTCCATTATCGACCTGTCCCTTGCCTGCTGGTAGTGCGGGGACTGCTTGGGTAACGAGCCGCGCCATTTCGGTACGAATCCCATCCAGGGTCGGTAAGCGATCGAGCCGATCCTGAATGGTCATAATTACCTGATGCAGGGACTCCAATCGCTGATTCTCTAGAACTTCTGCCGGGGTACGAGTTCGCCTGGTAACCGCAATGAAGATAGCTGAAAAGGCCATCAATTCTCGGCGCAGATCAATCCCCAGCGATTTCACCTGATCGCCAAACGTATGACTGTCTACCACCTGGTGACTGATCGTCTCCAGTAGCAAAAAGTTATTTTGGTCAAAGGCCTGACGAAATGCCTGCTGCATCTCTGACTGCCTGAAGAGTTCCAGAATAGGTTCGGGTTTGCCGACTCCATACTCGACCAGTGCGTATTTATAAACGCCACTAAAATCCGCAGGCGGATGCTCTGGATCAAGCTTAAATTGTTTGAGCAGCCTAATTACCCATTCTTCCCGCTCTAGTCGGCCTCTGATATGAGCCGTCGCTATTCGCCTCAGTTCATTGACGATTAAATCCAGTCCGGGGATTATCATTTCGATAGACCTTTAAATTCTTTAGACAAGAGATTTAGGCCACCAGCAGCCAGGAAAGTCAGAAGGTACGCTTCTGGGGGCGTAGGCGATGGGTCGTTTACCTGGAGAGAGGCATCCATGGCGGGTGAGATTTTTTAGTAGGAGACAACAAATCGTAGAGTCAGCCCGGATGCCAAGCCCACAAAGGATACCATCAGCAAAATCCAAAAAGCCTGGCTGTTATTGAGTCTAGAAAGTTGCAGGTCTAACCGGGCTAAGGTCTCTGCCGCGATGATGGTTAAAATTTGGAGAAACACATGCAACCAAAACAACATCATGGAAGCTGTCCCTGCAACGATGCAGATGGTTAAAAAAGCGACAGTGTCAGATTGAAACCAGCGCGTAATAAAGCGACTGAAGTTAACCAAGGGGTTCATGAAGGCGATCGCTGCCACCACAATCCACACAACAGCAGCCAGAATGATCGGCAGGTTATATTTCAGCGACAACCGACACAATGATGACTGGATATCCCTTAAGCTCAGACGGCGGCGGGGGCGGGGATGGCGTTGAAATTCAGTGGGGGGAGCAGTGATTCCTGGCGTTGATGGCTGATCCGGTTGTTGCTCTGCTGCTTGTGGGGCTTTTTTATGGGCAGCAGAAGGCTCTCCGGAGGGTTCAGCAGGTTCAGCGATCGCAGGAGCTTTGCCCTCAGCCAATGATCTCAACCCAGGGTGCAGGGAATTGAGGGCCTCAGTCTGAGCCAGGGAAGCTTCACAGTGCTTGACGACCGCTTGCGGACGGGGGAAATGAGGCCCAGACACATCCCAGCCTAGGGTGGTATAAGCAAACAGCAGCAGCGTTAGTGAAATCCAGGGGATTTTTTGAGCAGTCATAGATTATGCAAAGGGCAATCCTAGTCAGTCTTGATCAGTTTGGATGGTGGCCCCCTCAATCACACCCTGTTGCAAGAGTACCCGCAGAGGGGAATGGCAGTCAAACGGGCTGATGCCATGATTGAAGCATGACAAGCAAAGGCAACGGGTAAAACACCTGAAAGCCAACCCAATCAAGGCTTGTCACTAAACCACAAATCTCAAACACACACACAAGGAAACTATCATGTCTATCAAAGCATCGGTTCAAGGGTTTCTAGCTCCCGCCCCAGTTGGTCAAAGAGTTGAAGTTGGTGCGACTGAATCCTTCCCCCGTACATTTGTGATTCCAATGGAGTTCAAACTGTACGACCTGCAAGTCAATGGCACCAGTTCCACCCCTGCTTCTCCTGCTAACTCTCCTTACATCGTTGCCTCTGATGAAGAGTTTATTCTCAGCGCTATTGTTGAGTTTACTCCGACTCCACTGGCTAGAACACTGATGTGTTTGGGAGTTCCTGTTACCGTTACTTTCTCCCTGGAAGGTTATGGTGCTCAGGCAGTTGAACTGGATCTGGACTACAGCTTTACGACCAAGGCAAACCAGTTTAAGTACCTGGTTCAATTAAAGACAAAAGCCATGGATACCAATCCTAAAATAGCAGCCGGTCTGTACCAAATCGCTGCTGTCGCACAAATCGGTGGCAAGGTGGGCAACTGCCCTGCTCCGATCTGGGGCCATGGTTACGTTGATCAAGCCTTGTTGCAAGTCTACGCTGCTGGTCAAGACTAATGGGCTGCGCTCCCCTGCTGGTCTGTCAAACCACTCAATCAATGGTTCTTGTAGATTTGAGCTACCCCTCAAACCTATCCTGACCGACTACTAGGGGTGAAATCAGCAAGCCTAACACCATCGCCTCCTGAGGCTGGGATCATTTTCTACACTGGCAGGCACTATCAACCTGCCAGTCTTTTTCTTACCGAATCATGGAGCTACAGGAAATGAATCATCCATTTAACGGAAATAAGCCTATTCAAAATGAATCACTCACCAGCATTCGCGGTATTGGGAGCGCTAAGAAACTGTGGCTAGAATCTCTGGGCATTCAGACGATCGCCGATCTGGTGCAGTTGTCCCCAGAAGGCTTAAAGCTGCAACTCAAGCAAGCAGGTTATACCCTTTCAGCAAGCGAAGTCGAGAGCTGGCTTGACCAGGCCCAAGCTTTAATTACCCCATCCCCAGCCCCTGATGAAACAGACCCTCACTTAACCCCACCAGACTTGCAAATAGAAGCAACAGCCCTATCTCCAGACTGGGACTTAATGACCGCCTTTAATCTGGAGTCTCAAGGTTGTTTTGCTGTGGAGTTGCAAACTCGCCAGGTTAACGGCAAAACTGAACAACGAACCCTGGTGCAACATCTGGAAACAGGGAAGCAGGAAACGATCGCGGGGGTTGATCAAGACAAACTACAACGCTGGATCTTGCATCAACTACAGGCAAATCTACAAATCAAAGCCGCTAAAGCAGAGCCTTCAGACCGGATGGAACCAATCCCGGTTGCAATCACTCAACTGCAATTTTTCCAGGCGGGCCTATCTGGACAACCCATGATTGCCAGCAAGGCCATGCCCCTATTTCCTGATGCGCTGCTGACAGAGCGCCCTTTTAGCCTGGAAGTCTCGATTCAGATCCCAGAAGTCAGCCGAGTAGAGTTGGCTGACCAACCAATTATTCTCCATGCCGCCTGCGAAGCCCGCCATCTGGCCAGCGGTCAAGTCATTCTCTTGGGAGAGACGCGATTAAGTGAGATTGTCGGTTCCTCCTCTGGGTTTACTTTATTTCTACCCGATATGATTTTGGCGGAGATCGGCAACTATCGTCTACGAGTCACTGCCACCCTGGAAAACTGGCCTGCCATCCCAGCCCTATTCAAAGTGCCCATTTTAGAACTGGAAAGCGCCACTCCCCCCGTCTGCTTAATATGAGCGCTGAAAGGATGTCATAAAGTAACCACTTGGCCTGTATACTGCATCCATTGTTCGCTAAATAGCTTACGAACCTATGGAACTTGCTAACCCCACCTATCCCATGCGATCGGTGATTCGCTGCCAGGCCAAACAGCAGATCTTGAGTACGGGAGACAGCCGTATGGCATTCCTCGATCAAACTTTATTTCAAGAGCTTGCCAGCACCTTGTTTAATTCTGCTTACTTTCAATCGCTTTATCGCGCCTACCCCTCAACCCAGGAGCGCTGTGCAGTAGAAGACCGGTTGGCGGTAGAATTGGCTGCCATTTATCACCATGTGACACAAAGACGGCAGCAGCCCTTGGTGCAGCAGTTAAATGCGCTGCTCCTAGTTGAGCCTGCTGCTGAAGGGGAGTGAAGCTGTGATTTATCACTCCCCTGAGGGAGAGGCCGGGGCTTTTGCTGCTTAAACAGCCACCGCTGGAGCCTTTAGGTCGCTGCAATAGGCTTCATAAACTCCGTCTAAAAACTGCCACAATGCCTCTGCGGCTGTAGCGGCAGCTTGAGCAACCTCAGCTTGCTTTTCTGGGGTGTTGGCATGGGCTTCGATCAGGGCCAGTTCTGATTCGGTGTGATAAACATCTGCCTTTTCATGAACTGTGAAGAAGCGGTAATCGTCAGGGTTGGTCATGCCATAGAACTGTTTCAGCCCATCTACCTTAATCGCTGCGATCGCGGGAATTTGGGATTCATAGGCATAGAGTGCTGCCAGCCCAGCGTAAAAGGGGGAATTAAGACATACATCCCGGAAGGTCTCAATCAACTGGGCTGTATTGGGCAGCATGGGAGTTTCCACCAATTCTGCAGCCGTTGCTCCTAGAGACTGGGCAAAACGACGCCAGAGTTCTGGGTGGTTATTGACGCCCTGCTCTTCTTCGATCAGATTGTCAAGAATCGTTTGACGGGCTGCGATCGAGCCGTTAATAGCGGGTGTATTGAAATGAACAGCGCTGACATAGGTTGGAAAGGCCAGTACATTTTGGAAATACTGAATGGCATACTGTTTTAGGTGTTCACGGGTCAGTTTGCCTTCAGTCCAGGCTACGTAAAATGGATGCTTCAGCAGGTGGTGGTGTTCAGTAATTGCTTGCAATTGATCGCGAAGCTGCATAACGTCTCCTCTTAAATATAGTAATAGACACCATGAATGACCGTGGGCTCACCCTGAGAACTTCACATTCTCTCCAAACATTCTTTCCAACAATACGAAAAAAAGCAGCATTTGGGTACTAGTTCTAAAAACTAATCTTTCAAATGCTCAAGAGGCAGCTTGTTTCCGTCTGTTCGTGCCGGTTGTTTTAGTGGTAGTGGTTTTCTTTGTTGTCGTTTTTTTAGGGGTGGTTTTCTCTGCCGTATTTTTTTGAGTGGCTGGTTCTTCTAATCTGGCAGTTGCTTTCCGGCTGCGGCCCGTCTTCTTAGTCGCGGCCTTAGCTGATAAGGCTCCTAAAGCAGTTTCCAGAGAAATCTCTTCTACAGTCTGCCCCTCCGGCAAAGAGACATTAACCTTGCCATGCTTAATGTAGGGCCCATAGGGGCCGTCAAAAATTTGAACTGGATTGCCATCCTCTGGGTGGGCCCCCAATTCTCGCAAGGGGGCTTTTGATTTGCTGCGTCCTCGAGTTGATTTGGGCTCTGCCAAAATCTCTAAGGCGCGGTTCAGATCAACGGTGAGTACGTCATCTCCGGCCTTCAGCGATCGGTATTCCTTTTCTTTACCCTGGTCATGCACGATGTAAGGCCCAAAGCGGCCCAGCCCAGCCTGAATTTTGCCCCCTGTCTCTGAATGAACACCCAGGAGTCGGGGCAGAGCAAGAAGACCCACAGCCTGTTCTAAAGTCACCTGTTCAGGCTTAACTCCTTTGGGAAGAGAGGCTCGCTTGGGTTTGGGATTTTCATCTGAGGCATCTCCAAGCTGGACATAGGGCCCATAGGCACCAATTAAAATATAGATGGGTTCCCCCGTTTCAGGATGAAAACCTAGCTTATCTGGGCCTTCAGTCTTTTGTCGCAGTAGGGTTTCTACCTGGTTGGTGTCTAGATCGGAGGGGGTTAGATCTTTGGGAATGGAAGCCTTCACCAGTTCGTTATCCCGATCGACCTCTAGGTATGCTCCAAATCGACCAATCCGCACCTTAGCGCCTAAATCATTGAGTTCCACTGTCCGAGCCTGGTTTGGATCAATCTGACTCTCCTGCTCCCTGACTTGGGTTTCCAGTCCTGTCTCGCCCAGGTAAAACTGCTGCAAGTAAGGCAGCCATTCAGCCTCTCCTGTGGAAATATCATCCAGGGTTTGTTCCATGCGAGCCGTAAAACCAGTATCTACCAGGGCAGGGAAATAGGTCTCCAGCAGAGCAGTGACAGCAAAAGCGGTAAAGGTTGGCACCAGGGCATTGCCTACCATCTGGGCATAGCCCCGATCTATGATGGTACCAATGATGCTGGCGTAGGTGCTGGGCCGTCCAATGCCTTCGCTCTCTAGCATCTTAACCAGGGAGGCTTCTGTATAACGAGCCGGCGGCTGGGTTTCATGACCAACCGCTTCCAAATTTTGACAGATGGGGGCATCCCCGACCCGCAGGGGCGGTAGGACGACTTCCTGATCTTCGATCGCCGCATTGGGGTCGTCAGACCCTTCGACGTAGGCTCGGAAAAAACCAGGAAAATCGATACGCTTGCCGCTGGCTCTAAAACCCGCTTCTTCTACCTGAATTTGAACGGTAATGTAGGTTTGACGAGCCTCTGCCATCTGGGTTGCGACCGTCCGCTTCCAGATCAAATCATAGAGATTAAATTCCCGACCAGATAGCCCCGTTTCTTGGGGAGTACGGAAGCTCTGGCCAGCGGGGCGGATAGCCTCGTGGGCTTCCTGGGCTCCTTTAGATTTGGTGTTATAGCGGCGGGGTTCTGGGCTGAGATAGGCGGTACCATACATGGCCTCTACGCAGGAACGAGCCGCCGCGATCGCCTGTTGCGATAGGTTGACCGAGTCAGTTCGCATGTAAGTAATATAGCCCTGCTCGTATAGATTCTGGGCCACGCGCATGGTTTCACGGGCAGACAGCCCCAGTTTGCGGTTTGCCTCTTGTTGCAGAGTAGAAGTGGTAAAAGGCGGAGAGGGTTTGCGACTAACGGGCCGCTCTTCCAGGTTGGTGACGGCCCAGGGGCGGTTCCTCAATCGTTCTTGGAGCGATCGGGCTTCCGGTTCAGTTAAAAGCACCACATTGCGCCCGGCAGCAACCTCTCCGGTTGATTCATCAAAATCGCTACCTGTTGCAACCTTCTGCCCGGCCAGGGTCACCAACTTTGCTTCAAATAATCGGTTGACCAGGGATTGGCTGTCTGATTCCGTAGCCTCTAAGGTCGCTTTTAGATCCCAATAAGTCCCTTGGCGAAAGGCTCGCCGTTGCCGCTCTCGATTCACCAGCAGCCGCACAGCAACAGATTGGACTCGCCCAGCCGATAAGCCAAAGGCAATCTTTTTCCACAACAAGGGAGAAAGGGTATAGCCGACTAGCCGATCCAGAATCCGGCGGGTCTCCTGGGCTCGAACCAGTCGCTCATCGACTTCCCGGCAATTACGGATTGCTTCCTGAATCGCCTCTTCGGTAATTTCATGGAAAACCATCCGACGAGTGGGCACTTTTGGCTTTAGCAACTGGAGCAAATGCCAGCTAATGCTCTCCCCTTCTCGGTCTTCATCCGTTGCCAGAATCAGCTCATCGACGGATTTGAGGGCGTCTTTTAATTCTTTAACGACTTTCTTTTTATCCTGGGGAACCACGTACAGGGGTTCAAAGTTCTCGTCGATGTTGACCCCCAATTGAGCCCATTTTTCTCCCTTCACAGCAGCAGGAATCTCACTGGCAGACTGGGGTAAATCTCGTACATGCCCCATAGAGGCTGTTACCTGATAGCCATCCGGTAGAAAGTTGCGAATGGTGCGGGCTTTGGTTGGAGATTCAACAATAACAAGGGTTGACATGGATCCAGTGGTGCGTGAACTACGACTGAGAGCAGGAAAGACCTGAAAGCAATTGAACCAGGCTTGTTAGAGAGGGTTGAGTGCGATAAGTATCGACGCTGCTACCCTGTTTAGATTCCCTCAACTCGGAAAAATCTCTATTTTCAACCAAGCATGTTTTTCGGAAGGAATCAAGTGCTGCTGAAAATATTAACAACAACTCTTGACTACCCCATAATGCCCAGGAAACGTCCGGCTATTCATAAGCGTATCAATTTAAACCGGGACGCACTGACAGGTAAGAAATTCAGCAGGAGGCAGGAAGAGGAGGTAGGAGGCAGGAGTCAAGGAGGCAGGAGTCAAGGAGGCAGGAAGAGGAGGCAGGAAGAGGAGTCAAGGAGGCAGGAGTTCAAGGAGGTAGGAGTTCAAGGAGGTAGGAGTTCAAGGAGGTAGGAGTTCAAGGAGGTAGGAGTTCAAGGAGGTAGGAGTTCAAGGAGGTAGGAGTTAGGCAAATTACTAAATTCTATCTTCTGGCTTCTGGCTTCTGGCTTCTGGCTTCTGGCTTCTGGCTTCTGGCTTCTGGCTTCTATCTTCTGGCTTCTGGCTTCTATCTTCTGGCTTCTATCTTCTGGCTTGTGGCTTCTGGCTTCTGGCTTGTGGCTTCTATCTTCTGGCTTCTATCTTCTGGCTTCTGGCTTCTATCTTCTATCTTCTGGCTTCTATCTTCTGGCTTCTGACTCCTCCTGTTTGAGCCTAGAATCCCATTGCTTTAGGCGGTGGGAATGTGTCAATCTATCTACCCGACTCAAATAATCTATGGTAGAGTCTCGCCATAAATTCCAGGAAGAGGTCGAGGTAATGTAGAATCCACTGTAGAGAACGCGACTACGCTTCTTTACTTACAGTCGGGTGACTGTAATTTTTCCCAAACACCTGTTTTATTGAACACCTAGACGTAGTGACGGTGGGCTATCTCAATGGATCTTGCCAGTATTGCCTCCCAGCTAAACGCCGGGGCTATCTTACCAGAGTTAATCGTGACCGCAACTCTATTGCTTGGGGTCATCTTTGACTTGATTGTTGGGCGCACCGTGTCTGCCCGTTACACTCCCTATCTCGCGATCGCTGGTCTGCTGGCAGCGGTCACTGCTCTTTATTACCAGTGGGACATTGTTAATCCCATTTCTTTTCTGGGCAGCTTTAATAGCGATGCACTGAGTGTCGTCTTTCGCGGCATTGTGGCGCTCTCGGCAATTGTGACCATTCTGTTATCCGTTCGCTATGTTGAGCAGTCTGGCACTTCCCTGGCAGAGTTTTTGACCATTCTGTTGACAGCCACCCTGGGCGGTATGTTTCTCTCAGGTGCTGATGAGCTAGTCATGATTTTTGTTTCTTTGGAAACATTGAGTATCTCCTCCTATTTGCTGACTGGTTATACCAAGCGCGATCCCCGATCCAATGAAGCGGCCCTCAAGTATCTTTTAATTGGGGCTTCTAGCTCTGCAATCTTTCTCTACGGCACCTCTCTGCTTTATGGCCTGTCTGGTGGTGAAACAACTCTCAGCGCGATCGCTGAAAAGCTGGTTGCCTCTGGGCTTAATCAGTCGATCGGCTTGGTGATTGCGTTGGTGTTTGTCATCGCAGGGATCGCTTTTAAAATTGCTGCAGTCCCCTTCCACCAGTGGACACCTGATGTTTACGAAGGGTCTCCTACTCCAGTGGTTGCCTTTCTATCGGTCGGCTCTAAGACCGCCGGGTTTGCCCTTGCCATTCGTTTACTGGTAACTGCTTTCCCACTCCTGGATGAGCAATGGCGCTTCGTCTTGACGGCCCTGGCCATTCTCAGCATGATTTTGGGTAATGTGGTGGCCCTGGCTCAAACTAGCATGAAGCGTCTCCTGGCCTATTCTTCCATCGGTCAGGCTGGGTTTGTCATGATTGGTTTGGTCGTTGGTACCCAGGCGGGCTATGCCAGTATGGTGTTTTATCTGCTGGTTTATTTGTTTATGAATCTGGGCGCTTTTGCCTGTGTGATTTTGTTCTCCCTCAAGACGGGGACTGACCAGATCAGCGAGTACGCTGGCCTGTATCAAAAAGATCCCCTATTAACCTTGGGCCTCAGTCTTTGTCTGCTCTCCCTGGGTGGCATTCCACCCCTGGCGGGTTTCTTTGGCAAACTTTATTTGTTTTGGGCTGGCTGGCAAGCTGGGGCCTATGTGCTGGTGTTGCTGGGTTTGGTGACCAGTGTCATCTCGATTTATTACTACATCCGTGTGGTCAAGATGATGGTGGTAAAAGAACCCCATGAAATGTCTGAATCGGTCAAAAACTACCCAGAACCTCAGTGGTCGCTCCAGGGGATGCGTCCGCTCCAATTTGCTCTCATCCTCTGTGTGGTGGTTACTTCTGTCTCTGGCATCCTGGCCAACCCATTATTTACTCTGGCCAATGAGTCTGTTGCCCGCACTCCTATGCTTCAGACCAATCCTGTAGTTGTGACTCAGCAACCCGCAGGCGCACAGCAAGCCCAGGTAGATGGGGCCGCTGCGACTTTCTGATCCTTTAGCGCGCCCTCTACACCTTCTATCTGTAGGGGGCGTCTTTTAGGGGCTATTCCAGGTATGGCTGCAGCTATGCTGGAAATTAGGACAAATGTTCTGACCAAGGCGATCTTTCATCAGAACTTGCAACCTTGATAAAACTTCATGCACCTCTTCATCAGATCTTGAGTCTACCCTCCAAATATCCTCCCCTCCCTGGGGTATTCTGAAAACGTTACCCGATGGATATTGAAATATTTTTTAGGAGGCTATCTTGTGATTTTTTCCCAGCCAACCACTCCACCCCAGGTGGCTGTGCCAGGTCTTTCACCGCAAGCTGCAATTGTTGAAGGGAGCCCCAGGGTTTCACCCCCATTGCAACTAATTGTTTCATCAACCAATATTGGGGTTCCAGGAACTACCGCTGAACCACAGCCCTCGCCATCTCCAAGCATTAGTCCCAGGGCATCTCTGACTTCTCCTGATGTGCCCCCCAGTTCATCTCCATCAGCACCACAATCATCGCCCTCGTCACAGCAGGATGCCAGTGCCCAGGCTCAGCGCCGCCAGTTTTTAGAGCAAAAATTATTAGAGTTAGTCACTCAAGAAAAACCTGAGAAAGAAGCCCAGTTACGTGAAAACTTAGTTTCACTGGTATTGAAATATGCCCGCCAGGGAGAGATTGTTAAGGCTCGTCAGCTGGCGCAAGACCCCGTCTTACCACCAGAAGTTCAAACCGCTTTGCTCCGTGAAATTAGCGAAATCCAGGTTCGGGGCTTGACCCTGGCTCCGGTGCAAGCAAAGACCACTCCTCAAAAACCATCTTTAACAGCAACGCCCCCTTTAGCAAATAGAACGATTGCTCAAAATGCCGTTTCATCTGGTCAACCTGGCAATTATTCTGTTTCTCCTTTCTACACTCCTCGCTATACCGGGCCAATCCCTAAGTTATTGACCCAGATCAAACGGGGTTTTTCGGCATTCCTCTTTCCCCTCGGCATTCCAGCGCCGATTACTTCTTTATTTGGCTGGCGAATTCATCCGATCGATGGGGCTCCTCGATTTCATCAGGGCATTGATATTGGCGCGCCCATTGGAACCCCTGTGATTGCAGCCCATACCGGTAAGGTTGAGCTGGCTGACATCGTCAGTGGCTATGGTCTGACCGTTATTTTGCGACATACTGACAATCTTCACTCCACTCTGTATGGACACCTGTCCCAGATTTTTGTGCAACCGGGTCAGGTCGTTAAACAGGGTACTGTCATCGCTTTGGTTGGGAATACGGGGAACTCTACGGGGCCTCACTTACATTTTGAAATGCAGCGCTGGACAGATCAGGGATGGGTTGCGCTCGACCCGATCAATGAAGTGGGTCAGTCTAGTGATCTGGCGGTACAACCAGCCAGCCTTCCTGTTGGGCAGATGGCTGTATCCTTACCACGACTCCCTGCGCTGCCCTCTGTGCCAAGCCCGACGTTTTCATCTGGTCTGCCAATAGTTTCGACTATGGCATCACTCCCAGCCGCTAACAGCAACCCGTTAGCAAATACACCGTTTTCAGGTTTCATCAAGCCAGCCCTAACTGAAGACATGGGACTGATTGTACCCCTGGCATTAGCCGCACCGATCTCACCCGCCTTGGGCTGGGCTGTTTACCCGTTTATTAGCCAGTTGGTAGAGCAGAGCACTCCAGCACTGGCTCCAGTGACAACCGAGTCAATGGAAACCGTTGTGGTTTCAGCCAACCTGACAAAGCCCCCATCTACTGTCGCAGATTTTGCAGCCGTCTCAAAGTCGCCATCCCCATCCTCACTGATTGCACCCATCAGGCCCACACGGCCACAACTTCAGGCAATGGCTCTACGACCGATGTCGTCTAAAGCCGCCTCCAACTGGGTTCCAAATCTACAGAGTATGAAGTTACCTGCTTTAACTGATGGGGAGTTTGAGGGGCTATAAGTCCCGCATTAGCTCTGCGCTTGATATGCCGAGCTCTTGCGCGTTGCGTTCCAACTTGTCCCATTCCTGCTGAGTCAACCGAACCCGAAACACTTTGTCTCTTGCCATAATTGTAGTCTTTCTGTACTACAATTATGGTGTCAGCTAACCACTGGCCAGATTGACTCAAACGAACACGTCCTAGCAACGTGGTGAACAGCGCAAACTCTGGGAACGGTTTGAACCTTGACAATTGGTAGGCGGTTGCACCGAGAAGAATTGCGTTTGCTTGAAACCATCGGTGCGTAAAACCAGTTTGGTTGGTTATACAGAACTTTTGTTCCTTGTACAAGTCAGCCGATGGACAGTCAGTAAAGCTGCCTGTGGACGTATCCATAACGGGGAATGGCAACATTCTAGGGAGGACGGATGAAGCAGGAAACTCTCAGGAGCGATCTTGGGAAGCCAGCAGCGTACCCGCTAGG
>JBJTUO010000065.1:0-11288 GCA_046080785.1 Leptolyngbyaceae cyanobacterium | reverse complement strand
TTGCAGAAAATTTCTGAAAATGGTCGGCAAGAGGTCTGAACCCCCTATTCTGTCTAGGTTGAGCAATTACTTTTTGTGTGGTAACTGAAACTTACCATGCCGCTCCACCTCCGCAACCCCTCTTCATGCAACAAAGCCATTTCATGGAACTTACAACAATGAATCCGGGTTTAATGGCGGCGATCGCCTATGGCATCCTTGCCATTGTGGGCGGGATTGTCGGCTATGTTCAGGCACAGAGTAAGATGTCACTCGTTGCTGGCTGTGGCTGTGGCATTTTGTTACTGATTAGTGCCCTGGCACAATGGCAAGGACAATCCTGGGGTGTGCTGGGAGCGACCAGTGTTACGGTGATCTTGCTGGTGGCATTTACCATGCGATGGCTCAAAACCCGCAAATTTATGCCCGCTGGCTTGATGCTGGTTTTGGGACTGCCGACCTTGGGGCTGATGATCAGCCAATTGGTCACTCCCTAAGGCGATTGCTGTGCGACAATATACCCGCTGTAGGGTGACGTTAGCGCAGCGTAACGCACCCCGCGTTGGTAGTTTTATTGCTGGAAATTTCCTCCGTTGATCAACAGCTAACCGAGTCCATTTGGCAATCTAACTGATTGAGACGGTAACCCCGGCTGTGAACCGTCTCAATCAGATCTTCCGGCGCTCCGGCAGCTTTGAGCTTCTGGCGCAACCCTCGGATATGCACCTTGACCGTATGTTCTTCCGGGGGAGATTCTAATGACCAGACATGTTCAAGCATGACGCTTCGACTGAGAACACGGCGACCATTGTGCAATAGCAATTCTAAAAGAGAATATTCTTTGGGTGTTAAATGAATCGGATTTTGCCCATACCTCACTTCGCAGGTACTAGGGTTAAGGTGGAGTTTGCCCCATTCTAAGGCTGGGGATGCAGTCGGGCTAGCCCGACGCAACAAGGCGCGAATTCGAGCAAAGAGTTTTTGTAAATCGATGGGTTTGATCACATAGTCATCTGCTCCCACATCCAGCCCGTTAATTTCATCATTGATTGTGTCACAGGCGGTGAGCATGAGGATAGGCAAGGTGTACCCGCGCGATCGCAACCGCTGGCAAAGACTAATGCCGTCCAATTCCGGCAACATGACATCGAGCAAAAGCAAATCATAATCCAGTACAGTTACCTGATCCCATCCGGCTTCCCCATTTGTGGCAATATCAACGACATAACGTTGATCTGTCAGCGCTTCTGCCAGGGTTTCTGCAAGACGGACATCATCTTCAACCAAAAGGAGCCTCATAGCATACAAAGTTGAGAAGGGTAAAATGCAATAGCTTGGAGGACTGCCAATTATTGGCCAGTCTGCACTTTTCTTGGCCAGTCTGCACTTTATTGGTGATCCCGTTCCAGGAAATTGAGAGCCAGCCTATGGGGAATGGGTATTCCGCAAACCCACTTTAGGTTGGTTCAGTTTCCAGCACCGTGGCGTTTACTAACTCAATTCCAAGTTTACTAGAATTGGGTCCTAAAATTCTGTGCTGAGTTGGATGAGAAACCTTGTCCTACCACAGCTTTGAACCCATTCGAGTAAATAAATATAACAGAATCTCAAGATTTATTACTTTCACTCATTCTTTCCGTTTTCTTTACCGTTCTCTGACCAGTTTCTTTACTCCCAGTATGAGATCCTTAAGCCCTAGAGGTGTTTGAGATGACTCAACTCCTCTCATTTAGCTGTGTTAATTGTCTGGAGATACTTTGCAATGCCATTTGGACCAGCGTCACGCTTAGGGGTCAGTCTGTTTGATGAAACCCCTCCCGTCGAGTGGGTGCCCGGTCGCTCACAGGAAGAAGCCGAAACCATCATTCGAGCCGTCTATCGTCAGGTGTTGGGCAATGCCTATGTGATGGAGAGCGAGCGCCTGACTGTCCCCGAGTCCCAATTTAAGCGGGGTGAACTCAGTGTGCGTGAGTTTGTCCGGGTGGTGGCGAAGTCCGACCTGTATCGCTCTCGGTTCTTCACCAGTTGTGCGCGATACCGGGCGATCGAACTGAACTTCCGTCATTTACTGGGTCGTCCACCCCTCGACCTCGAGGAGATGCGGATGCACAGCACGATTCTGGACACCCAAGGATTTGAGGCAGAGATCGATTCCTATCTTGATAGTGACGAATATCAGAATGCCTTTGGCGAAAACATCGTTCCCTACATCCGGGGCTATAAGACCGAAGCCTGCACCAGCATGGTGCAGTTTACCCACACCTTTGAGTTGGTGCGGGGTGCTTCGAGCAGCAGCCTGAAGGGCGATCTGGCGGGCAAGGCTCCCAAGCTCAATTCCCTGGTCATCAATCCGACCCCGACTGCCATAATTTCACCCAGTGGTGCAGGCGCAACATTTCGCAATCCAACCGGTAGTGCGCGCACTCGCCTGGGAGCAGGTGCGAGTGACAGCGGTAAAGTTTATCGAGTTGAAGTCACGGGCTATCGCGCCAATACGCTCAGTAAAGTATCCCGCTTCCGCCGCAGCAATCAGGTGTATTTAGTGCCGTTCAATGAGCTGTCGGCGACGTATCAAAAGATCCACCGTGAAGGCGGCGTGATTGCCAGTATCACGGCGGTTTAAACCAGCTTTTCAGCAACCAAGGTTCATTTACATTAAATTGGAGAGTTTCAATGGGTAGTATCGTGATCAATGCCACTCCGTTAGAATTGTGGCCCACCAGTTCCTCAGATGATGTGCAAGCGGTGATTCGGGCGGTTTATAAACAGGTCTTGGGTAATCCTCATGTGATGGACAGTGAGCGCCTGGTGATTGCTGAATCTCAGCTCAGCGATCGCAGCCTGTCAGTCCGTGAGTTTGTCCGCGCTGTTGGCAAGTCGGAGTTTTATCGCTCCCGCTATTTCGAGTCCTGCGCACCCTATCGCTTTGTGGAGTTGAACTTCATGCATTTTCTGGGTCGTCCTCCAGAGTCCCAGGCAGAGATTTCAGAGCATATCGTTCGCTGTGTTGCTGAAGGCTATGATGCCGAGATTGACTCCTACCTGGACAGTGATGAATATCAATCGGCGTTTGGTGAGAACATCGTTCCCTACAGACGCAGTAACACCCAGGCGGGACAAAGCCAGGTCACCTTTAACCGGATGTATGCCCTAGATCGCGGGCCTTCCCAAATTAGTAGCGCGGTCAAATCCTCCCAGTTGGGATATGCTGTTGCCACCAATAGCAGCACCAAAGTTGCCCCTCCCAGCACTAATCTGGGTGGATCGGGTGAAGCCAATAAGAAGATGTTTAAGATTGTGGTTCAGGGTTCCAAATTTGACAGTCCGCGACGATTCAGCACTACTACTTATCTGGTTTCTGGTGATAACATGACCCCTCAGATTCAGCGGATCAATCGTACCTCTGGGAAAATCGTGAGTATTACCGAAGTTGTGTGAGTTCCAACCTGGTACCTCCAGCCTTCTACCCTACCTGGTGGTAGGGTAGTTTTTCAACTACGCATTAATCCCTCACTCATGACTTTAGTGCTAAGGAACTCTGTATCTCAAATACCTTCTGTTGGAATGCTGCCCCCAGAAGCACAGAAAAAAATGCAGTGCTGGATTCGCAGTCGCCATGTGATTTGTTCGGGCAACTTTTTTGTCTTTGAAACGGTAGATTACACAGCCATTGAACGATTTACTGAGTGCATTACGGCATTGGGGGGAAGCGTGATTTCAGTAGATTCAGTTGGCAAGATTTGGATGGGCCATCATCGACAAGTCATTTTGTATCGGGCGAAAGCTAGTTTGCATACGCCCCACCATGATCTCAAGCAGTATTGGATTAAATACGGGAGCTTTCGGACAAGGTTTGACCCGCAAGGTTAGTAACCAAAACCCAAAAGTTAAGGCAATGTTTTCATCACACGTTAATTACTGACTTAATGATTGGCTCTCATCGTTACAGTTCGCAATTAACGATTGAGTAGCGATTGAGCAAAGGAGATTGTTCAAGTGGTCAATACGTTTGTAAATCCGGTGGTTAACCCTGACGCAAAGTTGGGCGTTAGTTTATTTGATGAAACCGATCCAATCCGGTTGGGGGCAGATCACTCAGAGCCAGAGGTCGAAATGGTCATTCGTGCCGTTTACCGACAGGTACTAGGCAATGCCCATGTGATGGAGAGTGAACGCTTGGGGGTGGCGGAGTCCCAACTCAGACAAGGAGACATCAGTGTGCGGGAATTTGTGCGCCAGGTGTCCAAGTCCGATCTGTACCGCCGTCTATTTTTCGAACCCTGTTCACGGACGCGATCAATTGAGTTGAACTTCAAACATTTGCTCGGTCGCGCACCTGAAAGTTGTGATGAGATTGCTGAACATAGCCACTATCTCGATCAGGGCGGATTTGAGGCGGAGATTGACGCTTACGTTGATAGCGATGAATATCAGAATGCGTTTGGCGAAGATACGGTACCTTACTATCGGGGGCATAAAACTCAGGCGGGTCAGAAAATGGTTGGGTTTACTCACCTGTTCCAACTCCTGCGTGGTTCTGCCAGTAGTGACAAGGATCCGACCCATCAGAATCGCTCCCGATTGAACGCCTCCCTGATGCAGGATCGTCCCAGTGCGATCGCCCCGGTCAAAGGTGCACCATTCCCCTGGCAACCTCCTGCTGTCGTCACTGACTTTAATCAACTGCTCCAGAAAGTGCTGGGGCTGAAACCTGGCGAACCCGATCGCAGTTGGAGTCCACCGACTTCTGCACAAACCGCTAGACCAGGCGAGGATCGGCAGGCGCAATTCTACCAAGCCTACCAGACCTTCAAAGAAACCGCACCTGTTGAACTGTGTCCCGGTTTCTCCGATGCCGATGCCGATATTGTGATTCGGGCTGTTTACCGCCAGGTGTTGGGCAATGCCCATGTGATGGAAAGTGAACGGTTGACTGTAGCTGAATCGCAACTGAAGCGAGGTGACCTCAGTGTGCGAGAGTTTGTCCGGCAACTGGCAAAGTCTGAGTTGTATCGCTGCCGATTCTTTGATAATTGCTATCGATATCGGGCGATCGAGCTTAACTTTAAGCACCTGCTCGGACGCGCCCCCGACAACTTCGAGGAAATGCGCTATCACAGCACCGTTTTGGATGAAAGCGGGTTTGAGGCGGATATTGATACTTATTTGGATAGCGATGAGTATCAGACGGCCTTTGGCGAAAGCATTGTGCCCTATTACCGGGGCTATCGCACCCAGCCGGGGCAATCCATGCTGGAATTTACCAATATGCTGCAATTACTGCGGAGCGCTTCCAGTAGCGATAAGGATCTGACGACTCGAAACAAACCGCAATTGACTCGTGCCCTGATCCAGAATTCGCCCTATGGCAAGCTCAAGGTCAGGGATGTCGGTGAAATTCTGGCAGAGGTCTTTAAGCCCAGTTATCCAGTGATTACTCCAACGCAACCCTGGTCTGCCACACCTGATTATGGGGCTGACTCCGTGTTACGACAGACCATTCAGGAACAGGCCCAGGTGATTGAACGCTTACAACAGCAACTGGCAGAATTGCGTCCCTTCGCTGTGATCGGAGCGACTCAGATCAAGAGTGATTGGCAACCCTCTGTTGTCTCAACGATTGAGGCAGCAGATACTGCATTGTCACAACAGGCAGAAACTCAGAAGACGCAGATTGCGGCGTTACAAGACCAGATCGCCGATGCCCGAAGCTATGCGGCGATCGGGGAAGCGCGTGTGAATAAGTGGCGTAACCGTGTTTTTAACAGTTAATGCCGTTTTATAATTCCAGGAGAGATGGGCGATTTTCTCTGAGGCGGCAAAGCCGATCTGTCAAACCTCAATAGTGAATTCCGACTCAGTGAACTGCCAAATCACAAACCTTCAACTTTAACCACCATTTTGGAGAAACCTTATGCCAATTCCTCTGTTAGAATATGCTCCCCTATCCCAAAATCATCGTGTTGAGGGCTTTGAAGTACCTGGTGACGAACAACCCCGAATTTACACCACTGACAACATCCTTTCTGCTTCTGATCTGGACACGTTGATCATGGCTGCCTATCGCCAGATCTATAACGAGCAACAAATGTTATCGAGTAACCGTCAACGGTTCTTAGAGTCTCAGTTGCGGGCAGGTCAAATTACTGTCAAAGACTTTATTCGGGGATTGGTGCTGTCCGATTCGTTTCGGCGGCTGACCTATGAGAGTAATAACAACTATCGCTTTGTTGAGATTTGTGTTCAGCGGGTTTTGGGACGCAACGTGTATAGTGATCGCGAAAAACTAGCGTGGTCGATCGTACTGGCAACCAAAGGACTGCAAGGCTTTGTCGATGAGTTAATCAACAGCGAAGAGTATCAGAAAAACTTCGGTGACAATACTGTGCCCTATCAACGTCGCCGCATCTTACCGCAACGTGCTCAAGGGGAAGTGACCTTTGCCCATATGGCCCGATATGGCACGGATTATCGGAAGCAGCTGCCGAAGCCAAACTTGCGTGCCCTCTTAGGGCCTGGTTATACAGGCCCCTCTATGTCACCCAACCGTTGGGAATGGCAGAATAATCCGCCCAAAGTGGTTGGAAAAATTGGCACAGGCATTATCTACGGTGGTGTTGCATTGATTGGCTTCCTGCTAATAGCCATCTTCTTGGGGTTGTAAGTCCTGCGATTCAATGCTGCTAAGCTGTTATGGATTCAATTTTCTGAGCTGATCCCCTTGCTACAAGGGCTTTGGAGGTCAGAATGTGCAATTTAGGATGTGTGACAGCTTAGCATCCTAAGGTTACTTGCGAGAATGACCAATTTTTTGTTGAGCGGGATTTTCCTGAGCCTGCTGATTCTGTTGGCAGAGTCCTGTTTGTTCAACCGAGAAAGAATTCGCCATCATCGGACTGCGAGGCTGCTGCAAAAGCAAGCTGACCGTGAGCGTTTGCTCTATCAACTTGCTCAGCAGATTCGCCAATCTCTCGCTCTGAATGAGGTGCTGGCAACAACCGTGGAGGAAGTGCAACAACTCCTCCAAGTTGACTTAACGGGTGACAACCCATCTAAAAGGATTGCTGCATCAGGGATAGCGCATAAAAACCACGCTGAAAATAGAGCGATTTATGGGGCTTGAGGGCAATCAGAGATAGCACCCAATCTTTCCACAATTCCATCCCATAGATCCATCGTTGCCCATAAAGTCCAAGACTAAAGTCACTCTGCCGTGGGGTCTTATCCGTGTGCTCATTGATACGCCCAGCATAAATGTCTACCCCGAGTTTCCGCATCTCTTGCCCGTGCAGGGTTGCCAAACTATAGGCCATGGCGATCAATAAAACTAAGGCTAAAAATCGCGTGTCACTCACCTGGGTATCTTCCAAGTGATAGCCTGCGGTTTTGCAATCCTTGAACAGTTGTTCAATCCGCCAGCCACAATACCCCCATAAACGCAGACCGGTTCCCGTATCCTAAGCTAGGAATTGACGGTTTGCTGCGCCTCGTCGATGTAGTGGCCAGGATCGAGGCAAACCAAATATTACCTCAAAAGGAAAACACGTCATGTCTGACCCCAGTCCTCCCCCCCGTTTGCCCAGCCGCTAGTGTCGAACCTGTGGTTCAACTTGCCCTTAGCCAATCGCAACCGGCTGATCTGGATCCTCAGTCAAATGTTGGAGAACCAGATCACGGTGCAATTCCACCAGGAGCAGGCCAATGAGCCCCAGAAATGAACTTGGTGCCTGGCCGAGCGAGAAAATCCAGGCGCATCATCGCGAACGTCTCGCCATTGTCTATGTGCGACAGTCCACGCTACAACAAGTGCTCGACCATCAAGAATCGACCCGGATTCAGTATGGGCTAGTCCACCGCGCCGAAGGGATGGGGTGGAGTGCCGACCGGATTTTAACCATTGATGATGACTTGGGTAAGTCCGGGAGTAGTGCAGAAGGGCGAGTCGGGTTCCAGCGATTAGTGACCGAAGTCGGCCTCAATCATGTGGGGCTGATCTTGGGGGTTGAGATGTCCCGATTAGCGCGTTCCTGCAAAGATTGGCATCAATTATTGGAAATTTGTGCATTGTTCGGCACCTTGATTGCTGACCTTGATGGCATCTATGATCCAAGTCAATATAATGACCGGCTTCTGCTGGGCTTAAAAGGCACCATGAGTGAAGCCGAATTGCACATCTTAAAGCAGCGCCTGGTGCAAGGCAAACGCCACAAAGCACAACGGGGAGAACTGGGCTTCAGTGTACCGATTGGCTATGTGCGGCGACCTTCTGGGGAGGTGCGGTTTGACCCCGATGAGCAGGCCCAACAAGTCGTGAAGCTAATTTTCCGCAAATTTACCGAGTTGGGTACCCTGAATGCCGTCCTCCGCTATCTGGTGAGTCACCAGATCCAGATCGGGGTGCGGGTGTTAAGCGGTGAGCGCAAAGGCGATTTGGAATGGCGGCGCCCGAATCGCCCCACCTTGCAAAACCTGCTCAAAAATCCGGCCTATGCCGGAGCTTATGCCTACGGGCGGAGCCAGACTGACCCGCGGCAGAAAAAAGCGGGACGCCCCTACACCGGGCAAGTCGTAAGACCGCCTGAGGATTGGTTAGTGTTGATTCAAGATCACCATCCGGCCTATATTAGTTGGGAACAATACCAACAAAATCTGGCCCAACTCAAATCTAATCAAGCGCGGGCCGATGAATTGGGCACAGTTGGTCAAGGCACATCCCTCCTCTCGGGATTACTCGTCTGTGGCAAATGTGGTTGTCGCCTGAGCGTGCAGTATCATCGGGGCAACTGGCCGCGTTATATCTGTAGTCGAGCGATGGCCGATTATGGGGGCGTCCTCTGTCAATGTTTAGCCGGAACTTGTCTAGATGAGTATGTGTCTGAACAAGTGCTCCAAGCATTACAACCGGCGGCTTTAGAATTATCATTGGCCACCGCCACGCATCTGGAGCAAGACCGTTCCGAGTTAGATACCCTGTGGCAACAAAGATTAGAACGGGTTGAATTTGAAACCCAACGAGCAGGCCGACATTCAGGCCGACATTACCATTTGGTCGAACCAGAAAATCGGTTAGTCGCTCGTCAATTAGCGCAAGAATGGGAAACTAAATTACAAGAACAGCAACACTTGCAAGAAGAATATAATCGCTTTCAACATCAGCAACCAAAATTGCTATCACAACAGGAACAGCAAATGATTCGTCAACTTGCCGACAATTTGCCCACGCTATGGCATGCCCCGACCACAACTCCAGCCCAGAGAAAAGAGATTATCCGACAAGTCATTGACCAAATTCAAGTGGATGTCCAGGGCGAAAGTGAACAAGTTCGGGTGATCATTAAATGGATAGGCGGAGATACCACTCAGACACAAATCATGCGACCCGTTGCCAAGTGGACCCAATTGAGCAATTATCCGCAATTATGCCAACGGTTGGAACAACTAAGCAAAACCCAACTGACCACCGAAGAGATTACGGCCTGCCTGAATCAGGAAGGATTTTATCCGCCGAAGCGGCGTAAAACGCTCAACCCGGAAGAAATTCGGACTTTAATGCGCCGGTTGGGCCTCGGAGGTCGGCGGTTACCCCAAGGTCAAGATCTGTTAGGTGACCAGGAATGGTGGTTAGCGGATTTAGCCCACACCTTAAAGATGCCAGCGATTACCTTGTACAACTGGGTTCAGCGCGGTTGGGTGAACGCCCGGCAGCAATCGGCCTACCCGCATCATTGGATCATTTGGGCCGATGATGCAGAAGTGGAACGGTTACAAACGCACCGGCAACGCCCACAGGGTGAGGTGCTCCGGCAACTCTGGCAGGGCGAAGTGCCATCCATTGCCAAGTGTCCGCCAAGGGATTGATCGATCCGCTTTGGGCGTTCCTGATTAAGGGATGAATGGCGTCGGGACAGTGCTCGGCCAGCCGATATCAAACTCATCCGTTCAGCCTCAAATACAGCAACGCCACGCTTTTTTATCGTACAATTCTGCTAGGAGAATCCTCATGCCTCAAAAAACAGTCATGTCTATCCCACTTCCGCATAAAAATGCTCAGGTTTATGAGGGTATTGAGGCTGGCTTATCTCGATGCCCCAGCGGCAGCGATAGACCGCCAACGCTTGTTTGAGCGTCGGGAGGTTAGTCAAAATGTACCAGGGTTCTTTTGCCCCGGCTTTGCGATATTTTCGCTTCCAATAGACCGCCAGATTAAACGGACCGATCCCGTCGCCTTTGTTGCAGCGGATGCCCGGATAAAATTTGGACATCCCAGGCTTGAATCCCACGTCTTTGAGGACTTGATAGTCCTCCTGCTCTGCCTCCTGGAAATGGAAGTCCTTCTTCTGGCGCAGGGCAAAGGATACCCCTCGCCTATCGAGCCACTGGGCTAGTTTGGGGCTATGGAACTCGCGGTCTCCTAACACCAGCACCGGGTAGTTCTTAAACAAAGGTAGCACCGCTTTTAAGAGTCGCTTTTGAGTGCCTAAATCACTGTTTCCGACCTGTGCTAGCACTTCCCAATACACTGGCAGAGCATGAGTCCCCCAAACCAAGCTCACCATAAACACATTGCGCCCTTTCCATTGGGTGCGGTCAATCGCAATAATCCAATACCCGTGTTTGTGATGTTTGAGTTTGCTCAACTGGCATCGTTGGTCTCGGTTGAAGCCATGCCCGGTTTGCACTTGGCGAATCCAATATTTAATCAGCGGAAACCACAGGAGTTTGACACTCAGTTGCGGTAAGACTAAAAAGCGTTGTAAGTTCCGCTTGCGACTTTGATATTGAATCGGTTGCGGAAAGACACTCGCCAACAGGGAGAGTTTGACCTGACGATGAGCCTGTAGCAATAACAACAAAAGTTGTAGGGTGAGATACTGACTTTCATTGAGATGAGCACGGAGCGTTGTTTGGTAGAATTCAGGGAACATATATTTTGGGGGAGCCGCACTAAGGCTCCCTATTTTTTGTCCTTACTATTCTCTCAAAACTTTGTCCCACATGGCTTAGAGTTGCCTTGTCACCCGTTAAGATACCTACCAGGAAAAGAAACCAGCATTGGATCTGAACATGAAAGGCTTATCTGCTCTACCCCCTGCTATCTTTTAAATTCGTCGAACTGACGTTGATCAAATTTTTCCCGGCCTAAAACCGCCTGAATTTCCTCCCAAATAGGTTGCGACATCAACAGTCTTCCAGAACTTCTTGCCTTGTCTAAAGCTTGCCGTGGTTGACTCCGTTTGAAAAGTAGAGCACTCACGATAATATTGGTGTCCAGTACATATCGGGAACAGCTATTCATTCAGAATTGAATC
>JBJTUO010000064.1:0-15023 GCA_046080785.1 Leptolyngbyaceae cyanobacterium | reverse complement strand
GAAAACCGTCGCCTCCATGCTGAGCTACAAAGCGTCAGCTACCGACTAGCCGTCAGAAGCCGTCGTCAGGGTAATCTCGATTTGCCTAGTTTTGGCCATCCGGTAACTGGAATTAGTTTGCCCAGCTTTGGTTAAACTCCTGAATTCCTTCCCTGTCAGTCCATGAGGCAGGAGGTACACCTCTAAAGTGTCTTTACTGACATCAATTCCAACCCAGGTTTTTTCCTGTGTCATGGTTTATGCTGAGGTATGGTTTTTGGGTTCCTTTGACGACTCATCCTTGCAAATGCGAGATCTCACTCTCTAGCGATGGTTTGAGTTTGTATCCTTGGGCGAAGAGGGTGGTTTGAGGGCTACTGAACGGTGTTAAGCACCTGGGTGGAACTGGGTGTCCACGCTCCTTTCAAACGGGTATGATTAGTTAGCGGATCGGACTCCAACAGGTTCGGGTATCCCTACCTAGTGGAGTTTGCAAAAATATAGAAAACTTATTATTGTCTGAACATCAGTTAACTTTGGCTTAAGTATCGTCTCTTTAAATTCGGGTTGATCACCTGAAATTTTTGTTTAGACTAATGTCACAGGTAGTGCTTTTTAACGAAGACTCTTGGGAGTTAAATACTACAGATAGTGATTTTCAGAAATTAGTCTAAACTCCAGCTGAAAGCCTGATTCTGTAAGGAGTTGAGTTTTTATCTGAACTGTACCTTTTGGAGGTTTTTATGCGGATTGCCCAGGTTGCCCCGTTGTGGGAATATGTTTCTCCTCCAGCCTATGGCGACATTGAACTGGTTGTTAGCCTATTAACCGATGAGTTAGTAGCCGGGGTCATGAAGTGACATTATTTTTTGCATCCGGCGACTCCCAAACCCTTGCCACATTGAAATCAATTTATCCTCGATCGATTCGTTCTTGTAATGATTGAGTCGATTGTGGCGGGCACACCCGTCATCGCCATGAATCGGGGGTCAGTTCTGGAGGTCATTGCCCATGGTCAAACTGGATGGATCTGTGAAACCGTAGAAGATTGCATCGCTGAGATCGAGCCAGTCTCCCAACTTGATCGGCAAGGCTGCCGCAATCATGTAGTTCAGAACTTTAGTGTTCAACGCATGGCAAATGGCTATGAGGCCATTTACCAAAAGATTGTTACTCAACCGCCAGTCCCAACGTTACGGCCTCCGATGGTGGCGACGCTAACTAATACTTTGAATTAATTTGAGGAGGAACGGTATGGTAAGTCTCAATTCCAAACTTGTGACCACAATTACACAAGTCAAAGCACCCCTGAGCCCTGCCAGGTCTGCATTTGTTACATCACGGCGGGCTGCTCCCAATCGACAGGCGATCGCCCTGATTTCAGATTATGGTGATCCAGCAGCCGACATCGGGAAAGAAGAGGCGGGTGGGCAAAATGTCTATGTGCGGCAGGTAGGGGAAGCCTTAGCCAAACTGGGATGGCAGGTTGACATGTTTAGCCGCAAAGTGCGTCCAGATGATCCAGCGATCGTCCAGCATGCTCCCCACTGTCGCACCATTCGATTGGTGGCTGGGCCCCAAAAATTTATTCCACGGGATCAGTTATTTGATTATATGCCTGAGTTTTTGCAAGCTTTTCAAGCCTTTCAAGCTAAAGAAGGCAGTAACTACCCCCTGATTCACACTAACTACTGGATGTCTGCCTGGTTAGGGTTGCAATTAAAACAGCACAGTAATGTTCAATTAGTTCATACTTACCATTCTCTAGGAGTAGTGAAGTATCAAGCAACAGCCCAACAGCCTGCAATTGCAGAGACCCGTTTGGAGATCGAACGGCAGATACTGGACATGGCCGATCGCATTGTTGCAACCAGCCCACAGGAGCAAGAAGTACTACGCACTTTGGTGTCTATGGCCGGCCAGGTAGATGTGATTCCCTGTGGTACTGATATCCAGACCTTTCATGCAATTCCTAAGGCAGACGCAAGGGCTGCCTTAGGATTGAAACCTGATGAGGCTATGGTTCTCTATGTTGGTCGGTTTGACCCCCGTAAAGGCATTGATACCCTGGTACAAGCCTTTGCCCAACTGCATCAGCAGAGAGTGCAAAACCCTGACGGTGATCAACCTGCGTCTCCCATTCCCCACGAGTCTTTACGATTAGTGATCGTGGGCGGTAGCGATGCTGAGGCTGCCGATGGTGAAGAGCGAGCCCGGATTGAGCAGCTTGTTGCCAACCTTGGCATAAAACAACAGGTTATTTTTGCGGGTCAGGTCGGCCATGATCGCCTGCCACTTTACTACACAGCGGCGGATGTCTGTGTCATTCCTAGCCACTACGAACCTTTTGGTCTGGTGGCTATTGAAGCAATGGCCTGTGGTACGCCAGTTGTGGCATCTGATGTGGGCGGGCTCCGCTTTACTGTTGTCCCTGAAGAAACGGGGCTACTGGTTGCGCCCCAGGATGTGACCGCCTTCACCCAGGCGATCGCCCGCATCTTAAGTGATGAAATCTGGTCACGCAAATTGCGGCGGCAGGCATCTTTGCGGGTACAGCAAAACTTTAGCTGGGCAGGGGTGGCGGCTCGTTTAAGTCATCTCTATCGCCAATTGCTGGCCCAATCTATCTCCAGTCAACTACTATGGGAGCGCTCAGACGCCAGTTAACCCCCTGATAACCCAAAGCAATCGGGGGCATGGGGCAGACGCCTAATCCCCCCTGTTTTTTATTTAGGTAATTTCATTAAACGGCATTGCTGATCTATAGCGTTTCTGCTTCCGGTGAGGTATAGGCAGGCAAAGGTCTTAACCTGCATAATTATGAGGTAATTGAACTATTCATCATTCCCGCGTAGGCGGGAATCAAATAATTGCTATAGGAATAAAAACGATCAATGCTTGAAACTTCTTTGCACCTATCCTGTTTTTCAGCAACGCCTGTTAAACTGCTAATTGAAGCTTCCTGATGAAATAATGTTACTATCGGTGATTTCTGAGAAATTAAAATTCGCTCATTACAAACTTTTTTGCAATAGGGTAACTGATTGTGGAAGATAAGCCTAACCCCCCTGGTAGTAGCGATCGTCAAAAAGAAGGGTTTTTTTACCCCATCAGTCGTTACCGTGGAGAGTTTACGCCTGAACGTCTGGCATTTAATGCAAACTTGCAAGAATTTGCACAACGTGTAGCCTTACTCTGTAGTCTGGAAACAGGTGGAAAGATTGCCCCTCAAGTAGCGTATCAACAAATTAAGGATTTGTGGCGTCAACTTAAACTCTCGAAAAAAGAATTAATTGATCAAGAAAGACCACTGCCCCCTGACCCTTCTCCAGAGGAGTAAGACAACTTAACTACTGGGAGTAGCGGTGCTTAAAGAAGAAAACGCGAATTCTACAGCAGGATTAATTTGTTTTTTCTATCTATCGGTTAAGAGAAGTTGAAATTTTTTTAGTTAATCGGTATACTCTTTCTTGTGTTTTGTAGCTGTCACTACACTGAGAGGAAATAAGGGGGTACTAATTTGGCAAGGAGACGCAAGCGGAAGAGTCGTCGTCGTCAAGAGGGGCGCAGAATTCTGGAGAGCGTGCCTCAATTCAGTATTGAATGTGGAGAAGATAAGCCGGTTACAGCGGCGCGTAAGTTTATTCATGCAGAGGGGATTTTGCCACCAGCTTTGCTCTTAGTAAAGCGTAATGAGCATACTACTGATCGCTACTTTTGGGCAGAGAAGGGGCTTTTTGGCGCTCAGTACGTTGAAGAAAACCATTTTCTGTTTCCGAGTCTGAGGCCTTCTGATGAAAAGGTTGAGAGCAGTTTATCGCTTGTCTCCTCACTTCGTTAGTTGAGCTGATTTTTGATGTCATGATTGCTCAATAAAAATAGATTTATTAAGAGGCAGAACGGTTAATCCATCTGCCTCTCTTGTTAGTTAACTGGTTGTTATAGATTTGAGGTGCTCCTCAAACCCACCCTGACAAATGACTACCTTTGATCAAGTATCGGAAGCGCAAGATTCTGGCGCAATGTTTGCAATTCATCTCGATGCCCTTGAACAGTAACAACGCTTCCCGCTCCTTGAGGTGAAACGCTTAAAGAAATTTGTTCGGCGCGCTTGGCTTTCTTCCAATAAAAAGATCCTGCCAGCGGAGCGAGTAAAACGGGCAAAAGAGCGAAACTGCCTATGCCTGGATACAGGAATGAAAGGATTAACGAAAAACACAGCAGCCCTATCGCCGCGAGCATCGATAAAAATATAGCCAAAAACCAACTTGGTCTAACGATGCCCTCCATAAAAACCAGGCCGGTTTGCTCTGGTGGCGCAGCGATGGCCCGATATGCCCTTTGACTGAAATAGGCCTGCAACTCTAGCAGGGTAGCTTCAGGCAATTGGGTTGAAACCAGTTGAAGGGTTTGAGGTCGCTCTTTAACGGATGCTTTGATGAAAAAGAACAACCCAACTAACAATAAGGCAGTCAGGATTAGGGTAGATGACAGAGTGAATAACACAATAATCGCATCCTGGCTCAAGACTAGAAGAGCATCATTTCTAATTGAAACAACATGGACTTAGCCCTAATCAACCCCCCTGACCCTTGGGCAACAGGTTAGTCAATATTGTAATCAGCTTCCCAAGGGGCAGAGAGTAGAGTGTGGCAGATCGGTTACCCATAGAAGGGTAGCTTAAGTCTACAAAAACCATTTTTTAAGAATTTTGAAGTAGCTTTGCTCCTCAAAATAGTCTTAATAGACTATTAATTGCCAGGGCTAGGAATAGCATCTGACATTGAAGCTACGGTGGGGGATTTTATGTAATCAGACCAGAGCTTGCTGAGTTCCTTTGTCTTTTGAGCCATTTCAGGCAAAATATGATACATGCGGCGGGGCCGGCCACGGCCTTCCACCTTCTTCCAATAGCCTTCAATCATCCCTTCGTCTTCCAGGAACTTAAGGGCACTGTAAAGCACTGTGTCAGATAACCGATAGGTTAAATGTTCTGTTTCTAGCAGGTGAATTAATTCTGTGCCGTAGGAGTCGCCTCGCATTAGCACTGTCAAAACGTAGCAAACAGCCAGCTCTTTGTTCAAATAAACCGGCTGTGGCGCTTGAAAAAACCGATATATGTCCTCAAATTTCATGGGTTCCATCCAGATGACGATCTGTAGCTAAACTGGCAAGTTAAACACACCCCTCACGAACCAGGCAGAAATCACCCTAAAACAAAGTCACTATAACAACTATCTTGCCTTGAAGAATCCGTTAGATCCATGAATTTATCCACATGAAGATATTAAGCTTTATCGAAGCTAACAAACAGGCTGAGCCACACAGGTCATGCCCTCATAACATAAAGAGAGGATTTAATTTATCTTTTATACAAAATCATTATGATAATTTAATCCAGTAGAGGCAAATAGAACATAAGAATTTTCTTAAAAAATGGGTGGTACGATTTGGGCTCTATTCTACCAGGCCCGATCGCAGTGCAACGACGGCTGCTTGCACCCGATCGTCCACGGCCAGTTTATTCATGATACCTCGGATATGAGTCTTGACCGTATTGGGGCTCAGGTAGAGAACCGCTGCAATTTCTGGATTACTGCGCCCTTCAACCATGAGTTTTAAGACTTCTAATTCTCGCTGGGATAGTTGGCCAACCGGGCTAGTCGGTGCAGGAGGGCGCAGATGTTCGATGACGCGACGGGCAATTTGAGGATCTAGATAGACAGCCCCTTCCTGAGCCGCAGCGATAGCACCAATGAGGCGATCGATGTTGCTGCCCTTAATACAGTAGGCATCTGCCCCACTGGATAAGGCTGCAATCACTTCAGTCTCACTGGTATGGGATGTCAGCATCACCACCCGAACCTCCGGTAACAGTTGCTTAATTTGTTGAGTAGCAGTAATACCATCTAACCGGGGAAGGCCGATATCCATCACAATGATGTCGGGCTTTAGACGCCGTGCTGCTTCTACTCCGGCATAGCCATCATTTGCCTGCCCCACGACTGTAAATTGAGGGTAGTCTTCAAGCGACTGCTCCAGGCCAAGCTGCATCATTGGGTCATCTTCTACGATTAGGATCCGTAGCGGCAGCTTCTGCAACTGATTCTCCATGGGATCTCTATCCTTTGCGATCAGACTAATTTAATGGGATGCTACAAAAAATTTACCTCACCTCCGTACCTGAGGCTTCCTCTCATCCTAAGGGAGGATTGAAACAAGGGAGGCGGAGAGCGGTGAGATAATGCTGGCGATCAGCGTTGGGGGGATGTCACGACTGCTAAAATCGAATCTTGATTCAATAAAGAGCCGCATGATTGACAAGTCAGTAGCATCCTCTCCATCAACTAACCTGCAACAAATTGCCAAAACTTTTCGTTTGACAGGGTGGGTTAGCTTTTGGGCTCAATTGGTTTTAACCATTGTTTCTGGTGCCATTCTGTTATTTGCCAGTATTTCAAGTCGGGGGCCTGGTGTCAGCACTTTAAATACTGGCATTGGGGTGGGGTTAACCCTGTTGGGGATTGGCGTACTCATTTTTAATATGTACTGGGCCTTATTCCGCTATGTGCCCGTTGGTCGTCAGTTAATTGGACGAGGGACTGTTCGCCCCAAGAAGTCAGAAACAATTCAAACCATTCGGATTGGGTTAATTGCCAGTCTGGGGGGGATGTTACTAGCTCTGCTAGGGGCTGAAGCGATCGTCGGTCTCCTATTTGCTAAGGCGGCAAGCCAGGGGGTCGCTGGGTTTGTCAATGTTGACCCAGCAAAGTTTATTCAACCGATCGACATTCTGGTGGTGCAGGCCAGTATTAATGTGATCCTGGCTCAGTTTTTTGCAGTCATTGCTTCTCTGTGGTTACTGAATCGCATGAGTCGATGAGAGGGGCTGCTGCAAAAAACCCTTGGTCTCTAACTTTCCATCCAATCAAAAATCTGCTCTAGTTGCTCAATGGAAACCAGGCCATACTTCCACAGGATCATATGGAGCGGGCCCTGGCCCTGTTCACTATGCCGTTGCGCCATCGCAATCGATGCATCGGAAATGGAAAGCTCCTGCTGCAAGAAACGAACGAGTTGAGGGGTGTTGCGATTTATTTCCACAGTTTGCTTGAACTCCACAATCCTGAAGCCATCTTAACGAAGGGTGAACAAATAGAAAATCAATGTCATTCTGTTAAACCATAAACTTTAGAAAATGCATCCCCTGATTTTGAGATTTGGCGCTAACGAAACAGTGCTCGATCGCTATGGGTAGGGGTGGTCTTCCGGCAATTGCCCCACTCTATCCCACATATCTGGTGGCTGCGAGGATTATGAAGAATTACTGAATCTTTAAAACCTGTTCACAATCGATCGTCAAGCCAGGGGCATGCTAGGGCAGTAAACATTCAACGCCATTACAAATGGGATTAGGGCAGAACTGGTTAAACAATTGGCTGGGGTTTGCTGTTGAAAGTCTATGCCCCCTTTGCCAGCGATCGACCGTGCGGGTTTTTTGCCCTGATTGCGAACTGCAAGTTTGGCAGTGCCAGGTTAACGCTGATCCC
This sequence comes from Leptolyngbyaceae cyanobacterium, assembly GCA_046080785.1. Classification (GTDB taxonomy): domain Bacteria; phylum Cyanobacteriota; class Cyanobacteriia; order Leptolyngbyales; family Leptolyngbyaceae; genus JBJTUO01. Next base: position 7,494 of record JBJTUO010000064.1, on the reverse strand, counting down.
TACCAGCCTCAACCAAACAGAACTGGCAAACCATTAATTCTGGCCTGGGGGCAATACCAGGGCAGCTTAAAGCGAGCGATTGCCGCCTTAAAGTACCAAAACCACCCAGAAATTGCCCGGCCCTTGGGGGAATGGCTAGCCCAGACCTGGCAACAAAGCCGACAAACAGCCCGGTTTACTGTGGTTCCCATCCCCATGCATGGTAGTAAGCGTAAAACACGAGGATTTAACCAGGCTGAGCTGATTGCCAGACGGTTTTGCGATGTGACTGGGCTACCGCTAGCGGCTCAGGGGTTAGAGCGAATTCAGGCCACTCAGGCCCAGTTTCAAGCGGGTTCTGCCTCCAATCGCCTGCACAATTTAGCGGGGGCCTTTCAGGTGGGGGCTGTCTTCCAGAAGAAACGCCCCCCTGATCCAGTCTTGTTGATAGACGACATTTACACGACAGGAGCGACCATTCAATCTGCGACGATCGCTTTACAAAAACAGGGGATTTCTGTAGCGGGGGTGGCTGTGGTTGCCAGGGCTAAGCTTGATCGAGGCGGCTAAATTGTTCCCGCAAGCTGGCTAGACACTGCCATTAGACACTGCCATACACAGGTACCGCAGCGCCTCGAATATCGCGGGCCCCATCTGAGGCTAAAAAGCAAATAACTTGAGCCAGAGATTCGGCCTTGACCCACTGTTCTGCATTTTCAGCCCCCATGGCTGCCCGATTGCCTGGGGTATCAATCACACTGGGGAGAACGACATTGGCCGTAATATTAGTTCCTTTCGTTTCGTCAGCGATCGCCTGAGTTAAAGCCACAACCGCCGCTTTAGAGGCACAGTAGGCCGCCAACTGCCCACCAGGGATCACAGCCCCCCGTGACCCGATCGTCACAATTCGCCCGTAACCGGAGGCTCGCATTGTTTTAAGGCTATGTTTGCAGACCAAAAAGGTTGTGGTTAGATTCAGATCAAAATCACGCTGCCATTGCTCCAGGGGATACTCATCGGTTGGCCCCATCGAGAACCCCCCAACCAGGTGAATCAACACATCAACACGCCCCATCTGCTCAACTACTTGTTGAACGTCTTGTTCTTTGGTGAGGTCGGCATTAACGAAGTGGATGCGTGCCATATCTGCTGGAGCAAGGTGCCCCTTCAAGCGTTCAACTTCTTTGAGGCTATGGTAAGGAATTGTAACAGCCCCTCCCTGGGCCAGGACAGTTGGGGTCACACCCAGGCCAAGGCCACCCGTTCCTCCCGTTAAGAGCACTTTTTTTCCCTGCATGCCACAAGCCCTCAAGATGGTTTAATTAAGCCGTGTTCCAGGGCAAACCTCACCAGTTCTGTCCGACTGTTGGTACCCGTTTTGCCAAACAGACGGCTGACATACTTTTCTACATTGCGAACGCTAGTGTCTAAACGACGGGCAATTTCTTTATTCATCAGCCCATCTACCACCAAATCCAGCACGCTCTGCTCCCGGGGCGTAAAGTCAATATCAATGGGAGAGGGCGGTTGGCCGATGGGGCCCCGTTGTACCAGCATGGCCTTAATCTCGGCAATTTGACGGGCCATATCTGCGATGTTATGAACTTCATCTTCATCAAAACTGGCCCGCAAGGTCGCCTGTTTATCGACCAGGTTGGTGACAATGGCCACTAATTCATCGGGGTCAAAGGGTTTGGATAAATAGGCGTCGCATCCGGCGTTATAGCCCTGGATCCGATCAGCAGTCATGCCCCTGGCTGTGAGAAAGACAACGGGGAGGGTTTTGAATTGGGGTTCTTCTCGCAGTTGCTTTAAGAACTGATAGCCATCTACCTGGGGCATCATAATATCAGTGATGATCAGATCGGGAAGCTTTTGCCGGGCCAGATCTAGGCCATCTTGGGCATTGCTGGCCACATCAACCCTAAAGCCGCTGTCTTCTAGGTAAGCCTGCACGGCGTCCCGTAATCCTGGTTCGTCATCGACTAATAACACATGCCCCGGCATCTCGGCCCTCTCCCTCTGGGTATTTTATCCCCACTGTAACGCACTATCGGCGTCGGTCTTGTAGTTTGCGGTAGACCGCTTTGACATTCACTCGGTGGTGAGACAATGCTACTAAGAGGTGATAAAACAAATCTGCAACTTCCCCAGCGATCGCATCGGGGTCATCATCCTTAAAGGCCATGATTACCTCTGCCCCTTCTTCGCCGATTTTTTTCAAGATCTGGTTATCTCCTGCTTGCAATAGCTTGCAGGTGTAGGAGGAGGCAGTGGGATGGTCGCGCCGGTCGCAAATGACATCAAATACCTGGGAGAGGGTGTCTGCGGGGGGTGGCTGGATCCCGTGATCAACCTGATGGAAGCAACTGCGCTCGCCGGTATGGCAGGCAATGTCACCTAACTGGTCTACCCCAATCAAAAGGGCGTCGCTATCGCAATCATAGCGAATCGATTTGACCCGCTGGAGATGGCCAGAAGTGGCACCCTTATGCCAGAGTTGCTGGCGCGATCGGCTCCAAAACCAGGTCTCTTCTGTTTCCAGGGTTTTTTGCAGGGATTCCTGATTCATCCAGGCCATCATCAGCACCGTGCCATCCAGGTAATCTTGGACGATCGCCGCTACTAAACCGCGATCGTCGTACTGAATTGCGTCAACCGGAATCGAGTGCTGCAGTGCCATGGATACCTGATCTAGATTGCATGTTGATCATAAAACACATAAGTACCTGGCAGCGTGGGATCTCTGCCCCCTGATCAAATGGTCGTTTATGATGACTCCGCCAGGTTCCTAGCCTGCATAACTCTAGCCTGCATACTTGATGAAATAACTGAACTGCTTGTCATTCCCGCGTAGGCAGGAATCCACTTTGGTAGAAGTTGCCCAACCTAGATTCCCGTTCTTTACTCGCGGGCGGAAGCTTCACGGGAATAATTACTGCTTCCAAAGCTTTTCAAACAACTTCTGCTCCTCCGAGAGAAATTTGGCAAAGGCTTGCGAGTCAGGTGAATTATCGGGGAAAAATGTGAGTAACTCAAACCATTGTCGAGTCAACCATGGTTTGGGTTTGGCTGGATTAGCTGGGTCTTTAACTAACCGGACAGCAGGATACATCCTATGCCACATCTGACCAATCTGATTCACCTTTCCAGTAACGGAGGTTTGATAAATGGAGCCTTCAGGTAGGCCTACCCTGGGGATAGCCTTCCGATAGGGACCGTGCAACCAGTGAATTGCTTCACAATCATCTGCACTTTCAGCTAACCTTCCCCAAACCTGAACTTTATCAGGATGCCAGGCTTCTCGCCATGACTTGGCCCAGTTCTCAGAATGAGGCTCCTCTCCCTGCAATTGCATCCATTCTTGAGCAGCCTGGCGAACACTATCAATAAAGTCCCCAAGTTTTTCTAGTTTACGCACCTGGACGTCACGGATCAGCGATCGTTCTCCTGTCCACGTCCAATGGCAACCAATTAGAGGATTGTAGCCACGATCATAATATTCTTCATAAAACAATCGATGGTCAGCCCGTCGCCAGGATTTACCAAAACCACCCAGTACCATTGCAAAACGAGTCAGGGCAGCAATGAGTTTTGTTAGTGCTTCCTGCTGATCTGAGGGCAGCGATCGCGTCAGCTTCCAGATTAAATCACCTTCCACAGTATAGGTGGGTTGTTCATAAGCTCCTTGTCCAAAGGTGTCCATCTCCAGGTGAGACTCCTGAAATGACATACTGAGCAGACCCACGGTTCCCTGCCCTTGCACCCCACCAAATAACTGTTCAACCAGGTGATCGGCTGTGTTTGTATCTGTCAACCCGCCAAAAATGCGCAGGGCATGACCTCGAATTGCCGCCCGGAAGATATTGGGACGAAATTCTCCAGTTCCATCCAGCAATTTAGCGGCTTGCCCTTGGCCTTTAAGCCGAGTCTTATAAATGATCTCTCCAGTCTGTTGTTCTGGTTGACCATAGCCTGCACTGACCCGACATCCGAGTCCAACTGGTATCAGCAGGATAACCACCATGAAAGCGAAGAATTCCAGGTCTAAAGCCGTCTCTGCTTAAATCTTCACCACAGTAGCGATCGCTAACCAGGTGTTAGCATTTAGATGATATAACCGACTCAAAGGTTGAACCATGAGCGTTACCGTCTCTTCTAGCCAGACTAAGCGAAAAGTGTTGTTGTATCCCGGTGAAGACGGTTACTTTGTGGCTGAAGTGCCGAGTTTGCCAGGGTGCATCAGCCAGGGGAAAACCCGTGAAGAGGCACTGGCGAATATTGAGGAAGCAATTTCGCTTTACATTGAAGTTTTACAAGAGCGGCATGAACCTATACCAATCGCCTAATCTTCTTTATCTGGTTCTTTGTTCTGTACCCCAGGTATGGCTCATCCCCTGTTGTTTAAGCGCATTTACAAAAGGGATCAGTTGATCGATACCATTCGCAGCCAGGGAAGGAGAGCGCTGTTCAATACGGTAAATTCCCTGTATCCCTTCACCAAAGGCGCTTAAATGGACTTGTGGAACGATTGAGATACTCACTCAACTGATTGGAATACTGGTCAGTTATATCTGGAAAAAAGGTTAACAACTCAAGGTATTGATCCGTCTGTCTCAGCCCATGACTCCCATCAGGTTTCTTTATTTTTTCCATCACGGGATACATTCGGTGCCATAGCCGTCCAATTCGAGTTGGATTATCCCGATTTCCAGTGAATCCTGCTACAGCCGTTCTTTTGAGCTGTTTCGTGGGTACAAAGTTTCTCCCTCGCGGCACTTCATCATAACCCTTGTGGAACCACTCAATCGCTAGGCTATCCCCGGCATCATCTGCAACTCGCCCCCATACCTGGGCACGATCGCGGCACCATGCTTCACGCCACTGGGCTGGATTATTACGATTGGGGTTTAATTCACGCCATACCCTCATCCAATTTTCTGCAACTCTAAGGACACGATCTATCAGTTTCCCAACTTCCTGCAACTGCTCATGCGGATCGTTGCTCGAAAAGATAGCTCTTTGCCATGTCCAGTGGCAGCCAATCAATTTCTCATAGTTTTCATCCGGGTAAAACTCACGATGATCAATCCGCCTCCAGCTTTTGCCGAATCCACCCAGCAGCATGGCAAATTGCATCAAATGGCTGACAAGTTGTTTCAATGCCTGTTCCTTTTCCTCTTCAATAACCTGTGTGAGCAGCCAGGTTAATTCTCCCCTGATCGTGTAGTAGGGCATGTCATAGCGACCATAGGGGTTCCACTTGAAAGGCTGGATCTCTCGAAAGCTCATATTCAACAGGCCCCAGACTGTTCCATTGTGAATCCCCCCGAACAACTGATCGACGAGGGATTCTGCCGTCTGTTCATCACTCAGCCCTCCAAAGATCCGGAGGGCATGACCTCGCAAGGCAGCACGAAAAATATTGGGTCGAAATTCAGGCGTTTTGTCCAACAGAGTTGATGCTACTCCTTGACCTTTAAGAATGACCTTATAAAGAGGAGTCTCTGGCTGTATGGTTGGCTTACCATACCCGGCACAAACCCGACAACCAATTCCATTTGCAAGAGCAGCTTGCCATATTTGCCAAATTTCTTGCCACTCCAATGCTGTTAAAGCAATTGCACTGGAGATGCCAAATCTCAACTCTGGTTTATGGAGTGAGATTTGAACGAATGCCCCTCCTTCTTTGTCACTAGTGTCTAGTGTCTTAACTTGCCATCCTTGCTGTGGATGGGCCAAATCAATCAGATTTTTTGTCCAAGCATTGCTTGTGGGATATCCTCCATGAAATCGCAAGATACCAGGGGATTGATCATCTCGATCACCACAATAGTAAGTAACCCGTTCGGGGAAAACTTTGTTGCAAGCCTGTCGGAATGCTCCCTTCATGCTGCTGCCAGGGTAGTAAGGGTATCCTCTAGCCCCAATAACTGGCAGGATAATGGTTGGGTCAGCTCCACTATTTGACACAAATCGCCAAGCAATCTGATAGGCGTGAGTTTGAAAATAAGCGGAAGTATTATCTGTCTCCTGCTCACTTAAAATAGGGATTTGTGGTGAAACTTCCCTTGTCCATTCTGACACCCATTGTTCAATATGGCTTTCGCTATCACGATCTCGATCGCTATCAATATATTGAAGTTGACAACGCCCATTCACAGAAGCACGAAACATCATCGGCACATCATTGGCATTTGACATCACTGGTTCCTCAAGGGCTATTGCTTATATCGCTGGGTCCACCACACCATACAATCGCAGAGTTGGGCTAGTACGGCGAGGGCAAGTTGTCGGTTTTCATGGGTAAGTTTGACTCCCGTGTCATTCAATGGGATATCTCCCCAGAGTTTCTGGGCCATTGTGCCTACATCCGCATCATTTGGCAGCAAAACTCCTGCTTCACCCAGTGTCGCCACCAATTTTTCCCAGGTTTCTTGCCAGTATGTGGCATTTTTGTGTTGTTCTTTGTTCTGGTGACGCAATTGCTCACCCCAAAATCGCTCCAGCCCATAAGCAACTGACTCTCGCATTTCATAAACTTCTCTCAGGCAAGAATCACCCGAAATCGTTGAATCTGCGTCAATTTCTAGCGCACGTTGCACTAAGCGATGGGCGATTTGATCTAACCCGTAGGGATTCCATGCCATACTTATGCTCCGGTTGGTTGCAACAATGTTTGATTTCCAGGTTGTTCAATGGTGAAGTACTCACCTGCAAGCATCACCGAAGTACGCCCACAGCCGATAGATTCCAACCCACCGAAATAAAGATCTTTAGTGATTTGCCCAAAAGGTTTCCAAGCGGTTTGGTGTTCAGCATCTACTTTTGGAACATTCTGACGAATAGCAATCGGAAACACCAGGATGCTATCCTCCGGCAATGCTTCAAATCCGAAGAATTTGTCTACTTTTTTCACTCCATCTTCTAACTTCGTTCTTGTTTGTCGATATAAGGCCATATCATGAATTATGGCGATATCATTGTCATCAACAATAACTAAGCTATCTGGCTGAATTTGGGAATTGTCTGGTATCCACTTACTCAAGTCAGGTACGTTAACAAGATTATCTAGGAAGCCAAGGCTGAAGAAGAGGCGACTGCGATGTTCGCGGAGTTTAACAGGATATTGGCCATTAACAGGTTTGGGAATAGGCAGGTCTTTACCTGTAATTTGCTTGTAGCGCTTGAGCCAGCGTGGGCAACTGACCCAAACAATTGGCTGGCCTGGACAAAACACAGGTAGCCAAACAAGAGAGGCATATTCAAACTTGACTAATGCTTCAGTTGTATCTCCCTCATCAGCAGAGTGCCCGTACCAATGGTGTTCATCAATAGCCTGGGGTGGTTGAAGTGAATTTTCTTTTGCTCTGTTTTCCAACCATTTCAAGCGAGGAATAAGCTTCGGTTCACCATTGGTTGAGACCTCAGGAATTTCTTGTTGAGTCGGATCCGGTATATTTATTCCCTGCAATCCGAGTTCTTTTTCCAGCCATAGTTGTCGTCTCAGTCTCA
>JBJTUO010000063.1:0-5045 GCA_046080785.1 Leptolyngbyaceae cyanobacterium | reverse complement strand
GGGATAAGAAAATGATCTTTGCGCCCACAGCCTCGAGTGCTTGTTTAATTTCTTCACTGTCCTGATGAATCGAACTATTATCCACAATCAAACAAGCCCCTGGCCAGAGATGAGGGATAACCCGACAGATTAGATAGGCTTCAAAGGTAAGCCCATCCATTGCGCCAAAGATGGTTGTCAAAGCAATTGTTCCTCGCAAGGTGAGTGCATCAATGATCGAAATATTTTGACCTCTGGTTTGAGGGCGATCCCCGACTGCCCGTTGTCCTTTAGGCGAGCGGGCATACAGTCGAATCATAGCCAGGTTAACCCCGGCTTCATCGATGAACACGAGGTCTTCAGGGTTCAAGTCGCGAACTTGTTGCCAATAGTCCAGCCGTGCTTGTTGCACTCGAGGGTTGCTTATTTCAGTAGCGTACAAGGTTTTCTTTTTTCGGCTCAGTCCCAGCTTTTGCAGCACACGCCCCATCGTAGAACGACTGATTCGAATCGTGGTTTGCTGCTCAAGTTGCTCACAAAGTTCTTGCAACGTGGCATCATTATCTGCTTCAACCAGCGCGTTAACCAACGATAATTGGGCAGCGTTAAGTTTTGGTTGGGGCCCACCACCATGCGCTTTAGGGGCAAGATCGCCGGTTTCACGAAGTTGTTTCAGCAGTTTTTCCACAAAGCTGAGCGCCACACCAAAGCGTTTTGCAATCTTGCGTTGAGAGATCGGTTCCTTGAAATAAGTCTCCACAATCTTTTGTCGAAAGTCGAGAGAGTATGCTTTCATAACAACCTCCTGAAGAAAAGTTCGTCAAATTCGCGATTTTCCTTCTTCTTCGATCGTACCTCATCCGTTCGGGAACTGCTATAGGACAGGTTGATCTCAATTTTTCAGAGCTTAGAGATCCCTCAAAACTGTCTAACCTATTGGGTCCACCTCAGTGGGCTGTAGTTTTCTTGTAGCCATAACCATTCATCCAAACATTTGAAGTCAATGAGGGCAGAGGTATCGAGAATTAGCCCGATCTCAGACGGCATAGGCAATTTCTTCCTGACGAGCCTCACGTAGTTTTTCAACGGTCATTTCTAACAGTTCAGCCGCTTTTAACTCGGTAATCTTACTAAGAAATAGAGCCTGCCAAACAAGTCGAGTAAATCGCTCATTTTCAGGGAAGTCCTCTAGATCTAGCGCAGGAGGCAATTCTTCTTTTGCACCAAGCGATCGCCCATATTTTTTCTTGTAAAAGGTATAAATCTTTTTCTGTTCTGTTGGATAATCTGCAATTCCAAGGTCGTTGAGCCGATACAGCACGGTTTTATAACTCACCCGAAAATGTTGCTTGAGCGATCGCACATCTCGTAGTTGCTTGTAGGCCCGGTTAAATTCTGCTTCTGGCATCAGGAGATAACTGGCAAAATAGTCTGCCACTTTTTCCCGCTCTTTTTCTTCTGCTTGGGTTCCAACCTCAACCAAATTTTCCTGATACTCACCCCGATGCAAAATCAAATGCCCGCGTAAGGGTGACAGTGCAATCGCTTATCGTCGAAGATTAGATTGACCAAAGAAATCCAACAACTTCTTACCCAATTACTTCCGCCGCTTCAACTATTACATGACTTAAAGCTAGGTCTGGGTGGAATCTCTGGAGCGATTCAGCACTCTGGTGCAGTCACCTTCAATGTCGTGTAGTTTCGATAAGCGCTGATTTAAGCGAAAGACCAGGTTCTGAGCCTGGTCTTTTGTTTGCGACCCTTTACAGAATTGAGTGTAAAGCCCACTCCTTTAGCGGTGGGATAGCAGCGACCTTCGCTGCCAACGAACAAATTGTTAAGTTCCATGCTCAAGGCAGAGTCTTCTGTAATCCCCAACACTCCTGAGCGATCGCCCAGTCCTCATGGGTATGGATGACCAGAACCCTGATAAGGGAGTCTGGCATGGCTATATCCTGATCAACAGGGCCAGCCTGGTTTTTTCCATGATCCACTTCCAACCCTAAAAACTCAAAGGCCTCGCAGGCCCGCGATCGGACAATGGCAGAATTTTCACCCACCCCTGCCGTAAATACCAGGGCATCTAACCCCGCTAAACTGATCAGCATCGACCCCATGCAGGCATGCAGCCGATGGATATAGATGTCTAATGCCAGTTTTGCCCTGGCATCGCCTGCCTCGATCGCCTGTAGCACCTGGCGCATATCTGCGGAAATTCCAGAGATGCCCTTCAGTCCAGACTCGTAATTCAGTTCCTGTTCGACTTGTTCAGCCGTGTACCCATTCTGTTGCATCAGGTAAATTAAAATTCCTGGATCAACGGAACCGGAACGGCTCCCCATCATCAGCCCATCCAGCGGTGTAAACCCCATTGTGGTGTTAATGCTGTGACCTTGATCAACGGCAGATAAAGAACAGCCATTACCCAAATGACAGATAATCAGCCGTAATTCTTGCAGGTCACGACCAAGCAGACCCGCCGCCCGTTGGGCGCAATACTGATGGCTGATGCCATGAAACCCATAGCGACGAATGCCCTGTTGCACCCAGTGGTAAGGGCCGGGATAAATGGCAGTGGCATCCGGCATGTGACTGTGGAAGGCTGTATCGAATACCGCAAACTGCGGCACTTCTGAGCCTAAGACTTGCTCGATCGCCGCAATCCCTTCCAGGTTGGCAGGATTATGAACCGGAGCGAGCTGAGCTAAACGGGCGATCGCAGCCTTGACCGCCGGTGTTACTGGCACACTCTGGCGGTACTCCTGCCCCCCATGCACCACGCGATGACCGACGGCATCAATTTTAGAGGGATGATCAATCACCTTTGTTTCTCCTGTCCAGAGGGTTTTGAGGAGTTGAGCGATCACCTGTTGACGCAGGCCAGAACAACCTCCTCCCCAGGAAGGTGGTTGTTCTGAAGAGATCCCTTGAAATGGGGCAGGGTTATCAAGTTGAGTGGGGACTTCTGTCTGATAGTGTCTTCCCTCCGCTGTCTTGATTTTGATTTCGGCAACACCCTGATGATGAGTCCAATCTACCGTTCCTTCCCACAGAGGTTCTGGTGGATTGGTGGGCAGATGATCATCTGGCAAGTCATAGAGACAGCTCTTTTGGCTACTGGATCCCGCATTGAAAATCAAAATCTTCATGATTTAGCAGTTGCCAGATTAACAATTGCACCCAATGCCGTACCCATTTCTTCTGGAGTGATCTTGCCATCCTGATCAGCATCAATGGCATCAAAGACACCATCACTCCCTAACCATTCTTCCCGGGTGATAAAACCATCTTCATCCAAGTCATAGCCTTTAAACAAATTAACCGAAAATTGACAAATTGTACCCCCCGCTTCCAGTTGAGCCAGCCTTTTACCAAGCAGGCTTTCTAAAGTTTCCAGTGCCTTACTAAATCCCTTAATGCCTTCACTCAGTTTTTCAGAAGCCATCCGATCAGCAGCATGCATTTTGTCAAAGGTAATTTTATCCATTCGGATGAGATCAAAATCCGTACTAGCTGCCTGTTTGGGGTCGAGCTTACGGGTTAAATCGCCTGTCGTGCCCTGTAATTGAGTAAGCAGGTTAGGGGAGATGGTCAGCAGGTCGCAACCGGCCAATTCAACAATTTCATCAATATTGCGGAAGCTGGCACCCATCACTTCAGTCGTGTAGCCAAATTTTTTGTAGTAGTTATAGATGTGGGTGACGGACTGCACACCAGGATCACCTGCACCACGGTATTCCTGACCGGTTTCTTTCTTATACCAATCCAGGATGCGACCAACGAAAGGAGAAATCAGAGTGACGTTGGCTTCAGCACAGGCAATAGCCTGATGTAGCCCAAATAGAAGGGTCAAGTTACAGTGAATGCCTTCTTTCTCTAAAGCCTCTGCCGCTTTAATCCCTTCCCAGGTGGAGGCGATTTTAATCAAAATTCGATCGCGGGAAATGCCAACTTTTTCGTATTCCGTGATCAGATACCGGCCCTTAGCGATAGTAGCTTCTGAATCATAGGAGAGTCGTGCATCTACTTCAGTCGAAACACGCTGCGGTACAATCTCCAGAATCTTTTTGCCAAAGGAGACCGCGAGGCGATCGAAGGCAAGTGAGACAATTTGAGCTTCCGTCGCGCCCGCCCCCGCATCCTGCTTGGCCTGTAGTAAGGTCTCATCGACAATCTCCTGGTACTCTGGCATCTGAGCAGCAGCAGTAATCAAAGAGGGGTTGGTGGTGGCATCCCGGGGAGTGAACTTTTCGATCGCTTGAATATCTCCCGTGTCGGCCACAACGACGGTCATTTCCCGCAGTTGCTCTAATAAATTTCTCGACATTTCTAACTCCGTACAATAATTGGGGTTACAAAATTTTGAATATTGTTTAATCAGGACAGCATCACCATCCCAGAGGCAGGCAGATTAACTCGCACTGCGGCTCACCGCTGATCTTTCTCTACGGGTAAGGTCTCACCTTCAGGGAGATGAACTTTTGTACATGTCAGAGATGACTCTGTCTTACTTAAAGTTCTACCCTCATTACCACCTACCATCAAGGCCGCTTTGTTATCGTTGCGGCCATAGCTTCCCATACCTTCCAAGAAGAAGAAACTTTAGGATTATAGGGCAACTTTTCTTTGTATAGCAGTGTTATGGAACACGTCTCTTCCCGCTTAAGGATTAGATTGCTTCAGAAGACTAGTAGTCTGTCAGGTTTAAAACTGTGTGGATTGAACCATCGCCCGCTTTGCCCAAAGCGTCAACCTGCAACCTCAAGCTGCCATTCCACAGGGGACACAGCAACTGAGTGACTTAATGCATCGGCGGCAGCAACTGGTTGAAATTCAGGTGACTGAGAAGAATCGTCATCGGGGTAACCTGAATCTCTTGATATCGGAGATCAATTTATCGAAAAGACATAGGACTTACGCATTGACAGAAGTAGTGTGATGTGGTCAAGAGCCTTAAATCGGTTTTGGAGATTTTCTTGGATGAACTGACGGATCACCGGGATAAATAACTGTCTTGACACCTGATAGAAGTTGTCAATCAAGCCCTTAACCCGCATGGTTTGCAA
>JBJTUO010000062.1:0-33204 GCA_046080785.1 Leptolyngbyaceae cyanobacterium | reverse complement strand
GCCGTCACGGCGCAACTTGCGTGTACCCCTACGGGGGGCTTGCGCCAACGAGCCCCGTCAGTCCCGTTGCTAAAGTTTTTCCGCCGTCACGGCGCAACTTGCGTGTACCCCTACGGGGGGCTTGCGCCAACGAGCCCCGTCAGTCCCGTTGCTAAAGTTTTTCCGCCGTCACGGCGCAACTTGCGTGTACCCCTACGGGGGGCTTGCGCCAACGAGCCAACCACACGAAATGACCCACCCGCCCGCAGCAATGCTCTTTGAGCATGAACAAATCCGAATCGACCTCCTGCGCGAGCGTGCATTCAACCTGCGCTGGGCATCCGTTGCTCCCGATGTTATTCCATTGACCGCTGTTGATCCCGATTTTCCCTGTGCGCCTGAAATTGCGGATGCAATCGTACGCTACACCCGCGGCCACTACTTGTCCTATACTCCGGCTGAAGGATTGAGTTTTTTCCGTGAGGCCTTATCTGCTATGGCTTTTTGGTTCATCCCGATGCGATGACTGTGCTTGAAAAAGTAATAGGCTCTAACTCTCATCATTTCATGCCCGGACGCACGATTGATCGCCTATTGCTAAAGAATTCAGATGATGTAGTGCTGGAAGATTTATCACTAGAGCGGTGGCCCCATTGATCAGAGTTGAAGCGCCTCAATCAACAATCTCTGAGGAGATACATTCTTACAGTTTTGCGACTGTCGCTGTCGATCCATTGAGGGTGTTTGCTGATGTCGTCGATGCTCATTTCCGGCTCTAAATCGTTGACTTGGGAGCTGGAGTTCAGTTCCGTGGAGCGGCCAGAAACCATCCTCCAAAAAGCTTCTTTCAAGATTCCTATGTTGCATTGCCGTATCTCTTATAAGTTTAATCGAACGATCGCAAATCAAGGGAGAATTGCCCAAGGGGGAAAGATGTCCAGTAATCTACGGTATTTCAATCGATTAATAGTGATATAAAAACGGTAGCATAGGTAATGGGAAGAAACAAGGTCACCAAGCACTCTGCCAGGGTACTTCCTGTTACCGTTCTGGGAAGAAAAGCATTGCCTGCTGACTTCTGAGTTCAAAATCCATAAAATTGAGTTGCGCCCTTGGGTTGAGCCGTTTTAATGGAATTTATGGAAATTGCGTCATCGCTATATACAAAAGTCTACGCCCTGGCGCAGCCGGTCAGCCACTTCACGGCAGTCCCTGGCTAAGGGCAGAAGCGAACGCTTAATCTAAACTCGACATCCTGCAAGCCGCATGATTGCCAATGCTTAAAAATTGTAACTAGGAAAACATGTACTTTTAGCACAGCCATGCTACATTCATGCTTAATCTACGGTATACCGATAAAGTTGCGATAGATTACTGATCGCGGTCTCTGTTTCAAGGCTTGTCAACTACTGAATACAGATAATTTCAGAAGTGGTGTGAAGATTACCAGCCATTGGTGATTGCATGTAAACTTCCTTGAATCTTAATGCGACGTACTGATAATGCAGTGTACTGATTTGGAGAATATGGCATGGCGACTGTAACGTTAAATGTATCTACGGTGAAGCCACTGGGCGATCGCGTTTTTATCAAAGTAAGCGAATCTGAGGATAAGACCGCAGGAGGTATTCTCCTCCCTGACAGTGCAAAGGAAAAACCTCAAATTGGAGAAATTGTCGCTGTTGGCCCTGGTAAGCGTAGTGAGGATGGTGAACGACAAAAGATCGATATTGCAGTTGGTGATAAGGTTTTGTACTCCAAGTATGCCGGAACTGACGTCAAACTTGGCACAGAAGACTATGTGCTTTTATCAGAAAAAGACATTCTGGCAGTGGTTGCATAAGTTATTGTTTTTTAACCCATTTACATCCCCCTAACAAAAATTGAGGAACTATGGCTAAGCGCATTATTTACAACGAAAATGCCCGTCGTGCTCTGGAAAAGGGCATTGATATTCTCGCAGAAGCAGTTGCTGTCACCCTTGGCCCTAGGGGGCGCAATGTGGTGCTGGAGAAAAAGTTTGGTGCCCCGCAGATCGTCAACGATGGAGTCACCATTGCCAAAGAAATCGAGCTAGAAGATCATGTTGAAAATACGGGTGTTTCACTGATTCGACAGGCGGCTTCTAGAACGAATGATGCTGCGGGTGATGGCACGACGACTGCAACAGTATTGGCCCATGCCATCGTCAAAGAAGGGTTACGCAACGTAGCCGCTGGAGCCAATGCAATTCAATTAAAACGTGGCATCGATAAAGCAACTGGGTTTCTGGTAGAGCAGATTAAAGCGCATGCCCGACCTGTGGAAGATTCTAAAGCGATCGCCCAAGTAGCCTCCATTTCTGCTGGCAATGATGATGCGGTGGGATCATTGATTGCTGAAGCCATAGAAAAAGTAGGGCGTGAAGGTGTCATTTCCCTGGAAGAAGGCAAGTCTGTCACTACTGAATTGGAGGTGACCGAAGGGTTGAACTTCGACAAGGGTTACATTTCTCCCTATTTTGCGACGGATCCTGAACGGTTAGAAGCCGTGTTGGATGAACCTTCTCTGTTAATTACCGATAAAAAAATTGCCCTAGTGCAAGACCTGGTGCCGGTTCTGGAGCAGGTGGCCCGATCTGGTCGCCCTTTGCTGATCATTGCAGAAGATATCGAAAAGGAAGCTCTGGCAACTCTAGTCGTTAATCGCTTGCGGGGTGTGTTGAATGTCGCTGCTGTAAAGGCACCTGGATTCGGCGATCGACGCAAGGCAATCCTGGAGGATATTGCAATTCTCACAGGGGGACAGGTCATTTCAGAGGATGCCGGTCTAAAAATAGAGGCAACCAAGCTAGAACAATTGGGTAAAGCCCGTCGAGTCACGATTACGAAAGATGAAACCACTCTGGTGGCAGAGGGCAATGAAGCGGCCGTAAAGTCACGAGTTGAGCAGATTCGGCGGCAAATCGAGGAAACGGATTCTGCCTATGACAAAGAAAAATTACAGGAACGGTTGGCTAAGCTATCCGGTGGAGTTGCGGTTGTGAAAGTTGGTGCCGCCACCGAAACGGAATTAAAAGACCGGAAGTTGCGGTTAGAAGATGCCATTAATGCGACAAAAGCAGCCGTAGAAGAGGGTATTGTACCCGGTGGCGGCACGACCCTAGCCCATCTGGCACCGGAACTGGAAGCCTGGGCTAAGGCGAATCTAGTGCACGAAGAGCTGACAGGCGCACTCATTGTGGCGAGGGCGTTAGCGGCTCCCCTCAAGCGAATTGCTGAGAACGCAGGTCAAAATGGGGCAGTGATTGCAGAACGAGTGAAGGAAAAAACCTTTAATGTGGGCTACGATGCCACTACTGGCGAATTTGTTGATTTATTTGAAGCAGGGGTAGTGGATCCAGCCAAAGTCACCCGGTCGGCTGTCCAAAACGCTGCTTCCATTGCAGGAATGGTACTCACCACTGAGGCAATTGTGGTAGATAAACCTGAGCCAAAAGACTCTGTTGCTTCCGCTCCAGGAACGGGTGGACTGGGAGGTGGAGATTTCGATTATTAAACTTGACTTGCATAAAATCCTGCACATCGATAGACTAACAGTGGTTTTTCCGGGATGGTTTGGGACCCATGGGTATTACGGTACAGAATATTTCTAAGCAGTTTGGTTCATTTAAAGCGATCGATGGTGTCAGTCTAGAGATTCCTACAGGATCCCTTGTTGCCCTACTGGGCCCTTCCGGATCGGGCAAATCAACCCTATTACGCATGATTGCTGGCCTAGAGCAGCCAGATTCAGGTCAAATCTTGCTTCTGGGAGAAAATACCACCCATCGTTCTGTGCAAGAACGGGGTATTGGCTTTGTGTTCCAGCACTATGCTTTGTTTAAGCATCTGACCGTACGGCAAAATATCGGGTTTCCGTTACAAATTCGTAAGGTTGCAACTAACAGAATTACGAATCGGGTAGAAGAGTTGCTTGATCTGGTGCAATTAAGTGGGCTGGGCGATCGCTATCCCTCTCAGTTGTCCGGAGGGCAGCGGCAACGGGTGGCTCTGGCCAGGGCCTTAGCCGTGCAACCCAAGGTTCTGTTGCTGGATGAACCCTTTGGTGCGCTAGATGCCAAGGTGCGGAAGGAGTTGCGATCCTGGTTGCGCAATCTGCACCATGAAGTCAATGTCACCACTGTCTTTGTCACCCACGACCAGGAAGAAGCAATGGAGGTGGCTGACCAACTGGTGGTCATGAATGAGGGCAGGGTGGAACAGGTGGGTTCTGCCGCTGAGTTATATGACCACCCAGCTACTGCCTTTGTCATGAGTTTCATTGGGCCGGTCAACGTGTTGCCCGCCAGTGCATCTGTGTTTCCTGAAAAGAACTGGGTTGTAGAGGGTAATCAGCTATTTTTGCGGCCCCATGATGTGGAGATTCATGACCAGGCCAATCAAGAAACCGTTGCCGCCACAGTTGATCGGGTGATTCACCTGGGGTGGGAAATTCAAGTGGAATTGCTTTTGCAATCAGGGCAGACGGTTATCGCCTATATCAGACGGGAAGACTTTGACCGGCTACAACTGAAACACAATCAACAGGTCTATGTCAGGCCTCGATCGATCAGAACATTTTCAGACTACGCATTGAACTAACAATGAGTTTTACCTATTTTGATGTCCAACCTGTTGCTGGTCGTATTGGCGCAGAAATAGGTGGAGTGGATTTAAGCACCAACCTGAGTGACAGCCTGATTGGGGAAATTCGCAAGGCGTTGATTCAATACAAAGTGATCTTCTTCCGTGGTCAAAGCCTGGATGAAGCCGGGCAGGTTGCCTTTGCCCGTCGCTTTGGTGAGTTAACCATCGCCCATCCTACGGTGCCTGGTCACATTCCAGAGCATCCAGAGATTTTTGATTTGGATTATCGGCGACAACAAGCTTTTACGGATCACTGGCATACGGATGTGACCTTTGTTGATCGTCCACCCTTAGGCTCTATTCTACGGGCGGTGATTATTCCCCCCTATGGGGGAGATACGGTCTGGGCTAACACGGTTACTGCCTACGAAGACCTTCCCCCTCACCTTAAAAGTCTAGTGGAACAGCTTTGGGTTGTTCATACTAACGATAACGACTACGCAGATGACACCGTAGATGTTTCAGAGGCTTCCAGGAAGTACTCAAAGGTGTTTCAATCAACGATTTATGAAACCATTCATCCCGCCGTCCGGGTTCATCCCGAATCGGGGGAGCGATCGCTGTTATTAGGCGGGTTTGCTCGCCGAATTAAGGGGTTGTCATCTTCAGGTTCCTTTGACACCTTGAAATTGCTCCAGTCCTATGTCACTCGACTAGAAAATACCGTTCGTTGGCGTTGGCAAGTGGGGGATATAGCGTTTTGGGACAACCGCAGTACTCAGCACTATGCCATCGCAGATTATGGTGCCCAACCTCGGCGGGTGCAACGAGTGACGATCGCGGGTGACATTCCCAGCAGTATTGATGGCAACCGTAGTCAATCCTTGAAAGGAGACTCTTCTGAGTACATCCCCAATCAGCCTGCTGCCGCCAGTGTTTGAATCACTTAAGACGCTCAGCCCTCAAGTTGCCCTATGCCCTCTACTTTACAAGCTCAAGCCACCCCAGCGACGATCGCACTTTCAAAGAGTGGTTAGGTTTAGTGTCTGCTTGTTGGGATTGGGGGATGGGTCAACAGTTGTTGAATGACTCATACAATCTGTGGAAGGAACTGGTAGACCGGGTGAAAGTTGCTCCAAAGCAAAAGAGCAGGCCGTTTAGCCGTGAAGAGATTCAAGCGATCGTCGCAGAATTTAGAAAAGATCCACACTATCACTGGTATACAGACTATGTTGAGTTTTTGCTAGGAACAGGCTGCCGAACAGCTGAGGCAATTGGCTTACGGTGGCGGCATGTCTCTGATGAGTGTCTGACTGTTTGGATCGCACAATTTGGTTAAATCCTCGCTTACAAACTATATTGCAGGCAAGGAAACCGGATAAAGTTCAACCCGATGATTTAGTGTTCAAAACGCGGCGGGGATGTGCCATTGATGACAACGACCCCTGTAATTCTGGCGAAGAGGTCATTTAAACTTTCTAAATGCTGGATGTTAACGGTCGAATAAACATTTTCATAGAGGGTTAAATTACCCTGAGCAATGGCTTTTTTAGTACCCCATGAGTTGGCAGCTAGCCCTCATTAAAGAACGGGTCTGGCAATGCTGGATTTCTCAACTTAGCGGCGGCACCCGCGCCAACGATTGGAAGACCCTTCGGATCGAGCAGGCCCAACTGCACCAGAACACTCGCCTGATCCCAATGGATGTGCTCGTAGGCCACCTTGTCGTCTTCGATTCCAACGATCACGACAAACACCGCTTCAACCCGCTGCCCAGTCGGCTCAACTCCGGGCAGGATATGATCCATCTTGATAGTGTGAGTGAACGAGATGATGAGTTCATCGACGAGTCGTTCCTCGCTATACGTTCGCGAAACCGTTTCGAATCTGACATCAGGCGGAAAAAACTGACCAATGAGCCGCTTGGAGTAGAACCTGCGGACACCCTGCGGGCCTTGACCACCCACCATGGTCGGCACATTGACGAGATGCGGGTTCGGCACCATCGTCGTCAGCGTTTTGTCGAGGTCGCCGACTAATTCCGCCTGCATATGAGCGTTGAAGATCGCATCAAGTTTCGCTTGCAAGTCCAAATTGGACATGCTGTCTCCTGTTCCGGGGGTGAGTGCGCCTAACGATGTATTAGACGGAAAGTTTTCATATAATAACACGCCTGAGTGGAATAATATACAGAAAACTGGCGTTGGTCAAAAACCCTAACATTGGTGTAACACTTTTACATTGAGTAAATCTTTGAGAGATTTACTCAGAAAGAAATTTAAGTTTTGCCCTCTGTAAAAAGTGTTGCCCTCGATTGAACCACGCCGAAATCATTAGGTAATTCTGTTAGTGCAGTTTAGATTACGAGTAGCTTACATAGGACTTCCACTTAGCATCTCTAGAAGCGATCAGTGTGGTTATGCACCACCCGCCACTGCCCAGCCTCCTTGCGGAAGATCGTGGTGGCGCGAATGTCCACCGTGATCGCATGACCGGCCTTGGTCATGCCGCTAGTCCGTTCCACACAAACCAGGTAGCCCATCTCAGCGGTTTCAACGTATTGGCGATCCTCTGCCCGAAGGGTTCCCTCGAATCCCATGGCGGCTTCCCTGGCGAACTGCTCCATCACCGCCGCTCGCCCGGTGTAGATGGAACCAGTGGGGCCCAGATGGGTGATGTCATCGGCCTCAGACCAAATCGCTTCGAAGGCTGACAGATCTCCCGCCAGCATCTGGTTGGCCGCTTCGTAGAAAGCGTCAGCGGCACCTGAGAGCGTGGTGGTCATATTCATGGATGAATAGTGGTTTCCAATTAATTGCTTTGCCTAGCGAGTAGACACTTAGTAAGCATTATACGTCTAAAGAGAGAGTGTCATATCATGTCCCTCGTTCTTTGAGCTTTTGTTACATAACTTTAACTTTACGTTGTGTCCTATTTTCCACCAGGCAATTTTGGCAGAGGTAAAGCGGCGGCTAAATCATCAAGAAGCCTGCACCTTGATTTCAACGCAGGTTGTAGAAGCGGGGGTGGATTTAGATTTTCCAGTGGCGTATCGGGCGATCGGGCTTGCCCGCCCTGAAGCAAAGCCGCCTTCTAAAAGGGAGGTTGAGGCAGAATGGGTAGAGACCTGACCTGTTTGGGCTACCTGCGTTAAGGGTTGAGTATTTTTCATGAAATTCCCTTCTAGTTATCTCCAGACTCGACGCATGATGTTCAACCGGGCGATCGCTACATCAACAAATCCCTACAGTTGAATGAATGGCGTTGCTGATTCCAGGGATGAAAGGCTGCTGGATGCTTGAAACTTGGTTTCAATTTATCCTGCTTTTCAGCAACGCCGAATGAATCGTAGGGATCTGTCGGGCTCCTCTAGTAGGGGCTAACGGTAGCGCAGGGTTCGCAGAACGTCTACCAGCACATCGATTTCCTCACAGGTATTGTAGAACGCCAGGGATGGTCGGACGGTTCCTGTAATGCCATACCGTTGCATGGTGGGTTGGGCACAATGGTGACCAGCTCGAACCGCAATCCCTTCCTGATCCAGGCGTTTACCGACGTCTTCCGGAGAGAGGTCGTCGAAAACAAAGGACAATACACCCACTTTATGGGGGGCTGTCCCAATCAGCCGCAAGCCTGGGATTTGAATCAGACGTTGCGTCGCATATTCCGTCAGTTTTCGCTCGTATTGTTCGAGATTAACCATCCCCAGCCTGGTGATATAGTCAATCGCCGCTCCCAGCCCGATCGCATCGGCAATATTTGGCGTTCCCGCTTCAAATTTTGCTGGTGGATCTTCATAGGTCGTGTGTTCAAACGTGACATGACGGATCATGCTACCCCCTCCCTGCCAGGGTGGCATTGCCTGTAACAGTTCCCGTTTGCCGTAAAGAACCCCGATGCCAGTCGGCCCAAACAGCTTATGCCCCGAAAAGGTATAGAAGTCACAGTCTAACGCCTGGACATTAACCGGCAGATGGGGAACCCCTTGCGCTCCATCAATCAGCACCCTGGCCCCATGGCGATGGGCCATTTCTGTGATCTCTCGCACGGGCAGGATGGTACCGAGAGCATTGGAAACATGGGTGACAGCAACGATACGAGTTCGCGGCCCCAGTAATCGGGCGTACTCTTCCAGCATGATTTCCCCAGAGTCAGTCACTGGCATGACCTTTAGCATGGCACCAGTTTCCTGGGCCAGCATCTGCCAGGGCACGATGTTGGCATGGTGCTCCAGGGTCGAGAGGATAATTTCATCTCCCATCCGAATCTGCTGGCGACCGTAGGTTTGAGCGACCAAGTTGATGGCTTCGGTGGTGCCCCGCAGGAAGACAATTTCTGAGGCTGAACCCGCCCCTAGAAACCGCTGCACTGTCTCCCGCGCCGCCTCATAGGCATCGGTTGCCCTGGCAGCCAGGGTGTGGGCCCCCCGGTGAATGTTAGAGTTGTCCCGTTCGTAGAAACGGGAAACGGCATCAATCACGCTTTGGGGCTTTTGCGTAGTAGCAGCATTGTCTAGCCAGATCAAAGGTTTTCCGTGCACCTGCTGCTGCAGGGCCGGGAAATCTTGACGAATCACCTGGATATCAAAGGGGGCGTCTGACTCCAGCCCCAGGGGCTCCCCTGCCGGAGGCGACAGGAAATAAAAGCTGGGTTGTGCCGCTTCATCTTTGGCAGAAGGGGTTTGTACCCCACCAACCGCTGTTACAGGCAGGGGTTGCGCCCCTGCAGGAAAGATCAGCGGAACTGGAACGGCCAACGGTTGCATCATTTGCTGCACCATATCGGTCAAGGCTTCCTGGCTCAGGGTAGAACCAGGAACAGTCCTAACCATGGGCTGCTCACTAGCTTCATTGGCAAGCGTGGGGAACGATAACCCGGCGATCGCCTGTTGCATGGCCGCACCCAGGTTAGCAGGGGACATCTGCCCGTACAACTGCTGCGCCATCTGGGTCAGTGCATCTGCCCCTGGTGCAGACTCCCCAGGCATCTCTGGCGGCACACCTGCGGGCGGGCTTGCAGTTCCCGCCGCCGTCGGGCTGGATGGAATCGGCAGGGTTGGCACCTGGGAAGCCACAGGTTGGGGCATGGGAGTGGTGACTTCAGCGGCGGATTGCACCTGGTTTACCTGGTTGCTGGCGCTACTGTGACCGGGTACAGCGGCATAGACCTGATTGGCCATTGCTTCGATCTGGCGCGGGTCAAAGGCGCGGCCATCCCAGTCGGGTTCTGGCAAAGGATCAACTCGCGGTGATTTGCTGCCATTTTTACCGTCAAGACCCTGAATATGCATAATCATGGTAGTACCCCACTTCAACATTTTCCAGGACGGCCAGAGCATCATCGGTTAAGACCGCACAGGAGAAATAGAGTGTCATCAAGTAGGATGCGATCGCTTCGGTATTGATCCCCATAAAGCGTACAGACAGGCCGGGCATTTGTTCGCCGGGGGTGCCAATTTGATGCAACCCAACCACCCCCTGGTCTGCTTCACCCACCCGCACCAGCAGGATGTTAGTCTTACCTGGGCCCTGAAGCGTACCGTTGCGACCGCGCACATCTAGTTTGTCGCAGGGCACCAGGGGCACACCGCGCCAGGTGATAAACGGACTGCCAAACAAGTTCACGGTTGCCGGCGGCACCCCTCGACGAGTACATTCCCGACCAAAGGCCGAGATCGCGCGGGGATGGGCCAGGAAGAAAGCAGGTTTTTTCCACACGCGGGACAGCAGATCATCTAAATCATCCGGGGTTGGAGGCCCATAGCGGGGTTGCGCTCGCATCAGGGGCGAAGCGGCATTGAGCAAACCAAAGTCTGGGTTATTGATCAGTTCCCATTCTTGTTGCTCTTTCATGCCCTCGATCGTCAGTCGTAACTGTTCGCGCAATTGATCGATGGGTTCGTTATAAACATCGCTGACACGGGTATGGACACGCAGAATGCTTTGCACTAGGCTGAGTTCGTACTCACATGGGTCATCTTCATAGTCAATGTAAGAAGTCGGAACTTCAGTTTCGCCGTTATAATCAGCAATCAATGCAACTTTTTCTTCGCCAAACAGGTTGAGGAAGGGCTTCATTTGCATCCGTTCTTCCATCGACTGTTGCAAACGCGCCCGCAGGTCTGGGAACTGGCCAGCCGCCTGTTCAAAAGCAGCTCTGGAAATGGCAAGCACATCGCAATCCGTGAGGGCCCGAACGGTCACATCGCTGGGCATATCTTGATGCAGGTTGGCTTCACCAAAATAGTCTCCTGCACCGAGAATAACACCGCGCAAACTTTCACCCTGAGCGCCGCCCACCAGGATTTCTAATTTACCCTGAATCACAATATAAAATTTGTCGCTGGTCTGGCCTGCCACGATCGGGCTTGCTCCCATGGCAAAATGCTCGGGCTGGAAGGCATTGGCGATCGGTAGCGCTTCATTGGGGGCCAGCGGCGACAACATTGGGATGACTCGCAAGCCTTCTGGAGCAATGGTCGAGAATCCATTGTTGTGATTAATCGGGATTCTGGGATTCTGCTTTAAGACAACCTTGGTGCGATTAACCCGGTAAGTGCCTGATTGCACCTGCACCCATGGCAGAAGATGCAGCAGCCAGCGGGGGGTAATGCCGACCATTTGGGGAATGGTATTGTTGGTAATCGCCAGCTTGCGGGCAGCTTGTGTTGTAACACTTTGCAGCGGGCGATATTCTGTGCTTTCCATCCCCCTACCGCTTTGGAGTTGACGACTTTCTTGGGTGGTGACTCTTGTAACCATACAGACCTCCCTTAAACAAGGTTTGAAAGCTGTAAAACTCTGACTTCACCTGAATTTTTAATGGGGTCTCTCGACAGAAATTAGACCAAATAATTCCCTTTAGATCGGGTGTGTTTACAATTAGCCCGATCGCCTGGTTAAACCAGTCAAAACTGCAATAAGAAGAATCAAGAATCTCCCCACAAGAGCACCCTACTATCAATCTGGTAGCCAGATCTGCACTGCGAAAATCGAATTCAAGAGTTGATTTGCCAGCAAAAAATATCTCTTTGTTCATATTTAATACTAGCATTCATTCCATGAAAAAAAACTGATATGTGGTGCAATTTACAAAAATTTAAGCCATCAATATTGCTTTAATTCCTACTATTTTGACGTAATTTTGAGTCAATAAATTAACGGTTTAAAGCCGTTGATTTCAAATTAAAAATGATTGGATTAAAGGTGACGATATAAGCCGAAATACACCGGCATATCAGGAACTCAGCGGCTAGGAAGGCTACCACCGCAAGGCGCGACAACAGGGAACTGCGTTGCTTTATTCAGAGGACAATAACCATGATTAAAGCAAATCGGCTGATCGACATCACGCTGCCGCTGTAGACGTAAATCTTGCAAAGTATAACAGCCTAAAACCACCTGCAATGCCTGGGATACCAGCCTACAGGCATTGCTAACAACTTTTTTTTCCACAGTCTGAGTGGTGTTGCCCCTCCCCGGCGAGGTGTTGCTTTCCCCTTCAACTGCTGCCATAACTTGCAATAAGGTGATCTGCTGAGGGTCTTTTGCCAGCAGATACCCCCCTTTTACGCCCCGCTGCGCCTGGACTAAGCCACCCCGCCGCAATGCAAACAAAATCTGGTCAAGGTAACGATGGGGGATGGATTGAGCCGCCGCAATCTCGCAGACCTTGAGGGGAGAAGCATCGGCCTGATGATCTGACAGTTCTAGTAGCGCTAAAAGCGCATATTCCAACCTGGAAGAAAATTCCACGGGCTGATTGAGGTGAGAGGAGATGGAGCTTGATTCAAAAAATACAAATCCTCGATAGAAGATTAGTACTTATATCAATTGACTTTATCACACCCATGTTAGGATAGTAGAATAAAGTACGGCAAGTCGGTCAGATTGCTGTATTTTCTGTGAGACTCCTATCCCACCCTGCTGATGTTTTCCTACGCCCTCAGCCCAACCCTCCCCCTTTTCTGCTATGCCACAGGCTTTAAGCCCTCTCCCTGGCTGGATCAGCTCAAGAACTCAGTTGAGGGGGTGGCACTGGGTCAAACTTGAGTAGTCACCGACTGATTAGGATTATTTAATTATTGGAATTTTGGAATTATTTAATATGGCTGTTCTACAACTTGAAGGCGGAGAGACTTACACAGATCTTGGGGAGATCAGTCGCCAGTTCGGTGGCTTAAATATCCTGATCCAGCACCTGCCCTTGCAAGAATACCTGGTCAATCCAGCGATGGGTCAGGCCTTACCAGCCCTTCTTTCCCAAGAAATCCTTAATTTGGCCCAAAAGCAAGAAGTGTTACAAGCACTCAGCCCTAAGTTTGCTGCTCATCAGTATACAAGGGGTTGCACCTGGTGTGAGCTGATGGCCGTGACCCCCTCTTCGTCCCACCTTTACCATTTGCTGGCCCAGGGCAGCCGTCCCCATTGCTATCCCAATGATGAAAGTCTTTATATCTTAACGGGGGAGTGCATATTTGGGTTTTCCCATCCAGACGGGTTCCGGATGGAATTATTGCTGCAAAACCAGGATTACATTAAAGTCCCAGCCGGGGTCAGACATTGGTTTAGTCTGTCTGCATCACTTCAGGTCAAAGCTGTTCGCTATTTTACAACTGCCCGACAAACGGAAACGGTTGCTTGCCCTAAAAACCGATAATTTCACTTCAGTTGGTCTAACCAACCTCCGATAAGAAACATTGATGTATTTTTGTAGAATTACAAAAATACATATTCCTGATTGATTTACCGTATTATAGTGAAATTATTCATTGCTATTCGGTTATAAGTAATTGTTTGGGTTGATCATTGAGTTTGCGCCAGTCCCCTGGCAAGGAGTCGAGCTATGCAAATTGCCCATGATGTAACAGAGTTGATCGGCAGAACCCCGCTGGTTCATTTGAATCGTATTCCTCAGGCAGAGGGGTGTGTCGCCGAGGTCGTGGCGAAACTGGAAGGGGCCAATCCCGCTGCTTCGGTGAAAGACCGGATTGGTATCAGCATGATTCGGGCGGCGGAAGATGCTGGCTTGATTCAGCCAGGCCAAACAATTTTGGTGGAGCCCACTTCTGGCAACACGGGGATTGCCCTGGCGTTGGTGGCCGCAGCCAAAGGCTATCAACTGATCCTGACCATGCCTGACACCATGAGTCTGGAACGGCGAGCCATGCTCAAAGCCTACGGTGCCCAATTAGAGTTAACGCCTGGTAGTGAAGGGATGAAAGGGGCCATTCGGCGGGCCGAAGAAATTGCAGCCTCCGTGCCCAATACCTTTATGCCGCAGCAATTTAAAAACCCCGCCAACCCCAAAATTCACCGGGAAACCACCGCTGAAGAGATCTGGGCCGACACGGAGGGTCGAATCGATTTCTTAATTGCGGGCGTCGGCACGGGTGGCACTATTACAGGGGTGGCAGAAGTAATTAAACAGAGGAAACCAGAGTTTAAAGCGATCGCCGTTGAACCCGTAGAAAGTCATGTGCTCTCTGGGGGGACGCCAGGGCCCCATAAAATTCAGGGCATTGGTGCCGGATTCATCCCGCAGGTTTTGCGACTAGAACTGGTTGATGAAATTATCCAGGTCAGTAGTGAAACAGCGGTTGAGTTTGCCCGTCGGTTAGCACGGGAAGAAGGGCTGTTGTCTGGAATTTCATCCGGAGCGGCCCTGGCCGCCGCCATTCAGGTCGCCAAACGTCCAGAGAATGCCGGCAAATTGGTGGTATTTATCCAACCCAGCTTTGGCGAACGCTATCTCAGCACCGTCTTGTTTAAGGATCTGCCAGAGGTAGAGGTGGTAGCACTTACTCCTGCCCAACCTCAACTTGCGTCTGTATAGTTGCTCGCAAGGCGGGACAAGAAGGAACACAGCTCTTTGGGCGTTGCTGAAAAGCAGTATGAATCGAAACAAAGTTGCGAGCATACAGCACTTTTTTCATACCCAGAATCAGCAGCGCCGTTCTTTTTGTATCTTCTTCTCCTCCGAAAGTGGGGACGAATCTGTACTTCGCTACCCTGCATGATTACTACATGGCGCTGTCTTACACCATTCGCGATCGACTGGTGCACCGCCGCCTCAAGACGGCCCAAACTTACTCTGAACAGGATGCCAAAATCGTCTACTACCTCTCTTTGGAATACTTAATGGGGTGTCAATTAGGCAATAATTTAATTAATGTAGGTCTCTACGAACGATCCTATCAGGCTCTCCGGGAGTTCAGATTGAGCAAGCCATTTGGCTTCAGCCTGGAAGATTTGATGGCTCAAGAAGAAGAACCGGGTTTGGGTAATGGCGGGCTGGGGCGGTTAGCAGCCTGTTTTCTTGATTCCCTGGCCACCCTGGAAATTCCGGCCGTTGGCCATGGAATTCGCTATGAATTTGGCATTTTTAATCAAACAATTCGCGATGGTTGGCAAATGGAATGTCCTGACAAATGGCTGAGTTTTGGTAGCCCCTGGGAAATTCCCCGCCTTGACTATCGGGTCGAAATTCAATTTGGTGGGCGCACTGAAACCAGCTTCGATAAACAGGGCCGCTATCGAGTTTGTTGGCATCCTGAATGGACGGTGCTGGGCACCCCCTACGATATGTTAGTGCCTGGGTACGGCACTAATACAGTTAATACATTACGTCTCTGGAAGGCAGAAGCCAGTGAAGCATTAAACTTTCAAGCTTTCAATGCTGGCGACTATATCCGTGCGGTTGCCAGTAAGACCCTCTCCGAAAACATTTCCAAAGTTCTTTACCCAAATGAAAATACCCTGCAAGGGCGGCGGCTCAGATTAGAACAGCAATACTTTTTTGTTTCCTGCGCCCTGCAAGACATCATCCGGACTTACAGGCTAAGACATCAGAATTTTGCGCGCTTCCCCGATCGGGTGGCGATTCAGTTGAATGATACTCACCCGGTGGTGGCTGTGGCAGAGTTAATGCGACTCCTGCTGGATGTCTACGAGTTGGAGTGGAACCAGGCATGGTCTATCACCCAGCGAACCTTTGCCTATACCAACCATACCCTGCTGCCCGAATCGTTAGAGCGTTGGCCTGTTGGTTTGTTTGGTCGTCTGCTGCCCCGAACCTTCATTTTTGGGGGCAAAGCAGCACCAGGTTACCACATGGCCAAACTCATCATTAAGCTGATCCACTCTGTCGCAGAACTGGTCAATCACGACCCGGATGTGCGGGGGCGGTTAACAGTCGTGTTCCTGGTCGACTACAACGTGTCTTTGGGGCAGCAGGTCTACCCGGCCGCCGATCTGTCTGAACAAATTTCAACGGCTGGCATGGAGGCGTCTGGCACTGGCAATATGAAGTTTGCCATGAATGGGGCATTGACAATCGGGACACTGGACGGAGCTAATGTCGAAATTCGTTCGGCAGTAGGGCCTGAAAATTTCTTCCTGTTTGGTCTTACGGCTGAAGAAGTGGCTGATCTCAGAGGCAGGGGATACCATCCCTGGGGCATCTACAACACCAACCCTGAACTACAAGAAGTGATTCATCGTCTGGCTGCCGGAGACTTTTCACCCCAGAATCGGAATCTTTTCAGCCCCATTGTTGATGCGCTCTTGCAACAAGACGAGTATCTGTTACTGGCTGATTACCAGGCTTACATCGACTGTCAGGAGCAGGTTAGCCAGACTTACCAGGATCAGGAGACCTGGACACGAAAATCTATCTTAAATGTAGCCCGCACGGCTTATTTTTCTTCCGATCGCACAATTCAGGAGTATGCCGCAGAAATCTGGAAGGTGAAGCCAGTGAAAGTCAAACTGGAAGAGGAGGATCTGGAAGAGATTGTTATCTAATCTAGCCTACATACTTCATGAAGTAATTGAACTGTTTGTCATTCCTGCCTAGGCGGGAACCCACCCTGATAGAACTTGTCCAACCTGGATTGCTGTTCCCCACTTGCAGGTGGAAGCGCCATGGGGATGACAGCCAATAGTTGAGGGGTTCGTGAATAATCCGGCTAGGTGAATGGTCATGATTTTCCTCACCCTCAATCGGGTAAAGCAACTTCATGAGCATCAAGAATAAGTCACTATCCAGATCATGCCTCAAACTGTGGTGATATCTTTCTCTTTCTCCGCCAGTAATTCTTCAATCTTGGCGATGAATTTATCTGTTAATTTCTGAATTTTATCTTGAGTATCCTTCGCCTCATCTTCAGACAATTCGCCCCCCTTTTCCTGTTTCCGCACAGCATCGATCGCATCTCGACGCACATTGCGGATAGCTACCTTCCCTTCTTCGGCATACTTGGCAGCCAATTTCACCAGTTCTTTACGGCGATCGCTCGTTAATGGAGGAATATTAAGTCGAATCGTGGAACCATCATTGTTGGGGGTAAGACCCAGATCAGACATGGAAATGGCTTTTTCAACCAGATTTAAGCTACCGCGATCGTAGGGTTGAATCATAATCGTAGACGCATCTGGCGTACTAATATTTGCCAGAGATTTCAACGGGGTTGGGGTGCCGTAATACTCAACAGTCACCTTATCCAACAGAGAGGCATTTGCCCGCCCCGTCCGAATTGTGTTTAATGACCGCTGTGTCGCTTCGATTGACTTATCCATGTGGTCTTCAACATCAGCTAACTTCACAATAACCTCCCACAAGCGTTCCAATTTGTTCACCCATTACCGCCCGACGGATGTTGCCCTTCACAGAAAGGTCAAAGACGATGATGGGGATATTATTATCCTTACACAAGGCGATAGCGGTGCTATCCATGACTCGCAGGTCTTGAGTCAGAATGTGATGGTAGGTCAGGGTAAGATAGCGACGGGCTTCAGGATGTTTGTGAGGATCTGCATCATAAATACCGTCTACCTTAGTGGCCTTAAACAGTACATCTGCCCCAATTTCTGCGGCCCGCAGGGAGGCAGTCGTATCGGTTGTAAAAAAGGGGTTGCCTGAACCTGCCCCAAAGATCACCACTCGCTGCTTCTCTAAATGGCGAATGGCCCGGCGTCGAATGTAGGGCTCCGCCACTTCCTGCATAGAGATAGCGGTCTGGACACGAGTAGGAACCCCAATTTGCTCTAGGGAATCTTGCAGGGTCATGGCATTCATCACCGTGGCAATCATGCCAATGTAATCAGCTGTGGCCCGATCCATGCCAGCAGCGGCTCCCTTAACTCCCCGGAAGATATTACCACCGCCCACTACGATCGCGACCTGAACCCCTTCAGCGACAATGCCAGATATTTCCTGGGCGATCTCTTGCACGATGTTAGGGTCAATTCCATAGGGAAGATCGCCCATTAGTGCTTCGCCACTCAACTTAAGCAAAACCCGCCGATACGTGAGTCCCATGTAAAATAACGTTTTATTACACTTGCCTCCCCTAACATACCATTAACCGGGAAATTCACAGGAGAGAAAAGGGCGGCTCCGCATTAGTATCCTGCTTTTCAGCAATGTCAAAACACCAGCTTGGTACAATCCTACCAACCACAGGCCATTGCCTGGTAGCCAATTAATTTATAAACCAATCTGGCAGCGGTAAATTCAGAGACCACCGAGTCCATCACTGGGGCTAACTCCATCACGTCACAGCCAATCACCTGATGTTGCTCAAACACCCGCCGCAGAAAGGTCAATAAACCGTACCAGGTCAACCCACCGGGTTCGGGAGTCCCTACACCGGGAATTAGGGTAGGGTCAATGCCGTCCAGGTCGATCGTCAAAAATACCTTCTCAGTCGTAATGCTGGCAAGTGCCCGCTCCATCCAATTGGGGTGGGTGGCAATCTCCCTGGCCCGGATCACAGGCAATTGGCGATCGCGAATCAAATCGGCTTCCTCTTTACAGATACTGCGAATGCCAAGTTGCAAGGTAGGCAACCCCATCTCCACGATCCGCCGCATGACACAGGCATGGTTATGGATCGAGCCTTCATACTCATAGCGCAGGTCGCCGTGGGCGTCAATTTGAACCACGGTGAATGGCTCTCCTGCATAGGCTTGCTGATAGGCTGCAACGATGCCCGCCGTAATACTATGCTCACCCCCCAGGGCAATGACAAACTTGCCCTCCCCAACCAGATGAGCCACGCTCTGCTGGGTTGCCTGTAGCATGGCATCACTGGAGATGGGATGGTTGTGGCGGGTATCAGCGATCGTAGGATGAGTCCAGACGCCGACTTCACAAACTTCCCGATCGAACTCGTCGTCATACACTTCTACCTGCTGAGAGGCATCGAGAATCGCCGCTGGGCCGTTTTCACAGCCCCGGCGATAGGTCGTTGTCGCTTCGTAGGCAATCGGCAGAATAGCAACCCGTGCCGTATCGGAATTAACGGCAAATTCTGCTCCTAAAAAGGGGACTTGAGCAGTGGAAAGGTAGACTGACACAGCAATATGATGATGAAAAGGAACATCCAATCCTTACACATTCCCGGAAAAAATGGCGACTCAGCAGTATTTATTGACCTGGCTTCGATTTGCTTTTAGGCGATTTTGGTCTCCGACCCAACTCACCATTAGCAATTTTGCCTATCTTATCCAATAAATCCTTTCCTCCCACCAAAGATTCCCAATAGGGCAGATGGGGATGATCAGGCTCAACGCTACTCCATAGATTGAGCCAACCCCGGGCCGCATCAAGATTATCCTGAGCCATCAGCAATTCTACATAGGCTTCACTAAAGGTGGCGAAATCTTGATAATGAAAGCTTTTGCGAGAAAGCAATGGCTTTAATAAGGCTTCTGCAGCTTCTAACTCTCCAGCTTTAACATGAAAGCGGGCGAGCGATGCGCGAGCACTGATGTAATCAGGGTATTGGTCGACAATTTGTTGCAAGAGCGTTTGAGCTTCTTCTATGCGTCCCTGAAGTTGATAGGCCACCGCAAGATTATTTTGTAGGTCGGGGAAGTCAGGTTCTGCCTTAATCGCTTGCCGCAGCAGGTCTTCAGCCTTTCGGACTGATTCAGCCTTACCACTTTTCAGTAAAGGCAAGGCCTGGGTCAGGAGGTTTATTACTTTGCGAGAATGCTGAAAAGCTGGCTCATCATGAAACTCATAATTGTTGAACGTGATTTTTTGCCACTCACCCTTGATGTAGAGGCAGATATCTTCTGCGGGTAACAGTTCGGCTTCTACCGCAATCACCGCAGCATGCTGCCGAAAGCTATCTGGCCCCCACTGACTCAGGGCAAAATCCTTCAGGGCTTGCAGCATTTCGGGGGTTTTAACAGCCGTGGCCAGACGCAAGGCAAACTCCCGACCCGGCCTATCTCCTCGATCCAGTAGAATAGGAACCAGGTGAGCCAATTTTGGATGGTCTGCCAGATACTGCTGCATGATTTGATCTAAGGAGGGTTCGTCTTTAGAACTGGTACTTGCTTGCAGGGCATTAGTCAAATCATCTATCATGCGGCGGTCTAACCAGTGGTTGAGACTAAAGTGCCAGGGAGCATGGCGTTGCCCGATAGGCCGCTTTAGGTCTTCCAGATTGTCTTGTGCTAGGGATAAGCCAGGCGATCGCTGGAGCGCTTGTTTCCAGAGTTTGTAGGCCTGACGCATATCGCCATTGCGAGCTATTGCAACCGCCACTAGATGATAAAAGAGCGCACTTTCCGTTAATGTATTCTCCAAGTTTCCGGATGCTTGTGCCTGCTCATAGACTTCTAAAATGCCGTCATCGTCTCCAAGATAGGCCAATCCTTCGACCTTTTTAGTCCAAACATCCCAGGCAGATGCCTGACTTGCTTTAAGTTGATCGCGATAGGCATGGGCTTCGTCTAGTTTCCCATTCAAGCAACAAAAACGAATTAAATTGGACAAAGCATGAACATTGTCTGCATCCTGCTCAAGTACGGCGTGGGCAAATGCGATCGCCTCATCCAGTTTCCCTTCTGCATAACTGATCAGACTCAGGTTATTTTGAGCCGAGAGAAAATCTGGTTTTATGCGCAACACCTCTTCCTCTGCCTGCCGGGCCTGCTGATACAGCCCTTGCTCTAAATAGGCTTGCCCCCGTTCGTGTAAAATGGCGATTTCCCACCCGGCTTCTTTTGATAAGTTCAGGGGGGATAGTAGCTCATCTAGATTGGATTCAATTACTTCCACTGTTTCACGAACTTTTGCAGCGCGCTGATCCTCAGGAAATTTGTCTAAAGCCTGACCTAGGGTGTGAAATGCCAGCAGGGGATGTTGATTGATGATATACACTCCACCCAATCCATACAGGGCATCAGCGTTATTGGGAGCTAACTGCACCCAGAGATCGAAGACCCGCTCACAGCCATAAAAGTCCCCCAGTTCGGCGTAGGTGGCGGCCAAGTGGCTGAGCACTGCGCTATTCTTTGGATGTTCGCTATGCAAAGGCTCTAAGATTTCTAGGGCCGATCGCCATTTCTTACGGGCCATTAGAGCCTGAGCCCGACTGATTTCGGTATTCAAATTTTTGTCGCCAAAACCAAGCTTTTTGACGCCCGTGGGTTTCTTTTTAGCTGCCATTGCCCCAAATTTCCCTAAGCTGGTTAATTTTTGATTTTAGTCCCTGAGTCAGGAGACACGGATATTTTTTTAGAAAAAATAATTGATTTGCAGTACAACAGCTTAAAGCGATCTACCCCGAATCAGAGCCTGCAATCAGGGCTTGAAAGCGATCGTCCTGTCGAATGGAATCGAAGTCGGAATCCGTTATTGCTAGAGTTTTATATTTTGAATTTAAGGAAATGGCCGTTTGGAGAGATGGAATTACATAGCTGTTCAATTGTTTCAGCAGAATCAAATATTTGAGGGTGTGACATACCCTACTAGCTTGCCTATCCGACGCTGATTGCAAGCAATACAGCATGGGCTTCCAAGCTTTCGGCTACACAGTTCACAGGCTGGGCAACCCCATCGCCTCCCTATGCGTTGTTTAGACTCCGCGTGATGACCCACCGCAGAGTATTCATTTTTGGTTTGATGCGGCATCACCTTGCAGCTATCCGACTAGCGCAACTCCCCCCAATTGAATGAGTCTTGTACTCTTGGGTTTAGACATTCCCGGATTATGCTGGTTCTGATGGTTGCAGGCATTCCGGTTGGCGGCTTCACCAATAGGTCTATTGTATCATTTTGCTTGTTTCGTTGGCATCAAGCCACACTCAACAAGCGCGGCTTTCATCCCGTCACCGAATCACTCTTGAGTAAACACAATTCACGTTTTCGGTGCTCGGCTTCCCGCCGACTTAGCTAAATCTTTTAACTCTTGCCAGCGATCTTGCAGCCATTTCTGGATCGGAGCCGCATTGAGCGATTAGCACCTCCACCCCTTATCGCACGAGGACGATCGCCAAACTGATTAAAATCAACCCGATTACTGCCAACAGGCCTGTATTACGGCGCAGCCAGCCCTGAACCCGAAACCCCATCCTGTAGCCAGAGCGGCTAGTTATTGCGACGGGTTGGTTAACATCCCGGTATAGGGTACAGTCCATTGCATTGGGGCGCTTGGGAAAGGTGCAGGTGTCATCGGCATCATAGGCACAGCTCGCACAAAGGGGCCGGTCTTCTGTTGCCCGGTAGAGGGGTATTCCTGGATGGCCGTGGGCCTTGAGAGTCATGCGACAGTGGGGGCAGACGATCGCCCGCGACTCAACAGTCTGATGACAACGAGGGCAGGTTGACATGGATGGAACTTACGGGAATTTAGGCCTATTACAGCAAATTTTAAGGGTGCTGCCTACTGAATTTTTCGATCCGCTTCAAATTATAGGGGGCCACAGGCAGAATGGCTTGGGTTAAGGAATGTCCTGCTTTATGCCAGTGACCTTTAAAAACAGGTATAAAATCTCCTGTTGGAACAGAAACGCTTGTCGATAGTCCATGCTTGGGTTTTTTAACGCGCTACAGGGCTTTTTTAGAGACCTGCAAAAGCTGCTATGGCCAGCCACCTGGGATAGTTGGAAAACCCTGCTGTGGATGTGTATCTATTCCTGGTTGATGGCCTTGCTGACCAATCAGACAAATTGGGTACATCAGCTGATTGCCAGTTGTGGCTGGGTATTTTTAATTGCAGGCTTGCATTGGGCCATGCATGATCAGCCCTTTAAAGACAGCCTCACCCTTAACAAGATGTTTATTGGGCCCTGGATTACTGGCGCTTTAATTTGCTACTTCCTTTTTGGTGGGGTAGATGCCTATGCCGCGCCAGGCTTAATCTTCTGGCCTCCTCTATCAGCGTTGATCGATGCTATTCCTAAATTTATTGGAGGCACTAACGACGGGCCGGTCTATAAACAGCCAAAACCTGGAGTGATGCAGGATGTCGTGATTTTATGCCTGATTAACTTCTTGATTAGCTGTTGGTTTGCCTTCCATTTCTTGATTCAAGCCTGGTTGACAGCCTATCCAGATATCCGATCGCAAGACTTAAATCGGAGCCCTTTTGTGGTTGTCATTTCTGACAACAATCGCCCAACGACTCGAGGAGTCCTGATCTTAGATCAGGCAGCAGCATTACTGCAGGCTGATTTAAATGGTCGCCCCTGGTCAGAGGTAGAGCGATGGTTATTACCCACGGAGTTACCAGCCAATATCGATACGTTAGAGCAGCAGGTCTTGAATCGGATTGCCACTGCGGAAGAAAATACTCTATGGCAGTTAAATGGGCGGGTGCTGCCACCTGCAGAATATGATTTGCAACTTCAAGCGATTTGGACTGGCCCATCTCAGCAGTTTGGCGGCTATTTCTTAACCAAGACCTGCCAGATTCGTAAAGTTACAACTGGCACCTCTCAGTGGGTTACACAGCCCATCTATACCTCCGGCAATCAGGTTTCCCCTTCTACAACAGCTGTTGCCACAGTAAACTGTGGCCCAGCGATCGGGC
This sequence comes from Leptolyngbyaceae cyanobacterium, assembly GCA_046080785.1. Taxonomy (GTDB): domain Bacteria; phylum Cyanobacteriota; class Cyanobacteriia; order Leptolyngbyales; family Leptolyngbyaceae; genus JBJTUO01. The sequence continues at coordinate 9,786 of JBJTUO010000062.1, read as the reverse complement.
CGACCCCAGTCCAGCCCAATGCTTTGATCAATCAGGCTTCGGGGGCTAATTCTGATACACCATTATCCACTCCACCCCAAACACAATTTTCTCCCGCCCCTGGTGAAACACCAGCTAAGAAATGGTAGATTGAGCGGGTTGCCACCGCAAGGCGGGACAAAAATGAATCTAACTCGCACTCTAGCAATTGCTGCAAACGTCTTCCGGGAAGTGATTCGCGATCGCGTCCTTTATCTGGTCGTTCTATTTGCCTTAATTCTGGGAATAAGCACCCTTCTCCTACCAGAAATCGCAGCCGGAACTGAAACCAAAATCATTTTAGATTTGGGCCTGGCTGCCATCAGCCTTTTAAGCCTGGTGATTACGGTCTTTGTGGGAACGTGCCTGGTCAATAAAGAAATTGAGAAACGAACAGTGCTGGTGATGATGGCAAAGCCCATCAGTCGGACGGAGTTTATTGTCGGGAAACACCTGGGCCTTGCCCTTGTGCTGGCGGTTTTAATTGCCGCTATGACGACGATCTACATGGTCATTTTGTCTTTCAACGGCATTTCCTACCCGGCCATCAGTATTCTGGTGTCCTCAATTTTCTTATTTCTACAACTCTCTCTGGTGACCGCCATCGCGATCGTGTTTGGGGTTTTTACCAGTTCCCTGCTGGCAACCCTGTTGACCTTTGCGGTCTACCTGATGGGCAATTTTACTCCTGACCTGGTGACCCTGGGAAACTTGAGTAAAAATCCCACAGTACAAACCATTACCCGCAACTTGTACCTACTGCTGCCTGACCTGTCTCGCCTCAACTTGAAGAATCAAGCTGTTTACGGGCAATTACCACCCCTGTCGGTTTTACTGAACAATGCGGTTTATGGAGTTCTCTACACCATTCTGCTACTGGCGATCGCAATTCTCATCTTTGCTCGCCGAGAATTTTAACAATGGCATATTCTTCAAGGTGGAAAGTTATCCCCGCGATAGAATTCAGGAGCCAGAATTCAGGAGCCAAAATTCAGAATCTAGTCCCTTGTTAGTAAAGCCCAGGTAGTCGTTGCTTACAACCCCGATTAAAGAAGCCGCTCCAACCCCATGCGGCACATTCGAGGGTTTGGGTGCGATTCGGTTCAGCAACCGTTGTGTAATCGCAGGCAACATAGCCATTGTCATCTGTGTCGATCGGCTGACAGGTGACCCCATTGACCTGCTGTTTTGAAACCGCTTCTACGTAAGAGCGCAGTTCACCCTCGGCATAACTCCTACCAAAAAAATATTGACCAACTTTTTTGCCCGCAGTTAAGAGAAACGAGGCAAGCAAGACGCCAATCAGACCAAATAAAAACAATCCCAGCAAAAACTTGGTCTTATTCATAACTCCTTAATCCACTCCCACTCGCGCCAGATCGTCCGAGAGTATAAGATACCATTGAAAGCCTCAAATCATTTACACTCTTTAGCAAGTCCGATGGCTTTAGTCGTGAGTTGCTGAAAATCAAGCACCCTCTAAATTAAGACTAGATACTAGATAAAAGTAGAGGAATCACTTCAGAATCGAGTCATAGCTAAGCAACTAAAGCCGCTTTAATCTTAGCTAGAGTTGCAGCTTCTTTAGCGCTGACCTTAACCGCACCGCTACCAAACAACCCTTCCCCAGCAGCATTAGCGACTGTTTCGCTACAGGCATAAACGAGCTGCTTAAACTGGCTCACTTCTTCAGGCGTGGCCCTTTGATTGATCACTGCGATCGCGTCATTGATGGCGCTGACCGCAATTTCTGCGGCATTGTCAGGGGTCAACCCTTCAGGCGGTGAAGTCGGCGTATTTTGTTGGATTGATTCATTAGAAAAAATAGACTGGATCACGCTGTTGTCGGGATACTTCTGAGCCGCACCCATGACTTCTTTTGTCAGCGCTGCAGCCTCGATCGCAGTTGAAACAATTCCCATATCGGCGACAGCGACAGCTAAACCGCTGATCATTACCGCTCGGATCACCTTGGCAGACTCTTCTACTGTATAAGGGGTAGTCACGGACTTTATTTTCGTTAAAAAACTCTCCACGATAGCATATCACTCTTTCCTCAGATTAAATTTGCGTTAAAGCTTAAACCATCCTTGAGCAATCTTGGGGTGGTGGTGTTGAACTCAGCTCTGCGCCAGAGATGCAGTAAAGACTAACAAAGTCTGAAGAATTATCTGATACGAGTAAATTCATCAGAATATTAAAAAACCGGAGTAAAATGCTAAAGGTTGTTTTTCTCTGTACAGCCATTAATTTAGGCTCAGGCACTTTAATTCCATTCTATACTTCGGGTGGCTTCAAAACTTAAGGCAGGGCTCGTAATCATGAAGATTCAAAAACACCATACAGCAGCATTCCCTCTAGCGGCTTTGTTAGCGGTAGGTCTGTCTCCCGCGCTGCACCAGTTTACCGGAAACCAAGGCACTGATCGCGCAGGCGCAGCCGAGGTCTCAATCGCCCAGGCTCCCAACATTGGTGCGCCTGTCGTCACATCGGCGGCAGATACATTTCCCTATCCCACCAGTGTGCCTGCCGGGACAGTAATTAAGATTGATGGCACCAGCAGCATGGAGGGCATCAACAATGCTCTCAAACAGCGGTTTCAGGCAAAATTCCCTGGCACCACGGTCAATATTTCGGATCAAGGAACTGATAAGGCTTTACAAGAGTTAGTCGCAGGTCAGATTGATCTGGCATCTCTAGGCCGCCCTTTGACCGAGCAAGAAAAAGCTCAGGGGCTAGTTGCGGTACCAGTCACTCGCAATAAGATTGCCCTGATTGTGAGCCCTGACAGCCCCTATAATGGCAGCTTAACGATTGATGGGTTTGCTAAAATCTTCCGGGGTGAGGTCACCAACTGGTCTCAATCCATTGGGTCAGATGGAAGCACTAGAGGCCCAAATGCCCCGGTCAAAATTGTCGATCGCCCCGATAGTAGTGATACACGGCAGGCTTTTTTAAATTACCCCGTGTTTCGCACTGCTCCATTTCAGACTGGCCCAACGGCTGTCAAGTTGACAGAAGATAGTACAGATGCCGTAATTGCCAAATTGGGTAAAGACGGTGTCGGCTATAGCATTGCGGATCAGGTGATGGGCAACCCTAAGGTTCGTATTGTCAAGATGCACAATACCCTGCCGGATGATCCCCGCTATCCCTTCTCTCAGTCTCTGTACTATGTCTATAAGGGCCCTGCAAACGACAATGTCAAAGCGTTTTTGGGGTATGCAGCTAATGCCGAAAACCAGCAGGCGATCGAAGAAGCCAGAAAACAAGCGGTACTGACACCCGCTGTTCCGACTCCGGCTCCGGCTCCGGCAACAACCGAGGCTGCCCCAAAATTCCAGCCATTGCCAGAGCCTGGCGAGAATAAACTGGGTTGGGGGCCGTTGTGGTGGTTATTACTGCCCTTGCTGGGCTTACCATTCTTAATCAAATGGGCTAAGGGACTGGGTGCAGTGGATGATGGAGTCGCCGCAGCTGGTGCAGCGATTACAGATACTCAAAGCAGCCGCGTTATTTTAACCCCGCGCAATTGTCGAGATGCCTACGCTTACTGGGAATTGAGTAATGCCGATAAATCGGCGGTACGCCAGTTTGGCAAAAACATGAAGCTGCGCCTCTACGATGTCTCTGGCATTAACCTGGATGTGCAGGAAGCCCATAGTATGCGGGAGTTTGACCCCAAAGACAATGACATCGATATGCATCTGCCGATTACAACCGACGATCGGGATTATCTGGTGGACTTGGGATATACCACCAGAGATGGCAAATGGGCCAGAATAGCCCGATCTGAACATGTCCATGTGCCCAAATGTCCGCCCGCTGCAACTCTGCCCACTGGCACCGCTGCAACTCTGTCCACTGGAGGCGCTGCCGTTGCCACTGGGGCCGCTGCTGTTGCCACTGGGGCCGCTGCGACGGTAGCGGCTGCAACTGCTGTCCCTAGAGTAACGACAACTCCAATCCACGCCGCGGGTCAAACAGGTGATTACGGTAGCCGCATTGTGCTAACTCCTCGCAACTCCGCTGATGTTTACGCTTACTGGGAGATCTCTGATGAGCATAAGGCCGCTGTGCGTCGGCAGGGTGGGCAAAAGTTAAAGTTACGGCTCTATGATGTGACTGGGATCAATCTGGACACCCAATCTCCCCATAGTGTCTATGAGTTTGATGCAGATGAGTTAGAACGAGATCGACATCTGCCGGTTCGCACCAGCGATCGGGATTACCTGGTTGAAATTGGCTATGTTACCGAAGATGGCCGCTGGCTTAAACTGGCTCGCTCTGAGCATGTCCATGTTCCTGCGGGGCAGTTTTAAAGTTAATTAAATCCTAAAAAAGAGTCCCCTATCTGTTGATGGGGGACTACTCTTATCTACAAATGTTTTGGGGCAGCTTTACCCTCGAAACGATCCCGACAAACCACTAGGGATGATACTGGGGCGTCAGGAACCGCCCCGCAAATTTCATCACGTTACCCAGGTCGTTATTGCCACCCAAAAAAGTACTCAGTAGTGCATTATTTCCTGTATGGCCAGGTTTGGCACCGCCCATGTTCAGCAATTTGAGCGCGACAGGCAATAGGGAAGGCAGTAACCCCTGTAAGACGCTGGAGTTGACTCCTGTTTTTTGAGAGATGGACTGAATCACCTGTTGTTGCACCTGAGGAGATATTAAAGACGTTAAGGCAGATGTACTGCTACCCAATTGGCCTGAGCCAGCCAATTGCCCAATTAAGCTAGAAACAGCGGAAGAACCACCGGGTGCCCGCTGTGTCAATGCAGCACTGAGCGGCCCCCCCAGGGAAGATAGAACCGACTGCATTGCCGATGGCTGCAGCCCGTTTGATGTGGTTAGGCTTTGAACCGTGTTGGCAATGTCGCTCAATTGGTCGATACTGCCATTCTGATTTGGATTATTGATTGAATTTAACAGTTCAAAAAACATTGGCCAAGTCCTCAATCAAGATGAAAATAAGCACATGTCGTCTGCCTGAGCGATCGCAGTTAAACCCCAGTCGCCCAGATGTAAAAAGTCTGACAGACTCCGATCCTATTAATACCCCGTGTTGGATCTACTAGAGCTGGTTTTAAGGTTTTCTACAAATAGACAAAATTGATCCAGGCATTGATCCAGGCTACGTCCCCCCTACAAAGGGCTACTACAGGGGGTGTATTCAATCCCATCCAACTACTTACCCGGCCCGTTGAAGACGATCGAATCCAGTTAGAATAGACCAAGTTAAGATAATGATTGACTCAAGTCTTCAGTTAATTTCTTGTTCATCCTTTTTCACTTGAGGGAACGCTTACGGATCCTGATTTTTATTCAGATACGACTACTCCTCAAGCTGATCCTGGGTATTCATCTGCCCAAGTTGAATTTCTACTTTTTTCACCTCCCTCCCCCTCTGATCTCAATCAACTGTCTCCAGCTAGCTTGGCCTACCTAGGAGATGCGGTATACGAGCTCTATATTCGACTTCACTATCTGACCCCTGCTAAGCGCCCTCAGCTTTATCATCGCGTGGTCGTATCACAGGTGCGAGCTGAACGTCAAGCCGCTCATCTGCAGGCGCTTTTACCCCATCTCACACCAGAGGAAGTGGATTGGATCAAGCGAGGTCGTAATGCGGCAAAGGTACGATCTCGCCGTATGGATCTGGCGACTTACCAGCAAGCAACCGGGTTAGAAACCCTGATCGGGTATCTATACCTTACCGATCCTCAACGTTTGATTCAGCTCCTGGCCACCCTCGATTTCGATACCTGCTGACCGTCTAACTTAACTTTTGAGTTTTTCTACTTATGTCTGATCAACCCTCCGACCACTCCTCTCATCGCCCTGCTAAGCCTCGCCAGGGGGCTAATCGCCATCGATCTGGGGGGCAGAGTTCTAGCCGTCCAAAATCAGACTATCGTGGCAAAAGTAGGGGCAGGTATAAAGGTGAGCCCAAGCCCGATCGGAAGCGAGAGGGATGGAAGTCTGAGTCCACTTCTGAAGATCGTCCCCGGCCCAAATACCGGGGGCAAGGTGATGCACTCCCCCATGACGCTGACCAACGAGACCGGCCAAACCGCCGAGATCAGCAAGACCGGCGACCATCAGACAATTTTGGCAAAGGTAGTCATCGCTTAGACAATGGCGCGCGAAATGAACGAGGGGCAGATGCTTACAGAGGCGATCGCCGATCCAATCGCGGCGAATCTAGAGACTCCTACCGGCGCGGCACCCAGGGCTACCGCTCAGGCCGAGCAAGTGCTGCACATCCTCCTCAGCTTAAGCACAAACCTGAGGCTGTTGTTTCTCCCACTCCCAGTTTTACGAGTCTCCCCTCAGAGCAGTCACCCGCTCTGGCCATAGACGATGACCAGGGGGAGACTGACCTGATCTACGGTCGGCATGTGGTGCAGGCTGCATTAGAAAACGGACGGCTCCTCAATCGCATCTGGGTCACCAATCGCCTGCGCTATGATCCCCGGTTCCATACCCTGCTGTTGCAGGCCAAAGCTAATGGTACAGTAATTGATGAAGTAGATCCCCATCGGTTAGATCAATTAACCAACCGGGCCGTACACCAGGGCATTGTGGCTCAGGTTACGCCCTATGAATATTTAGATTTGCCTGAATTGATTGACCGGGCCAATGCCGCGTCGGAGCCCCCTATTATTGTGGTGGCAGAGGGGATCGCCGATCCCCATAATTTAGGGGCAATCATTCGGACGGCAGAAGCTCTGGGTGCCCATGGCTTAGTAATTCCGCAGCGGCGGGCAGTTGGGGTTACCTCCACGGTGGTTAAGGTGGCAGCGGGTGCCCTGGAAACCTTTCCAGTGGCACGGGTGGTCAATCTCAGTCGGGCCTTAGAAGACCTTAAAACTGCTGGATTTTGGATTTATGGCACAGCATCCGAAGCCGGTCAATCTCTGGATAGGGTTGAGTTTTCCGGCCCGATCGCCCTGGTGATTGGCTCTGAAGCAGAAGGAATTGGTTTATTGACCCAACGGGCCTGCGATCACCTGGTTTCCATTCCCCTCAAAGGCAAAACTCCCAGCCTCAATGCTTCTGTTGCTGCTGGTATGGCACTGTATGAAATTGTGTGCCAACGACGGGCAAAAAGCGAGCTATTGCATCCTCAAGAGCAAAAAATGTGGTTGAAAAATTCCGGGGGCTCAAGTATAACGAAATATGAAGATGATATCCCTAAGGGGTTAGCACAGGGCTAATAGAACTCTGCTATTGGTTTAGTAATTTTGCAGGAATATTAGGATGCAAGATATTTTTACAAGTCTCTTAGATCAGGTTGGTCTGGCATGGTGGGTTGAAATCTCAACTGACCTACCCCGTTGTACCTATTACTTTGGGCCCTTCTTAGGTGTCAAATTGGCTGAGGCTGCTAAGGCTGGGTATATTGAAGATTTAGAGCAAGAGGGTGCCCAGGGGATCAAGGTTGAAGTCAAGCGGTGTAAGCCGACTCAACTGACAGTGGCAGATGAGTCGGCAGATTTAAATGGTGCTCGGGTTTCTGGTCGCTTAAGTAGCCAGATGCCCTAGGCCTCTATCCGTTCCACTAAAATCCATCGTCCTGATCGGTTCAAGCGGCCAATTACTGTGACCTGCTTGCCCGATTTTGCCGTGATCAAGTACTGATCGATCTCTGGTGATAGGGTCACTAGCGTCATATTCTTAATGTCTGCCATCGGTTCAAGCGGCTCAAACTGGTAAGATTGTTCACCGATCCGGATGATCTTGCCCTTGCAAGAGATCCAGCCCTCTTGGTGGCTGGATGATTGCATGGGGTTATCTACCATTTCGGCGTCAGGCGCTTTACCAGAATTGGGGTAGGCTTCTGGCCTATTCAAGTAGTAATGCTGCCAAAACAGCCAGTCTGCGTGGCGAAATGTCCGGTTTAATATTGGGATCACGGCGGCTGGAGCGATCGGGTCAGTCAGGAGAGCCTCTTGCACCAATCGGACGAGGAGTATTCTCGGTTGGCAATCCTGCTCAATACAGAGGGCCGCCGCCATACCAGCTGCTTGCCCGATTCCCAAAACCAGCGGTTGTAATCGAGTTGCGCCATTGGCGATATGAGATACTGAAATATTTTTCTCGCACACCAGTAGTCCATCCACGGCTGCTGGAACTAGGGCTCGATAGGGAATCGTAAAGGGCGTCCCTGTGCAACGCCCTCCCCAGTTCATAAATTTGGGCCGTAGGGGAATGTCTCCACTTGGGTAGTGGTGGTCATTGGCGTAGTTGCCCACGGCGATCGCCTCACAGGCTGTTTCTGTTAGTTCACAGCCCTGCCCCCTGACTTGGAGCGGTAATCTTGCAACATTACCAGTGGCAACTGGCAAGATATCCTGTTCTCGGATAGTCGTGAGCCCTTGCAGTCGGCGACTCTCCCGATAGTAGGGGTGGAGGGCAAAAGCGCCGCCGCCCAAACTATGGGCAGAGTAGGGAAAACAATCTACAGCCAGACCATAACGACGACCCAGGTGAGCTTGAATGTAATGGGCAAAACCCTGGGCATGACGGCGGGCTTCCTGTAAAAACTGGCGGCGATCCCCATTCGATTGCAGCACTCGTTGGACGCCTTCACCGTAATCATTGCCATGAATCGGCCAGTTAATCATGAAGCGATCGCCCGGTAACCGCCCGTAGTTGAGAAATTGCTGCGGGCCGTAGCGCTCCCAGGCTCCATTGAAACGAGCGCTATCGACTCCGGGCGGCAGGGGGATCTCTGCAGCAATCCGATCTGCGCCAAAATCCTGCATGACTACCACCCAGGTGGGCACCTGGACTGGATAGCGATCGGTGGTCTCGTTAGGAGCGGTGGGGGCGCTGGGTTCGCCCCATTCTGATTGCCATTCCCACCCCCAACGGTGTGGAACCTCTGCCAAAGCTAGTACGTCCCCCAATTCAGTGCCGTCCAGGGTGATAGTAGCTCTAACTTCCACCTGGTCAAACTGGATCCCTAAAATCCGATCGTGCTGACGTATCGCCTGTCTGGGAACCTGTCCCACAATCCACTTGAGCGTGGGCAAAGCCCTGACCCAGTCGGCAAAAATTGCGGCCCCGATGCGAGGCTCATAGGTGAAGCAGCTAACCCAGCCGTGATCCAAACCTCCCGGTTGGCGACGCTGCAACTCCCTCAGGTAAGCTCCCCACAACCCGGTTTGGAATGCTTCTAACTCGTTGCCATCGGGTGCCGAAACACCCGCACTGGTTAGCATCCCCCCCAACCAGGGAAACTCACTGACTAAGATTGTTTTTGCCCCCCGTCGTGCTGCCTGAATGGCTGCGGCAGTGCCCCCTGTGCCCCCTCCTACGACGAGAATGTCTGCTGTTAGTTGTTCCATGCTTTTCTACCCAAATTCCGTGACATATCCTACTAGCTTGCCTACCCGACGCTGATTGCAAGCAATACAGCACGGGCTTCCAAGCTTTCGGCTGCACAGTTCACAGGCTGGGCAACCCCATCGCCTCCCTATGCGTTGTTTAGACTCCGCGTGATGACCCACCGCAGAGTATTAATTTTTGGTTTGATGCGGCATCACCTTGCAGCTATCCGACTAGCGCAACCCCGCCCAATTGAATGAGTCTTGCACTCTTGGGCTTAGACATTCCCGGATTATGCTGGTTCTGATGGTTGCAGGCATTCCGGTTGGCGGCTTCACCAATAGATCTATTGTATCATTTTGCTTGTTTCGCTTGCATCAAGCCCGGAATGTGTCAAGGATTTTGAGACACTTTGTTAGAGAAATT